>NZ_JBAGKV010000018.1:0-143007 GCF_037049705.1 Janthinobacterium sp. LPB2021202312-11-4 | reverse complement strand
CTAAGTAGTCGCCTCTCGAAAGCGGTACGCCTTACTACCAAGATTCCCCCCTAAAACACGTAGAGCAAAATGATACAGAATCTTGCTACAGCCCCAGTAAACACAAGCTCTGCGCTGTCTCGGCGGTTTAGCGTTGCGCCGATGATGGATTGGATCTAATAAGCCGTATTCATTGTTCAAAACGAATATCGTGTACGAATTCTGTTCACCACTTCGTACCCTTTGCGTACCTTTCACGCTAACTATTGGACAGACTGATTGGACTCGACCGGGCGCCAAGATCTGTCCAGGCATGGCACTACCGACCGGCATTAGCGACCGACCACGCGATCACTGGCTTCCTTGATTAAAATCTATGGCTGTATGTTGCGACCGTCACTGACCATTAATGCGAACTCGCAATCGCCCAGTGCGAAACAAAATTAGTTCGCACTCACATACTGCGAATCCGCACTCCCCTATTGCGAAATTACACTCCCCCACTGCCAAAGTAGACCTCTTCGCACTCTAGCACTGCGATTTCGCATTCACACTTTGCGAAACATTAGATATACAACAGAATAATTTAGAAATAACTAATAAATAACTAGAACCACCCAAAGCTCCATATGCATAATGATCTTAGAGCTTGTTTATAGCCAGTTGTGTCTATGTCAGACAATTAATCGGCTACTCACACCCCTTCGGGTGTTGCGTATTAAAGGTTCTCCTAAAACAACAATAAAAGATGAGACAAGATGAAAACTATTGAGAAGCAAAACAAGGACACCAGGATCACTATAAGGCTGAGTAAGTCCGAGATGGAGTCACTTGAGAGCAAGATGTCCGAGGCTGGCTACAAGGCCGCAGGAGCCTTCATTAGGGACTTCGTGGCGAACAATAGCGTCAAGCCAAAGGTCGTCTCAGACGTGGTTCATATCGCACGTGAATTGATGAGCTTGGCCTCAATGATCAACGCGGAGAAGCCTGGCTCTCAGCTCCTTGAGAAGGTTAAACACATCGCAAGGATCAATGTGGGTGGCCTTGTATGATCGGAAAAATCTTCCCAAAGTCAGCAGGTTCGTTCAAAGGCAGAATTCGGTACATCTTCGGCTGCACAAAGCACGACCACGAGATCAGCCAGATCGTCACGATAGATTCAAACTGCATTTCTAACGACCCACTACCGGCGCTCCTGGCAGGCAGAGAGGATGATGTACTTGAGATGGTTCGTGAATTTGACCAGGTGGAGATCCTTCGGCGCATGTCTCTGGACTCCGAGAAGGCGATAAAGCCGGTCTTTCACGCCATGCTCTCTCTTCGTCCCGGTGAGTCACTCACAGGCCCACAGTGGCGCATGGCAGTCCGCAAATACTTAGATGACCTCAGCTTCAACGAAAATACGAAATACATTGCTGTGATGCACAGGGACAAGGATCACGAGCACGTCCATATCGTTGCGAACAGGATTTCTCTCGACGAGGGATTCCCGATGGTTAAGGACCTCTATATCCCAAGTCCCAAGAATGCACATCCTTACCCTGAGGATCGCTTCGCGTCACATACCCGAGGCAGGAGCCGTATACGGTAGTTCCGCACGTATGGATCTGTGCGGGGGGTGGCAGGTAACTGCCATCCCTACCGCGACCCTCTCTTGGAGGAAAATCCCAATATGAAATGCAATAGCATTCCCTTTCAACTCAACAGCTGTCATTAACCATGTAAAAGTTGAGGCAATAGCATTGATGATGGCATAATGGTCATATTGCATACTTTTTTTGTGGGAATTGACCTTGCGCGCGACTCAAACGATTACGACTGTTGAGCAAATATTTTCCGCTCAGCAGCGCTTGATCTCAGCTACTGATGCCAGCGGTAAAATCACCTACTGCAATGATGAGTTCACAAAAATAAGCGGCTATTCCCGTAAAGAGTTGGTCGGTAGTCCACACAATTTGGTTCGCCATCCCGACATGCCTCCTGCTGTTTTCGGGATAATGTGGAGCTACCTGAAGGCTGGTAAAAGCTGGATGGGAATCGTAAAAAATCGTTGTAAGAATGGCGACTATTACTGGGTCAATGCGTATGTCACTCCCATTCTCGAAGATGGCCGCCTGATAGGCTACGAGTCCGTCAGGGTCAAGCCGACTCGCGAGCAAATTGAGCGTGCACAAACACTGTATGAGCGGTTGCGTGCTGGCAAAAAAGCCGTTCCGAAAAGGCGCCACTGTGCCGCTTTTATGGGCAGGCTGACCTTGCCCGCAATTGCGGCGCTGATAGCTATCGGTGTGGTTAACACGCTGCCGAATCTGCTGGCCCAAACAATAATCGCCATGCTCTTTCTAGCCATTGGATTGTGGTCATATACGCGAGAGGGAAATCAACTCAATCGAATCATTAAAAGCGCTCCTAACGCTTTTAGTGATCCGATTAGCGCTCTGACTTACAGCGACATATACGGCCCTTCGGCGCAGCTGGAAATGGTACTGATTAGTGAGGATGCGCGCCTTAAAACCGCTCTGACTCGGCTGAGCGATCTAGCAAGCCAAGTGGCTGAGGCAGCAGCACATTCCTCTTTACTCGCCAACCAAACTGAACATGCCTTGCTTGAGCAGCGGGCCGAAACGGACATGACGGCAGCCGCGATGACTGAAATGGCTGCTTCAATCAGTGAGGTTGCGGGGCATGTTCAACAAACCGCCACTGAGGCGCAAACAGCGAATGAACTGGCAGAGCAAGGTGACAAAGTCGCCGGCACTTCTAGAGAGGCGATTCAGCTTCTGGCCGTTACGGTAACAAATATCAGCACTGCAGTGGACAACCTCGCCAATGAAACACAGCAAATTATGACCGCTGCCGGAGTGATTCAATCTATTGCTGATCAAACCAACCTGCTGGCCCTCAATGCTGCAATTGAAGCGGCCAGGGCTGGTGAGCAGGGCCGTGGTTTTGCTGTGGTCGCAGATGAAGTACGCGCCCTGGCTAGCAAAACCCGTGTGTCTACCCAACAAATTCAAAACATCATTGAAACCCTTAAAAAGGGTGCTGATGAGGCTGTAAGCATTGCCAGGCTCGGTATCCGCGAGGCAGATCACGGCGTACAGCAAGTTATAGAGGCGCAGAGGGCCCTTCAAGGCATTCGCGAGGCTGTTGAACGTATCAGTGGCATGAATGAGCAAATGGCAGCAGCTTCAGAAGAGCAGGCTCATGTCGCTGAAGACATTGCTCGACAGATCAATAACGTTGCAGGGACGGTTGATAAAACAGCTAAAAATGCTAGCGCAGCAGTAGCTCGTGGCAGTGAGCTTGAGACTACATCTCGTGGTTTACGCGCCCTGGTTGAACGGTTCAACAGGTAGCCGGCCCTAAGGGGGGGCTCACCTTGATTATCAACCTTATTAATGGAGCGGCATTGCTTTTGGCATTGTGCTGGCTGCATGCGTTCATCACGCGCCGCTGGGACGAGCACAGCACAGCCATACAGTTGGTGTCAGGCCTGCTATTCGGCGCTACTTGCGTGATTGGCATGCTAAACCCGGTCTCGCCAGAGCCCGGGATATTCTTCGATGGCCGCAGCGTAGTTCTAAGCATGGCCGCGCTATTTAGTGGGCCGCTGGTAGCCGGCGTCGCGGGCCTAATAGCGGGCATTTACCGGATATGGATGGGCGGCAGCGGTATGGCGTATGGTCTGGCTGAGATCGGCCTATCCATACTGTTGGGCCTGTCTTACCGGCATTTTTGCTTGCGCGGCATGTTCAGCATCGGCCCCTGGCAGCTTTGGTGCTTAGGCCTATTAATGCAGGCTTTGGATATGCTGTTGTTGCCTGCAGCACAAGCGGCATCCAGCCTAGAGCAGACGGCTATTCCCTTGCTGCTGGTAATGCCAATTGCGACGGTTGTACTTGGTTTGATGCTCAAAGAGATCGAGCAGCGCAAACGAACAGAGCTCGCCCTGCAGCTTAGAGAGTCGCGCCTACGTGCAATCACCGAGGCAATCCCTGACACCCTATTGGTACTGGATGAAGACGGTCTCTATCTAGAGGTGACTCCTTCCAAGAAAGAGACGCATACTGATGTCCTGACCGCACGTATTGGCCAAAGCGTGCACGATGTATTGCCGCAAAGCGAAGCCGAGCGTTTTATGGCGTTTATACGGCAGACCCTGGCCAGCGATAGTCCACAGCTCATCGAATACACTCGGCAGAGTGCAGACGGCATAAAGGTGCTTGAGGGCCATGCCCAGCACCTGGATATTCAACTCAATGGCAAGCAGGCAGTGGTGGTACTCGCCCGCGATATAACCCAGCGGGTCGATGACGAACATGAATTGCGCATCGCAGCCGCCGCTTTCGAAACACAGCAGGGCATGATTATCACCGACGAGTTCAACCGTATTCTGCGGGTCAATCAGGCCTTCAGCACTATCACCGGCTACAGTCGCGAGGAAGCTATTGGGCAGCGAACCAGCCTGCTCAGCTCTGGACGTCAGAGCCTGGCGTTTTATCAGGGTATGTGGCAACAGCTCAAGGCGGTAGATCGCTGGCAAGGCGAAATCTGGAATCGGCGCAAAAACGGAGATATATTCCCCGAATGGCTGTCGATCAGCGCGGTGCGAAATACCCAGGGGCAGGTCATCAATTATGTCGCATCAATTGACGATACCTCCGAGCGCAAGGCGGCCGAGGAGCGTATCCAGCACCTTGCCTTTTTTGATGGGCTGACAGAACTACCCAATCGGAGCCTTCTGCTCGATCGCTTGCAGCACGCGTTGGATAGTTGCGTGCGCAGCGGTGAGTGTGCCGCGCTGATGTTTCTCGACCTCGACGGCTTTAAGAACATCAACGATCTGCATGGGCATCATATAGGCGACAAGGTCTTGTGCCTGGCCGCTGCCCGGCTCAACGGCGCAGTACGGGTAAGCGACACCGTGGCACGCCTCGGCGGCGATGAGTTCGTGGTGCTGCTTGAGCATCTCAACAAGCAACCCGAACAGGCTGCCATGCAGGTCGAGCACGTCACCACATTACTGTTAGCTACACTGGCCGTGCCGTACCAGATTGACGGGCTGGAACTGCGCAGCAGTGCGAGTATCGGCGTGACACTGTTTAACGACAGGTCTTGTTCAATAGATGAACTCATGCAACGCGCTGACCTGTCGATGTACGAGGCCAAAGCTGCGGGCAAGCATACGGTGCGGTTCTTCGATCCGCGCATGCAGGAGGCTGTTAGCGAGCGCCTGAACCTGGAACAGGATATCCGTCGGGGGCTGCAGTCTGAAGAGTTCATCCCCTACCTGCAGCCGCAGCTAGATGACACAGGTCGTGTGGTTGGCGCTGAAGTATTGGCACGCTGGCAACACCCGCAGCGAGGTCTGCTTAGTCCAGCTACCTTTGTTGAGGTGGCTGAGCACGCCGGCTTGATTGAGACACTGGATTTACAAATGCTGCAGAAGGCTTGTCGTCAGCTAGCCTTGTGGCGCCGCCAGTCGGCCACGGCATCGCTCAGTTTGTCCGTCAACCTAAGTGCACGGCTCCTCTATCAAACAAATTTTGTCGAGCGAGTGCTCCAGCTTTTGAAGCAAAGTGGCGCAGACCCGCACAGACTGAAACTGGAGCTTACCGAGACGCTGCTGCTTGACGACTTGCCAGGTGCCATTGCTCGCATAAGTGAACTCAAGGCCCATGGCATTCGCTTCTCAATCGACGACTTTGGCACTGGTTACTCGTCGCTGGCCTACTTGCAGCGATTATCGCTAGATCAATTGAAGATCGACCAGTCCTTTGTTCGCGAGCTGCCAACTGATGCAAACAATTTGGCAATCGTCCGGGCGATCTGCACACTGGCCAGCAGCCTGCAACTTGAGGTGATTGCCGAAGGGGTGGAGAGTCATGAGCAATACATCGCTCTGCTGGAGCTCGGCTGCCGGAGCTTCCAAGGCTACCTGTTTGGTCGGCCTATGCCGCTGAGCGAGTTCGAGCGCCTACTACCGACGAATACTGCGAAAGTCGAGAGTGAAGGCCCTATCGCACGCTGATCCATCACGAGCCGGACAACAGCCACTGCCAGTGCGGCTGCGCCCTCAAGCGCATCGGCGAAGATGCGAGCGAAAAGCTCGACTACACCCGGCGTGTTCACCGTCGAACGCCATATCCGTGGAAAGTGGGCCTGCGAGCAGTGTGAAACACTGATCCAGGCGCCGGTACCGGCGCACGTCATCGACAAAGGCATACCGACGGCGGGCCTGCTGGCCCACGTCATGGTGGCCAAGTTCGCCGACCATCTGCCGCTGTATCGCCAAGAGAAAATCTTCGGCCGAGCCGGACTGCCCATCGCTCGTTCGACCTTGGCGCAGTGGGTGGGCAAGGCGCGCAGCTGTTCCGGTGTCATCTGGTCGAGATTGGGCGAGAAAGTCATGCCGCTGATTGTGCCAGAGCAGGCCGTCAGCGGCGATAAACCGATAGGCTAATAGCCGGTGCTAAAGCACTGTGTTTGAGCCGCCCGCGCCGACCCGCTGCCAAGGTAAACCCAGCACCAAGGCTTGAAGTTGCTCGTTATCAAGTTCAAGTTCGGATCCGCTACGGATGCCGGGCCAGTGAAACTTGCCTTGGTTTAGTCGTCGCGCTGCAAGCCAGATCCCTACACCTGGCTTGCTGGCGCTAATGCAGGGCTAGGAGCACCGATACCAACGGAGATTGCCAACCAGCTACGAGGCAAAAGCTTCGGCAGTTTCGACAGTTTCAGGCGGGCACTCTGGAAAGCGGTAGCCAATAGCTCCAAGCTTGCAGAGCAATTTACGGATAACAACGTTGACCGCATGCAAGAAGGCAAGGCACCGAAGGCACGATACAGAGACCGAGCAGGAAAACGCGGATCATTTGAACTACACCATGCTGATGAAGTTGCCAAGGGTGGGAAAGTCTATGATGTTGATAACTTGAACGTCGTCACCCCAAAGCACCACATCGACATTCACAGAAATGGATGACACAGAGCAATGAAAAACGATATCACCGACTTCACAGAAGATGAATTCATCAGTTTCATGCAAGAACTGCTGGTTGCCAACAAGGCGGAAACTGACGACGTGCTTGATGTTCTTCTAGAGCAATTCTGTGAGATAACCGGCCATCCAGACGGCACCGACCTTATCTACTACCCCGAAGATGGCCCAAGCGGATCAGCAGAGGACGTTACACAAGTAGTGAAAGAATGGCGTGCAGCTCAGGGCTTGCCGGGCTTCAAGGGAGAGTGAGCACGTCCAGATTCTGGATGGATCCCCATGAGGCCAACCACACCGCTGTACCTGAACTCAATCGCCTCAGGTAGCCAAAGTTGACTTCAGATAAGCGCTCAGGAATCTCCTGGGCCGCTGTTGATCCAGCTGCGACCATTGCTCACAAAGAATTGGCTAAGGGATAGGTTTGACGGACACAACGTCGAAATACCTGAACTTCTTCTTTTTGGCCTCATTCTTCGCCTCGAGTTCCGCGACAAGCGTACTCAAGGTGTTCGCATCATAAATAAACACTTCTACTTCGCCTTCAAAGTCCTTGGTGACGTGCAGTATCACCCTGAGCTTCGGTGAGAGTGTTTTAGAGACGGCATGGGGCTTTGGGTTCGGCTGCGGCTTTGCGAGAGCTACGGGCTCAGATGTTTTCGAAGGCGGTTGGGGATCGGGGTGGTTTGAGGAGCCGAATAGCGCCTCGCGCATCTCGTCCTCAATGAGGGCTGTGCTCATGTTGAACTTCTCGTCACTAAAATAAGAGGCGGGATCTTCAACACGTAAAGCCGACATTACAAGCCTTAATACCGGTCATCGACCTAAGGGATCGAAACCAAATGACCATTCTCTAGACCCTTTGACTGGGGCAACGATTCGTAATTTCGGATCAGCCCAGTCATGGCGGGACGAAAATGCTTGATACGGATGATTTCAGATTCAGCTCTCACCGTCTCTTGGTTGAACTTGATGCCGCGATCACCGACATGAGGATGTTGGTTTCAGCACGCAAGACAAGTGGGCACCGATGGACGCGTGCGGCTCATCGACACGTCAATGCCTACGCTGCGTGGAATACCTTCATGCGACGCCACGCGCCCCCATCGTTTATTGGCCCCACCGCCTAATGGCGGCAATCTAGTCACGCAAGGTGTGATTGGCGGACGCTTACAGCTTGCAGCGACATAGCAATAGCCGATCTAAGGACACTTACGCTGGAAGTGACGTCACCGATGCCTGACAGCAAAAGCATCGATGACGCCTGCCTGCTCTGGCAGTCCGTCGAGGTCAACTCATCTCTGGAGCGAGATGGCTCATGAACGTCAGGTTTTCAATAGCGTACATATACTCAGAGAATCTCGGATCTCCATCGTTGAACGCCTTTGCCACTTTTTGTGCGTTCTCAAGACTGTCCCACATTGCTAAGTCCGCGAAAATTCGGTCGTCGCTCATAGGGCAGTAGGCGCGGTACTCGATCAAACCAGGAAAGGTCTTTAACGTTTCACGAAGCCCTGCGCGGAGCACAGGCACTTGCGCAACGCATTCCTGTTTGACCGTGAAAATGGCTAATTCAAGTACATGAGATGAGCGCTGCATAGGGATGACCTTCTGTGTGTTAGGGAGTCCCAATTATCAGTGGCTCATACTGACAGCGTAGTGTCAGTAGTGGTGATCGCTTTCCACTGGCTTGCCTGGTGCTTCATATACGCTTGGAGATCGAGGGCAGGATTGTCGGGTGATGGTTGTTGGACAATAACGATGGAGGCTATGCGATCGACCCGAAAATCGCGGTAAGCCGCCCTGGCACTACACCAGCTTCCAACCGTCCACTTTCCTCCCCAGTAGAAAAGGCCAAGGGGGAAAATGAGGCGTTGCGAAAGCACACCGTCCAAGCTGGTATAAGTTATCTTCAGCGCCTGAGTGTTTTCGATGGCATTTCGAATGGTTGCCAGATGGCCACGCGTCGAGGAAGGTGTTGTTCCAAGCGCCCTGATTTTTGCCGAACTGGGGTTAACCTTGTGATGGACTATGGACGCTGAGATTTTGCTCAACAACATCCTTGCAGCAGCACTTAGATCGTTATCGGCGGAAGCTGAAAGCATTTCCATCCCGAGCATCAATGCATCCAGTTCGAGCCTGTTCAACGTTAAAGGCGGCATCTCAAAATTGGCATCCAAGGCATATCCCACGCCAGCGGTACCATAAATTGGGATTCCACTGAAGGAAAGGTCGTCGATGTATCGATAGATTGAGCGAACGGAAACTCCGATTCGGCTAGCCAGTCGTTCAGCAGAGATTGGCTGATGGACACGAATCAGATTTACTAATTGAAATAAGCGATCAGCTTTACGCACTAGGCTTGCTCAACTGAGAGTCCTTCGCAAGCTCAATTGCCGCGTTAATGGCGGCCCGAGCTTGGGGGCTATTCTTCCAGCAAGTCGATCCCACTGCTGCCGATGCCTGAGCCAGGATGTCACAAGCATTCGCTTTGCTGAGCACAGCTAGCGAGTCAATGCCCATCTGCTCAAGGCGAGCGATAACGGCTGGCCCTACACCCTTTAGGGCCAACAAGGCATTATGTTCCGTCAGTGGAAATGGCATCCGTAAACTCCTGTTATCGGCCAATGAAGCAACCGGAGTTTGCCCGACAGAAGGAGGCATCTCAATAGATGGACTCCATCACCCTAAGCGTAGGCAGTTCGGCAGCCCTTACGATGCAGCCCATGAAGATTACACTTGATGCATTCGCTGAGTCAGCCCTATGAAGCCCAGCAGGTAGGAAAACTTTGAACACAACCTCCCCTCTCCCCGCCCGCGAGGTCTACCAGGTGCTGAAAGACGTAGCGCTTGGCACCCGCACCATGACGAGAGCCTGCAATCAGTCATGGAGTGAGATCTATCACGGACTCATGCCAGTTGAGATCGATGGCTGGCAGCTCACGCTTTTCAATGACTGCGACACCTTGGATTATTGCGAGGATTGCAGGGCACCTGACGGTCGAGTCGGAACCTTTGAAACCTGGCAGCGCTACGGCACTGATCCTGTCGACCTATTGAGTGGCTGGAAACGTGAGCAGCTTGAGCGCCTGCTAAATGCGCTCTGACTCATCGTCGGCGCGCTAGCACATGCTTGATGCATTCTTCGTTGTAAACCGCCCTCACACCGTTCGGCTTGAGATGAGATTAGCTATCGTAGGTTTCGCTCAATGCAACCGAGGTGAAGGCCCGCCGAGGGCTTGGCGCTGATACTCGTGAACAGCAGCGAACAGCGCTTCCGCTTCGAGGCGCAGATTCTCCACTTTCTCCGCAGGCTGCGTCTCTTTCGCTTCGTGGTACCGGCGTAACGCCTGCACCGCGCGCTCCATCAGCGGCTCGCCTGCCTTCATCTTGTCGCCCAGGCTCTGGTCTTCCCTGCTATTTCTATCCTTGTTCATCAAATCCACCGATTCCGATTACTTTGCCAGCGGAGTATAGGCGTCCTTACCCTTCGTGACTGACGATAATCAGCAATCAAGAGGCATTCAGGTGAGCCTACGAACCAGAGGCGATTCAATCTAACCAATCGTAAAATGTAGCGCTTGATCAGTTGATATCTGATTGTATTTTTGTACCTCTTCCGCTGAAGCGGTGAGGCTTTTCTTCGTGGCCACCTTGAAAACTTCGGTTTCATCCAGCGGGTTCAGCGCGTAGTAGTACCTCAGCACCCAGAGTAGATGGTAGCCAGAAATTGCACCGTGGTTTTCAACGTTCTCCCCGGCTTCTACCCGACTCACCTCCTTAAGAAATGCATCTTCTATAGGGCCACTCACTCCTTTTTCAACCTCTTCTGACCAGGCTCTTTTTCCCATGAATTTTTGGTTGTGAACACCTAGATAACTGATGGTGCCAAATGGCTTTACGGTTACCTTCACTTTGTTAGCGCTGTTCGTCGATAAGGGCTAAAAATCCATGCCATGGTGGCGTTCTCGGGTGAGGTGGAATTTACCGAGAAAGACCCGAACGACTCGGCCCGACAAAGACGCGCTACGTGCGATGCTGGAATCGCAAGGTAACCGTCCGCCCAACACACCTTCCCGACCCCAGCACTTAGGGCAATGATGCCAAATCAATCCAAAGCGGACACCTGAAATGCCGATACCGGCACATTCGCATTAGTTTTGGCTAAGGTCAGTTATCCCACCATGCGTTTCGAGGCGTGTTTGCCTGCGATAAAAGGCGTGAATTGCCCACACCACCCCTACGAATAGCAACCCTGTCCCAAGCGCTTCCATAGGAGAGGGCCAGCGTTGGTTGATGAGCAGGCCCATCGTAGTTGCATAAATGGTTTCGCTGGCGATCAATTGTCCGCTTAGAGCCAGAGGTAGGCGCCGAGTTGCGATTGACCATGCCCAGGCACCTGCAAGGGTGGCCCCTAACCCCTGAATTAACCCACAGATTATTAGCGCCTGAGTACCTGCTAACCCGCTCGGATGGCTAGCGAAGTGGGACAGTTTCAAGTACAGCCCAACTGGGATGAAGGCCAGCATTTCGACGCTGCACATGAAGATCAGCATGGCTGACCACAACATGGGAGATATGCTTGGGCGTTGAGCCAAAGCACTTTCATTTAACAATCCAAAACCAGTCCAAAATCCAATTGCCATTAACGATGCGAGCAGCCCAAGCAGTATCGAATCGGTCGGGAGCACCACCGTTGCGCTGCTAAAATCAAACACGCTCAGATTGACCAAACTTATGCCCAATGCCGCGAGCAACAGTGGCCCGGCAATGGCGCGCCAGGGCACGCTGGAGCTTCGCATGTTGCCGGCAATCGCGAGCACGATCGGTACTGACCCCATCATCACCGGAGGGATCACCGGCCCAGCTGCCAAGACCGCAGTGGTAATCAGAAAGAAGTAACCGATGTATCCCAAGAAGCCCAGCAGTGCGGCGCAGGCCCAGTCGCTCAGTCGCAATTGCCGCACTTCGCTACGGTAAACAAACAGCACTAGCAGGCTACCTAAACCGGCAAAGGCATAGCTCACCACAGCCAGATCAAAAAGGCTGTAATCGCCGACCAACCCCGGAAAGATGTAGAGCAGCGACCAGGAAAAAGTGGCGGCAATGGCCGCTAATAGGCCTAGGGTCATACGCTCTGCTCCTGCTGGCCCTGCTTCCGGATCCAGCAATGAGCTACGTGGCGGGCAGTGTCGAATACCTGTAAGTCCTGGCCCATGGCGCCGCTGACAAAACTGCCCTCCAGTAAGATAAACAGCCCCTCAGCAACTACGTCAGGGTCGCTTATACCGGCGCTCATGGCCAATGCAGTAAGATTTTCGCGTATCCCTTGCTTATGCCTGCTCACTGCCAAATGCACAGGGTGGCTAAACTGGGGGAATTCAGCCGCGCTGTTGACAAACAGGCACCCGCGCCCGCTATCTTGCAAAAGAAAGCGTTGATACAAATCGAAAAACGCGAGCATGCCACTGACCGGGTCAGGATGCCCTGCCAAGGTGCGCGCTACCTCTTCACGCCAGCGTCGGTCACGTTCCTCAAGGCAAGCCACTATCAGCGCATCCTTGGAGGGGAAATGGCTGTAGAGCGTCATCTTGGTAACACCCGCCATCGCGGCGATGGCCATCACACCAGTAATGTATATACCTTGTGACAGAAACAGCTTCAGCGCTGAGTCAATCAAGCGCTCACGGGTATTGTCCAATTTAAGGCACTCCGGCATCGGGACGGAGTTGACTATACTGACCGGTAAGATTGAGGTGCATCCAAATACGACCTAAATCATGGCCGTTACGACACAGACCGCAGCATGCCAACGCAGCAGTAAATCGTAGGATTTGGCCAATCAGAAAGTTCGCTACGTTAGCTAAGCGCCCCATGCACCCGCGTGGTTAAACGGACGCCCATTTATGCGGCAGCAGCTCGGTAATTTCATTCGCCCGCTGCGTCGGCAGTCGCATGAGAACATTCTTCAGGTAGGCATATGGATCATGTCCATTTAATCGCGCCGACTGGATCAAACTCATGATCGCAGCCGCCCGTTTTCCGCTGCGTAGCGATCCGGCAAATAACCAATTCGAACGCCCAAGGGCCCACGGCCGGATCTGGTTCTCGACCTGGTTGTTGTCGATGGGCACAGCCCCATCGTCCAGGTAGCGCGTCAGCGCTATCCAGCGTTTAAGGCTGTAATCCAAGGCCTTTGCCGTCGCTGATCCGTTGGGCACAAGATCGCGCTGGGTCAACATCCAGTCGTGCAGTGCTTTCACTAACGGCGCCGCTTTTTCTTGCCGTATCCGCCAGCGATCCTCATCACTCATGTCCCGCGCTTGGCGCTCAACTTCGTACAAACCGCCAATCGAGTGCAGTGCCTGTTCCGCCAGCTGGCTTTTATTTGCCACGTGCAGATCGAAAAACTTGCGGCGTGCGTGGGCCATGCAACCAATTTCGGTCATGCCCTTCTCGAAACCGGCCTTGTAGCCAGCAAAATCGTCGCACACCAGCTTGCCGTTCCACGAGCCGAGGAAGTTACGTGCATGCTCACCGGCGCGGTTCGGGCTGAAGTCATAAACCACTGCCTTAAGCGCCGAGAACGGCGTGGTGCAGTAAGCCCAGACATAAGCGCGGTGAGTTTTCTTCTCTCCGGGCGCAAGCATCTGCACCGGAGTTTCGTCGGCATGGACAACTCGTTGGGCCAGAACAGCTTCTCGCAAGGCATCAACCAATGGCTGAAGCTGTACACCGGTCTGTCCAACCCATTGCGCGAGAGTTGAACGCGCGATGGCTAAGCCGGCGCGGCCAAAGATTTTCTCCTGCCGGTACAGCGGCAAGTGGTCGGCGAATTTCGCCACCATTACATGAGCGAGCAGAGCTGCTGTAGGTATTTGTCGATTACCTGGGGCGGCACCGGTGCCTGGATCAGTGTTTCGCACTGACGGCAGGCCCATTTTCCACGCACATGCTGTTCGACGGTGAACACGCCCGGAGTGTAATCCAGCTTCTCGCTGACGTCCTCGCCGATGCGCTGAAGTTGGCAGCCGCAGGCGCACTGGGTGTTTTCCGGTTCGTGATGAATTACGGTGCGTGGAAACTGCGGTGGTAGCGGCGCGCGCTTGGGTTGCTGGCGTTTCTCTTCTGGAGCGGGAGCTGGTCGAAGGGCCTTCAACTCGGCGTCGATAGCCTCAAGATCTGTGTTGAGCAGGTCGTCGAGCAAGTTGCCTTGCTCAGGGCTGATCTGCTCGCTGCGCTTGGCAAACCTGTGCCGCTTGAGGATGGCGATCTCGTGGGTCAGCTGTTCGATGATGGTTTGATCGCGGTGGGTCTTTCTGCCCATGGTGTCGACCTTCGACATCAACTGCGCAGCGAATGCACGCAGTTGGTCGGGGGTCATCTGATCGAGATTGGGCGAAGAAGTCATGCCTTGGATTTTACCAAAGCAGATCGCTTGCGGTAGTAAGCCAAGAATCTAATTACAGTTTTTAAAGCAGTGTGATTGTGCCGGCAGCGCCAACACGCTGCCAAGGCAGACCTAATACCAAGGCCTGAAGTTGCTCGGTATCTAGCTCCATCTCGCAGCCTTGCCGAATGCCTGGCCAGTGGAATTTGCCTTGGTTCAAACGCCGTGCAGCCAGCCAAACACCAATCCCGTCATGAACCAGGACTTTCATTCGGTTAGCACGTCGATTGGCAAAGAGATAAGCACAGTGCGGCTTCGCCGCACCGAATACTGCAATCACTCTGGCCAACGCGGTCTCGGTACCTGCGCGCATATCCATGGGCTCGGTGGCTAGCCAGATGGCGTCGATGCGGATCACTTGGCAAGCTCACGGACAAAACGAGCACACCCGTCAGGATCTGAGGATGGCCACTTCACAGTGAGTTTTTGCTGCCCGAAAGGAACCTCGATGTTGACCGACATCTGCTGATCGGGCCGGGTTGCGGACGCAAGTTTCATCGGAACAAAAGCAGCCAACGCTGGCGCCTGATGATTGTTAATCAGCGTGCAAAACTTTCCAGATTTCCGGGGTAAACAGCGTCCAAAAGTTTCCACCCCGGGGTGTGCAACCATCCGGTCTTTCTGCCGGAGAATCTGGGGTGTTATCGATGGATATAATTGCCGAAATTCGGCGCCGGCATTTGGTTAGCGGTGAGAGCATTAGTGCGATTGCTCGCAGCCTTAAACTCTCCCGGCCAACGGTGCGCAAGCATCTGCACACGACGGCTGAGCCGGTGTACGCACGCCAGCAACAGCCCTCGCCAAAGCTCGGTGAGTTCCAGGTCATGCTGCAAAGCTGGCTCACTACCGAGCAGCATTTACCTCGCGCCCAGCGGCGTACGGCGCAGCGGCTGTTTGAGGGGTTGCAGGTCGAGGGATATCGCGGCGCTTACGACAGCGTGCAGCGCTTCGTAAAACAGTGGAAATCCGTCAAGAACGGGCCAACGACAACCCAGGCTTTCGTGCCGTTGGTGTTCGCCCCCGGCGATGCCTGTCAGTTCGACTGGAGCCACGAGCACGTCGAAATTGATGGTGTGCCGCAGACCATCAAGGTGGCGCATTTTCGTCTGGCCTACAGCCGGCAGATGTTCGTTGCAGCCTATCCCCGAGAGACCCAGGAGATGGTGTTCGATGCCCATAACCGGGCCTTTGCGTTCTTTGGTGGCGTGCCCCACCAGCGCATACCGCCGAAGGATCTGTTCAAGCGTGAGCGCCTCCCCCGCCCCCCCGTCAGAAGCCGGAGCGGCCTCGCTGGATTCGTCCGGCGCACAGCTTGGCTCGCTCGGGTCACCAGATGGGGGCGGGGGAAGATCACGCGGGTCTGGGCGCGAAGAATGCTGCATTCCCAGCAATCGTGCGGCGTCCTTGACGGCCCGAGACTGGTCGCCACCATGCTGCAACAAACAGAACACCTCGAACGCATCGTTCTGATGCCCGTTCGCCAGCGGATCAGCGCCATGGTGCGAATAGACCTTGTCGTCGCTACCTGCACCCAGCAGCATGCAGTAGCCGCGCAGCAGTAGAAGCCATTCAGCGCCGCACCGGCCTGCTGGTGATCACCACCCCCAAAGGTCGCACCGAAGCCATCCAGGCTCTCAACACTGCCTCAGCCGATGACAGCCACGCGCCGTTCGGGGGTGACGCAGCATGAAGCCTCTTCTGATTGGCCTCTCAGGGCTTGCCCGCGTCGGCAAAGACACCGCCGCACAGCACCTGGTGAACCACCACGGGTTCCAGTCCTACGCCTTCGCCGACCCGCTGCGTGACGGCCTGATGCACATCCTCAACCTGAGCCCGTGTGACTTCGAAGGCGAACAAAAGGAGCAAGCGCTGCCATGGCTGGGTCGCTCTCCCCGTGAGTTGATGCAGTCTCTTGGCACAGAGTGGGGCCGCAAAAGCGTGCACCCCGAACTGTGGCTGCTACTGGCCGCGCAGAACCTCGACCTGCTGGCTCGAACCCACGACACGGCCCGCGGCTTCGTAGTCAGCGACATACGGTTCGAGAATGAAGCGGAGTTCATCCGTCGTCGCGGGGGCGTTGTCGTCCACATCAGCCGAGATAGTGCTGCGCCAGTAAATGCACACGCCAGTGAAGCAGGCGTTCAGGTGCGACTCGGAGACATCGAGCTGTTCAATGACGACACCATCGAGGAATTTCACTGCGACATCGAATGCCTCGTCGAGAACGTACTGCAAGCCCGTAAGCACTCCGCCGCCTGAGGACAGCGCCATGAATCGCACCTTGGACGAAACCGCCGCAGTGCTAGGCATCAAACCCCGGAAATTCCGCGAGCAACTGCGTGCGCTCCGCGTGCTGACGCAAAGCGGCGACCTGGCCAGCCACCACCGTGGCGGCGGCAACCTGTTTTCAGACCCGCGCAGCGTCCAGATAGGGACCACCAACCGTTACAAGCACTACGCCGTGGTGATGGTCACCGAGGCTGGCGTGCAATGGCTGGGCAAGAAACTGGGCATAACCATCACGCACAAGGACGCCGCCGCATGAAAACCAACTACTTCAATGCCTACACCCAAGCCCTCGGCGCCCTGAGACTGATCCCCATCTACCTGGACAGCCCGGGCGTGGTCAGCCGCGCCACTTTGATCGGCGCCGCGAGCGAAGCCATTGACCTGCTGGACAGCATGCCTTGCCGCACAGTGGAACTGGCCGAGGTCTTTCGCTGTGTCAACAACGTGATTCAAGAAGGCCAAGTCGCCTATGTCACCCCGACCAACTCGCCCGAGTATCCATTCGGCGCCGTTGTCGCTGATGAAAAAGGCAACGTCTGCGCCGCCGGAATGGGTAAAAGCAAAGAAAGTCTCGCCGAACTGATCCGCCTCAAGTTGGTGCCCCCTGCGGAGGGGTTCGGGGAGGTCGCTGCATGAGCAATACCCTCGACCAGCTTCGCAAGCAGTTCGCCACACCCTGCCCGTCTCTGACGGCAGTGCGGGAACAGTACTTCTCACACATCCGCACGGACCGCTACCTGCTGAGTGAGATCAAGGCTGGCCGCATTGCTTTGGTCGTAACACACCTGCACAGGTCCGTCCGGACTAAACCGGTGGTGTATCTGCACAACCTGGCCGCCTTCCTCGACGCACAAGCGGCCGAGGAAGCAGCCTGATTCAACGGTGCCCCTGCCGTCCAGGGGCAGACAACATCCACTCAATGAGGCACAGCACATGAGCAAAGCTCGCCCCTTTATCGACACGCTACGGGACATCGAGGCCGGAGGCTTACTTGATGAACTCAGCGAAACCCAACATAGCCTGATCGATGCCATTCGCCAGACCGGCAAGGGCGGTGAACTGAATATCAAGCTCACCTACAAGCCAGACGGCAGTGGCCAGATGACCATCAAGGCAGACGTCAAAGCGAAGGAACCGATTCTGTCCCGCGGCACATCGCTTTTCTTCCTGACCCCCGAGGGCAACTTGACCCGCCGCGACCCACGGCAACAGGACCTGTCGCTGCGCACAGTCAGCGAAGATTCAGTGCCGGAAAAACTGCGCCACGTCAGTGCGTAACGCCTGATTCGAAAACCTCTCACCACAGCATCACCCAACGGAGCACTTCCAATGCAACAAGCCATTCAACAACTGGTCACCCTCGCACAGGCGATCGGCAAACCAATTGATCATCAAGGGCTGCCAGCCCCGATTGCCCTGCTTCCTGACGGCGTGGGCGTCCACTCCCTTGAGCACCTGCTACCGAACCCCACCCGCACGCGCCAGAAACTGACCGTGCTTGATGCCGAGTCCTTCATTGCATACGTGAACCGCTTCGCCGATGACGCGACCGCAGTGTTCTGCAACGGTCCCGAAGGCCGGACTTTCTCGGCAGTCATCGACTACCACCAACCAACCGCCCCAGCCTGGCGCGAACACGTTGCTACGTACCGCTGCCCGACCAGCATCGAGTGGGGTCGCTGGAAAGAGAACGACCGCAAGCGCATGGATCAAGCAACGTTCGCCGAGTTCATCGAAGAGAACGTCCGGGACATCACCCAGCGTGAAAACGAATCGAACGACCCAAGCCCGGCCGACATGCTGGAAATCAGCCGCACTTTGGAAGCCAAGAAAAATATCACCTTCCGCCAGGGCACCCGCCTCGACAACGGCCAGGTTCAACTGACCTACAACGAAGAAATCGACGGGCGTGCCGGCGAAGCAGGCCAGTTGCGCATTCCGGAACAGTTCTTCATCGCCGTGAAACCGTTCCTCGGTGGTGACGCTTTCTGTGTCCCCGCCCGCTTCCGCTACCGCATTCTGGAAGGTCGTCTGCAAATGTGGTTCGAACTGGTGCGCCCAGACAAAGTGCTTGAAGAGGCCTACAACGCCGTTCGCCAGAAGATCCAGAGCGCAATCGGCGAAGTACCGCTGTACGAAGCCACCTTGTAACCAATCCCCCAAGTAACACCCCGCCGTCAGCCTCTCACCAAAAATCCTGACGGCGGGCTCTACCGAGGTACACAGCACATGACAGCAATTCAGATTTGCGCACTGATCGTTCTGATCGTACTTGTTGGCCTTACCTATTGGTCAGGCTATCGCGGTGGCCTGAACGTTGGCCACATCGAAGGTATCGACGAAGGCAAGGCCATTCAGCAATCAGATAGCTCCGGGACGATACAGGACCTTAAGCGATCGCTTGATCAGGCGCGGGACCACCACCAGCAACTGTACTCCCACTATGAGCGTGCATTGGCCGCCTCAAAGCTGGGGGAACCAGAACGCCAGACTCTGCTGGCCATCGCCGAACAACTGAGAGTTGCGGCAGAGACATTCAGCGCATTCCGTACAGGCAAGAAACTCGAACGTGACTCACGCGCCCTCCGCGATCAGGCGCTCGCCATGGCCGCTCTCCTGCAGCAAGTAGCACAGGAGGATGCGGCATGAATCGCCTCATTCCAATGTTGCGCCTGACACCCCAGGCAGCCGGTGAGCTCCAGCGCCAATGCGCCAAGGCGACCAACGAGCTGCTGGAGCTGACGCGTTTTCGCAAAGAGTTCGACCGGCAATTAGCCGTGCTGATCGGCACTGACGTCCTGCGCAAGCTGCACAAGGACACCAAGAACGCATTGCTACTGGCCGACTTGGTCAAGGAGGCCGCATGAACAATAAAGAAAGCACCACCCTCTGCATCTATCACGGCAACTGCGCTGACGGCTTCGGCGCAGCCTGGGTTGTCCGAAAAGCTCTGGGGTCCGATGTTGAGTTCCATGCCGCACGCTACGGCGACCCAGCTCCTGATGTTACGGGCAAAAAAGTCATTATTGTCGACTTCTCCTACAAGTACGACGCACTTATCGCACTGGCAGACAAGGCCGAGTCGGTGCTCGTTATCGATCACCACAAATCAGCAATGGCCGACTTGGTCGATCTACCACAGGCAGAATTGCGCTACGAGGCACACGAGAAAAGTAAGACAGGGAAACTTCACTCGCTTTTCGACATGAATCGATCAGGCGCCGGTCTGACCTGGGACTTCTTTTTTCCCGACCAGCCACGCCCGCCATTGATCAACCACATTGAAGATCGTGACCTTTGGCTGTTCAAGCTCGAAGGCACCCGCGAGATCATGGCGGACCTGTTCAGCTACCCGCAAGACTTCGCGACCTGGGACCGCCTCTTCGCCGACGAAATCAACTGGATACGCCTTGACGGCGTGGCCATCAATCGCCAGCACCAAAAGACCTTAGCCGACCTGGTGCACACCACCAAGCGCCGCATGCTCATCGGTGGGCATGATGTACCTGCCGCAAACCTTCCATACATGTTTGCGAGCGATGCTGGGGCTCTAATGGCCGAAGGCGAACTGTTTGCCGCCTCCTACTTCGATAGTTCTGATGGTCGAATTTTCAGCCTACGCAGCACAGATGCTGGCTTGGACGTGGCCGAGATCGCCAAACAGTACGGTGGAGGCGGACACCGCAATGCAGCTGGGTTTCGAGTTGCTTTCGATCACGCTTTGGCTTACCCCGCGAACCAGCCCGAAACCGATGCAGTTCTGCAGAAGCTGGACACTCTCGCATGGGTACTCGCTGAAGGCGTGCTGATACTGAAAGAACAAAACCCAGAGGCCGCCGATTGGTTTTCCGAAGCCGAAGCCGCACTGGATGCACTCCCGCTCACTCCGCCAGATCCATCCACTGCTGCGATTGCTTTCGCACTGGAGAACACCTCCAGCGATCACGACGGCATGGAGTTCCTTCGATGCTGGAACGAAGGTGACTTCGACACAATACGGGGTCATTGGCCTGAAGCACCGGAGGAAGTGTTCATCGGTGCTGACCCGCTGTATCGCAAGAAAGCTGAAGGTCAGGCGGTGACGTCATGAGCGGTATCAAAGAGAGCCCGATTCTATTCAGCGCACCGATGGTGCGAGCCATCCTCAGCGGCCAGAAGACGGTCACACGGCGGGTGATCAAGCCACAGCCCACGCTTAAAACTGACGAATGGGTGGTAGACGCTGGCGGAACGGGGAAGTGGATGGGCTCGGGACCATCGCCAGCAACAGGCGGCACCCGACAAACATGGGGGTGGGCAACCTGCCCCTACGGCCAGCCGGGCGACCGACTGTGGGTGCGAGAAACATGGTCCGACGTAAACCTGCAGGGTGCGCCGGGCATTGCATATCGAGCAGATGATGACGTTCGCGACCTCATGGAGGACGAAAGCTTTCTGGATGATCAAGGTGCCTTCAACTACGACGACCCTCGCTCAGCGCCATACCATTTCTCCTGCTGGTCTGAGGACCTTATCTCTGGCACCGAAGGCCGTTGGCGCCCAAGCCCCCACATGCCGCGCTGGGTCTGCCGCATCCTGCTGGAAATAACCGGAGTCCGCGTCGAGCGGTTGCAGGACGGCGATGGAGAGACTGCTTTCGAAAGTCGATATCTTGCCGAAGGGATCAACAAAATCCATCACGGCGACGGCGCATTCGCTTATCACGCCTCGAATAAAGACCCCTTACCGGGTAACTGGTGCCATCCCGAGGATGCGTTCAAGGATTTGTGGAACTCCCTCAACGGTATCGGCGCATGGGAGAGCAACCCTTGGGTATGGGTTATTGAGTTCAAGCGGGTGACGCTATGACAGCTCTCCGGCGAACAGTCCGATTACGACGAGGCCAAATGCCGCCTCTCGACCTGCAAACCATTTGCGACAAGTGCAAAACGTCGCGAGCACACGGCAACCACGAACAATGCAGCAAGCAGCGCCAGGCCGAAGGAATAGCACGCCGCGCAAAGGAGCAACAGCCATGAACACAGCCTTCATCCTGATGGCGCAATACAATGGCCGGGCCATCATTCCGCTGGACCAGGTGTGCACGGACTACTTCACTCACCTAACCACTGAAATGTTCCAGCGCAAGGTGCTGGCTGGCCAGATCAAAATCCCAATCACTCGCCTGGAGCCCAGCCAGAAAAGCGCAAAAGGTATCCACATCACAGACCTGGCGGCCTACCTCGACTTGCAGCGGGAAGCCGCAGTCAAGGAATGTAACCAGCTCAACGGCTTAAAACGCGCCTCTTAAGCCACTTCATTGATGCGGCGCCCAGTTGCACGGGCGCCTTCAGTATCTTGTCATGCCACTCCCAGCCAACGTATCGATCCCCCCTCCCACGCAGATGGGTATAGCGTCTCAGCGAGTTCCAGTCCCTGTGCCCTGAAACACTCGCTACACGTGGGATATCCCAGTCCATTTCAAATAATCGACTGACACCGTCGTGCCTCAGATCGTGAAAGTGCAAGTCATCGATCTCTGTAAACTTGCAAGCTTTAGCCCAGGACGTCGAGATAGATTCAGGGCTATACGGGAATATATCCTCGCCGGCCTTGGGCATTGTTTGAAGTATCCGCCATGCCTCATCCGGCAAATAACACCAAACATCATTGCCGATCTTCTGGCCAGGGTTCTTCATATCCCGGACCATCACCCGCTGACCAACCTCATCAACATCCGCCCAGCGGATGCGAGTAATCTCATCGAGTCGCCGTGTCGAAAAGATCGCGAAGCCCACAACCTTCAGCATATTGATTGAACTACGCCGGCGCGCCTGCATATCTTCGTAGTAACTAAGTATTTTCCCCAGCTCATCCAACGACGGTCGACGGTCCCTCTCGCGACTCTTCAAGTTGTAACCGAGCTTTCGCAATACCTTACGTGCATCACCCATTGCATGCGGATCAACTTGATAACCCCAGGCGGGCCGGGCAATTGATAATACTGCGCCAAGATGCGCAAGATCGTTGCCTGCGGTCTGAGGCTGCACCCCTCCACCCTCTTTACTCATGCGCCAGAGTGCGTAGTCCACAAGCTGCTGACTGTTCACGTCAGAATCAACCAACTTCCCAAAGTCCGTTTCAGAAATGGCATTCAACGTGGCCTTCTTGGTTTTCCCCAGCGGCCGGACTTTCTCCATTTCATCCAGGTAGCGGGTGATCATGTCGCTCACCGTGACCCCCTTCCGGTTCGCCCGCTCGATTGCACCAGGCTCATCCAGCTCCGCACCGCGCTTTCGCGTCCAAGCCTGAGCTGCCTGTTTTCGGGCGAAGGTCTGACTCTCTTGGTAGACTTGCACTCCGTCGCGCTTGATGCGGATCTGAGCTGTATAGCTCACGCTCCCATCCGCCAGTTTTCTTGCCCTGATAGTCGCCATATCGAAAGTGGTACGCGTCAGTTTTGAAGTGGTACATCGTACCACCGACATTCAAAAAACGCCCGAAAACGCCCGAAAACACGCAGAAAACACGTAGAGCAAAATGGTACAGAACACGCACTCCAGACCAGTAAATTCAAGCCCTGCGCTATCCAGGCGGTTCAGTGTTGCGCCCATGATGGATTGGACTGATAGACATTGTCGTTTTTTCCTACGACTACTTTCCAAACACGCCCTCCTCTACACCGAAATGGTCACCACCGGCGCGCTCTTGAACGGTGATCACGACCGTTTCCTGCGCCACAACGAAGCCGAACACCCGCTCGCCCTGCAACTCGGCGGCAGCGTTCCCCTGGACCTGGCCGCCTGCGCCCGCATGGCTCAGGAGCACGGTTACGACGAGGTGAATCTGAATGTCGGCTGCCCGAGTGATCGGGTGCAGAACAATATGATCGGCGCGGTGCTGATGGGGCATCCGCAGTTGGTGGCCGATTGCGTGAAGGCGATGCGTGATGCGGTGTCGATTCCGGTGACGGTGAAACACCGGATAGGGATTAACGGGCGCGACAGTTACGAGCAGTTGTGTGATTTCGTCGGCACCGTTCGGGACGCCGGGTGCACGAGTTTTACGGTGCATGCGCGGATTGCGATTCTGGAGGGGTTGTCGCCGAAGGAGAACCGCGATATTCCGCCGCTGCGCTATGACGTGGCGGCGCAGTTGAAGCAGGACTTTCCGGAGTTGGAGATCATCCTCAACGGCGGTATCAAGACGCTGGAGGCCTGTCACGAGCATTTGCAGACGTTCGACGGTGTAATGCTGGGCCGTGAGGCGTATCACAATCCCTATGTGATGGCTGAGGTGGATCAGCAGTTGTTCGGCAGCACGGCACCGATCATCACTCGGGCCGAGGCGCTGGCGCAGTTGCGGCCTTATATAGCGGCGCACATTGAGGCGGGCGGTTCGATGCACCATATCACTCGGCATGTACTTGGACTGGGCACCGGTTTTCCGGGGGCGCGCAAGTTTCGGCAGTTATTGTCGGTGGATATTCACAAGGCCAAAGAGCCTTTGGTGTTGCTGGATCAGGCGGCGGAGTTGCTTGAGGGGCGCTAACCCTCCCTCCACCGCTGGATGGTCAGGCCGCCGCAGCCGCCGTCCAGTTCACCCAGCCAAATACCCAAGAGGCCAAAATAAGTAAACCGAAGGCAATCCGGTACCACGCGAATACCGCGTAGCTGTGGCTGGCAATGAACTTGAGCAAGCCACGCACGGCAATCATCGCGAAAATGAAGGCCGTCACAAAACCCAGGGCAAATACGGGCAAGTCACTGGCCTGGAATAGATCGCGGTACTTGTAGCCTGAATACACGGCGGCGCCGACCATCGTGGGCATCGCCAGAAAAAACGAGTACTCGGTCGCGGCCTTGCGCGACAGTCCAAACAGCAATCCGCCGATAATGGTTGAGCCTGAGCGGGAAGTACCGGGGATCATCGCCAGGCACTGCGCGAAACCTACCTTTAAAGCATCTGACCAGCGCATGTCGTCAACATGTTCGACGTGCACGACATGCTCCCGCCGCTCGGCCCACAACATGATGAAGCCGCCCACCACTAGCGCAACGGCAACCGTAATCGGATTAAACAGGTACTGATGAATTTTATCGGCGAATAAAACACCCAACACAACGGCTGGAAGAAAACCAATTAGCAAGTTCAAGGTAAAACGCTGTGCATTACGTTGGGTGGGCAAGCCTTTGACGATCTCGAAGATTTTCGGACGAAACTCCCAGACGACGGCCAGAATGGCCCCCAGTTGAATAATAATATTAAACGCCATGGCGCGTTCGCCACCAAAGTCCAACAAGTCCGCAACAATAATCTGGTGACCTGTACTGGAGATAGGCAAGAATTCTGTCAGCCCCTCTACCGCACCTAAAACCAATACCTGTAGAAAGGTCCAAAACTCCATCAATCCTCCGTCAGGGCATTCCTGTTGAACGCCCATTAATCGTATTAGGTTATTAAAAAGTGTAAAACACTAAAACCTTGTAAACCACAACCATGTAGCGGAGGGTTTCAGCGAATAATAAGTCCTGGCAAACCACACACTCAAGACTTGTTATTAATCGTCTGCCTAACTAACTGCTGAAGGCCTAGCCATATAGAAATAAACGCTCACCCATAAAATGTGACGGAGCGCACAGTTTTATATTCTCGGATGGAAAATAGCCCGGAATCGCCGCTCAGGGCCATGATGGCCTTTTGAGTTCAAAAAGGAATCGCCACCCATTCAAAATAGTGGCACCATTGCATATGGCCATCATCTAAGGGCGCCATTTCACTAGTTCAGCTGGCCGAGAGAAGCAATTAAAAGATTATTTATGTTAGAAAACTCGCCCGCCACGCCTGAAAAGCCGTTTTGAATGTTACCAATTGTCAGTCACAGATGAGAACCGGTGCTTTAACATCCTGATGTCAGCACCCATTCGAGTCAAAAAGCATGATGCTTACAGGGAAACTAGCGACTAGAGGCTCGCGCCCGGCAAATGAGGAGCCAGGTGTTCTCATCTTGGGTCGTACCCGCAGCGTGGCCGAGAATTTTAGAGCATTAGTCGCAACACACGTACGCTCTGATATAACTCTTGATGCTAGCACCTACGCTCATTTACATAAGAAAAATGAACAGCAGGATTTGTATCGTGCAATCTTCATTATTATTGACAGCCCTCATGCGTTTGACGAGAGCCTGGCATTAGTAGAAAACCTTCGCTCTTCCCACTTAAACCCGATTATTTGTGCCGTCATTACCGGCCGAGATGTCTTTAACAAGATGAAGTATTATCTTGCTGGCGCCGACTGCTGTATCAAACTCAATATATTGTCCGACGAGAGCACTGCGTTTCTGTCCGAGTTCTTCAGCAGTGAAGAATGGCAAAGAGAAGTTAATCTGGTATTGGACCCAACGCGTATATGTCTAATGGATACTCGCAAGAAACTGGAGATCTCTTTTGCAGAAATGAAAATCCTGGAAGCATTTGCGCAAACCAACAACCACATATTAAGTCACGATGAAATCGCCAGAATCATGGGGCTGAATACCAATTTTTACGACCCCAGGGCTTTGGAGAAATCAATCAGTCGTCTTCGCGGAAAAATCAAAAGCATGTATGGCACCAATGCCATTCAGAGCATTCGCGGATATGGATACCGATTGATGAGGGGTCTGATCTCGACCGCCTGATTCACCTATGGAAAGGAGTTGTTGCATGAATGCGACTGGCGGCATCACGCCCGCAAAAGCCCCGTATCGCTATCTCACCCGGCAACTGATCCTGTCACGCGATGACCGTCCGTTTGCCAATGAGATAAGACCTACGACAGTGGCTCATCGCCCCCTTCCCGCTCCGTTGTCCCAGACGACGCTGGCGGGCCAATCGTGTGGGCGCGGCAGCGACGCATTGATGCGTATGCACAGGGAGCCCTCCTCCCTGAAAGACCGACGCTCGCACAACCCGAAAAAATATCTGAACCGAACGATCCTCTGCCTGTCTGAACCGGGTCTTGCCAGCTTTACGTTGGCCGAAGAGCTGATCCGGTCTGGCGACAACCTGCTCGATCTCGGCCACACACTGGTCGTGTCACTCAAGGGGCGGGCATTCTGGGAAGTAGATTCCAAATATAAAAAAAACATTATTTATAATATGTATCGCTTGAAAGATCATGGTATAGAAATTGCCTTGGATGACTATGACATCCAGCGAGAAGCACTAACAAGCTTCAGCACTCTGAATCTGTTCAACTACATCAAGGTATCGATTTCATCGTTGGGCCAGTGTTTGAAACTCAATGGCAATCCCGAGTTCCTCAATCAATTCCATGACCACATGGTGACACTGACCCACAACAACAAGATTTCTTTTATTGCCGATCGTGTAGAGCATATCGAGAGCCATTCATTGGCCCGGGCGCTGCCCTTTGATTACTTCCAAGGGAGCTATTACTCCCCTGCCGATCATATTTAACCAAACTTTGGTGACTACTTTAGGAGAGAGACGTGGAAATAAGTACAACCCTCCCCAGAAAATATTTTGTTGTCGTGACTCACAGCACAACTTGTCAACGTGAGCTCGAGACCATACTGTCCAGCGAGCGTTTCAACTCGTTTGGTACATCCCAGGCACAAATGTTTATTGAAGGTGTTGCCTCGCCCTCTTGCGCCCCCGTGATGATGGAGTTCACCTACCCCAGTGGGACAAGGAAACATGTCGCCCACACTATCGAACATGAAACACAGACGATACTGGCTACCCTCGAAGCGGAATGGTTGGCCGCACAATCCGGAATACGACCCGTCGTTTCACCAATTCCAACCGAATCAAGCGATATAACTCGAGAAAACGAAGGCATAGACCCTTACAACGAAGCCTGGCAACTCGACAATCATCAAAGTGTCCTGATCAAAGAAAACGTCGAGATCAATCTCACTGGATTGGAAGCCACCCTCGTCAAGAAGATGCTTCATCATGAAGACCGCGTCGTCAGTAGAGATGATCTGATTCTAAGCATCGGCAGAGAACCGGAGCAGTATCGCGGCCTGGAAATGTGTTTGAGCCGATTGCAAGACAAGTTCAAAAGCGCCAGCAAGGGTGAACGACTATTTCGCGCAGTAAGAAATCGCGGCTATTGTCTTATCCAGGAAGTTCACACAGCCTGAACAAACATACGACAGTGCTATTACAACAATAAAAAGCGCACTTTGTTTGTCACCCCCATTCCAGACCCCCTCCGCCATACCCCCATAAAATTTCGACCTTTTCTAACACGCCACTCTTTGCAACTCAAAAGTTGGCACTTTGCCATCTTGTTAGAACTCGTCAGACAGCATGCCCCATCAATAACTTAGTCTATTGACTGACGACAGTTCGATCTATTGATGTTGTTAGTCTCAGGGCATTAGTTAAAACAACAACAATCCTGTTTAAAGCAACTCACAGTTCGACTGTCGATACCTGAATGGACGTCTTTTGGGGATATCGCATGGATCTTACTCTTCGTATCAATCGAAATACTGGCCTCAAGGGACTTACCTTCTGGGGTCAATGGGCGCTGGCGCAGGGCTTTGTCGTGTCCTTGTTGTTCATACTCGCTGAACAACATACCGGCGCGGTCGAGTTCTATTATCGGGTGTGCGCAGCGCTGACCGTACTGGCCTCGGTTCCGGCCTACACGTTCAGCGGCGTATACAGGAAAAGGGACAGCTATCTGACGGGGCTGGGGCGTCTGTTCATGGGGTGGTCCATGACGATGGCGGCGCTGGGCTGCGTAGCGTTTATCTGCAAGGCCGATGAGCTGTTTTCCCGGCAGGTGATTCTCAGCTGGGCGGTGTACGGTTTCCTCGGGCAAGCGCTGATGTACGCGCCTTTGCACGGGTTCTCCAAGTACTACCAGCGCTCACGAAAGAGCGAGCACCGGACCCTGATCGTCGGCACCGGCGAACTGGCGCTTGGCCTGGCCAAGAAGTTGAGCAGCGTCGAAAACCTGCCGCTGGTGGGCATGGTCAGCACCGGCGCCGTCACCGCGCTGGAACCGGACGCACCACGTATCGTGGGTGCCCAGGAAGAGCTTCTGGAACTGATCAGCCGCCACGACATCCGACGTTTGTACATCACCCTGCCGCTCAGCGAAGCGGCAAAAATCGAAGCGATGTACGTCGATTTGTTGGGTGCCAATGTCGACGTGGTGTGGGTGCCGGACTTGAATTGCCTGACGCTGCTCAACCACTCGGTGCGGGTCGTGGACGGTCTGCCGGCGATCTATTTGAATGAAAGCCCATTAACCAGCCGGCCCACTGCGGCGTTGAGCAAGAGCCTGCTGGAGAAAGCCGTTGCCGCGCTGGCCATCGTGCTGCTGAGCCCGGTGCTGGCGGTGATTGCCCTGGCCGTGAAACTCACCTCCCCCGGCCCGATCTTCTTCAAACAGGATCGTCATGGCTGGAATGGCAAGGTGATCCAAGTCTGGAAATTTCGCTCGATGCGTGTCCACGACGACCATGAAGTCAAACAAGCCAGCCGCAACGATTCGCGCATTACCGCTGTCGGCCGCTTCATTCGCCGCACTTCGCTGGACGAACTGCCGCAATTGTTCAACGTGCTGCAAGGGCACATGGCCCTGGTCGGCCCGCGGCCTCATGCGGTCGCCCACAACCACTACTACTCCGGCAAGATTCTCGCCTACATGGCACGCCACCGAATCAAACCCGGCATTACCGGGCTCGCGCAAATCAACGGTTGCCGCGGCGAGACGGATACCATCGACAAGATGCAGAAGCGTGTAGAGATCGACCTCAAGTACATCAACAACTGGTCGCTGTGGCTGGACCTGAAGATCCTGGTGAAGACGCCCTTCACCTTGCTCTCGAAGGACATCTATTGATGGCGTGACCATCGAAACAGCACCACCACAAGGGGACGAAAGTCCCCTTTTTCGTGGCTGTTATTCGGAGTTTGGAACGAGCTCAATGTGCGGCGATCAACAAGGCGTGCAGCTCTGCAAATCGCCACCCCTTACTCGGTGATCTTCTCGAAGTTGCGGTAGAACATGTCGTTGTCGCGGCTGTCGGTCATCGAGTGCAACTGGAAGCTGCGATTGAGCCGTGCGCCACCGTCCCGGGTCAGGGGCGACCAGACGAGGTTGGCGCGGCGCATGGTCGACATGCTCATCAGTTCATCGAACGGAATGGACAGGTACAGGCCTTTGTCGAAGCTACCTTCGCCATATTCAGGGCCGGTGGCGGTGGTGATGGTCGCCCAGGCACCAAAGCGTACGCCGTTGGAGAACTCCCGCGACAGATCGATGGTGGTACCCCAATCCCCCGCCAGGTAGCGCCCGACGCTGACGGCAGCGAGTGTGTCGTAGGGCAAATCGGTGTAACCGGTGATATGGCCGGTGACGACCGAGTAGTCCCGCAGGCCGAAGCCCTGGTCGAATTCGCGCTGACGCACGTAGTTCAAATCCGCGCCGACCGACCAGCGCTGGCCTTGCGGACGAAACAACACCTCGCCGCCAACGCCGGCAAACATCGACTCCAGATAGCCGCCGTAAACCATGCCATACAAATCCTTATCCAACTGCTCGGCGTGGCTGAACTGGAACAGCGGCATGGTGACTTCGGAAGTGGTCAGGTACTGACGCAAGTCCGTGCGCACCCGGGGCAGACCGCTGGGTGCGTCGTACTTGAAGCCGTCGAAGTTGTTCAGCAGATTGGCGCTGAGCAGGCCGCTCCACCAAGTGTTGCGGTTAAAGCGATACTCGGCATCCGCATCAGCACTGAACTGATAGAAAAAGCCGTCCGGGCCACCGACGTTCTGTTTAAAGCCCAACCCGGCGCCGTAGCTGAAAGGGTCGCGCGCCTCGGTGTAGAGGGTCTTCTCGTTGTGCGGCATCGCCGGATTGGTCTCGGTGTTGCGGTGCAACGCTTGCAGCGGTTCCTCATTGTTCAGCACTTCGCGAAAGGTTTGCCGAGGCACGCTGGTTTCTTCCAATGGAAGGTCATAGCGCTTGTTCACCACGGTGAACCAGTCGATATCCGAGTTGACGCTGTTGTCGAGAATCCGGCTGGCGCGACCGACCGCTTTGGCCGAATGGAAATAGCGGCCCTGCTCGCCGTAGACGATCAGTTCAGGACCGCGCTGGCTGATGCGCTCGACTTTGTAGCCGGCATTTTGCTGCAAACGCCGGGATACATCCGGCCAGTTGACCTGATCCATCGCGACGGTCGGAGACCTGGCTGGCAAGGGTTCCGCCGGTGGGTCGAAGGTCTTGGCCGGTGCCTTGCGGCTGACGAAGTTGGTGTGGAAGGTCAGACCGAACATCGCGGTGTTGCCCCGTTCCCAGGCTGCGCTGAGGTCCAGCGAGTCGGTCACCTTGAACACGGCACCGAGGTTGATCGGTGAGTCCTGCTCGATCACGTTGTCCTTGGGCTCGTGCTTGTAGTCGTTGCCTTCGTATTCGAGTTTGAGGCTGAGCCGATCCCAGGGCGTCTGGTAGGTCACGCCGCCGAATAACGAAGGTTTGCCACGAAAGTAGGCGCCAGCGTTGACGTCGCCAGTGCCTTCCATGTTGGGTCGGGTCTTGAAGCGATCATCGAGCCAACCCGCCGGGTTATCGAAGTCTCCGCGATTGCCCAGGTAACCCCAGGCAATCCCGGCGCTGAAATCAAAATCGTTATAGCGCTTGTTGGCCACCAGGAATTCACTGGAGAACAGGCCGGTACCGCCAATGTCTCGGAAGCCCAGCGCCACCTCGGGCGCCCAGTGGGTTTCCTGCCACAGCCGGACTTTGAGATCGACCGCCTTATCCTTGTAGCTCTGGTTGCCACTCAATGATTCTGGGCCGTAAGGGCGGTTGGTGATGGCGGTGTAGCGGAACGCGCCTTCGAGCCAGTCGAACGGCTGCAGCGCGACGCTGTAGCGACTGTAGGGCTCGGTGCGGTTGGCGTTCACGCTCAACTCGCCGGCCGGGGACATTCGGGCGGTCGGCGTTTGCCACAGGCCGACGCCACCAAAATCATTCTGGGTTAAACGTGGCTCGGCATGGGCCAAACCACAGGGCAATAACAACACGGCTGCAAAACGTAAATTCAATGAACCACCTCAGCCAATTGCGTGGCAAGAAATTCGGCCAACTGCTGATTCAGTTCAGGGATAGGCGGATCAAGATCATCATTTTTCAGCGGGATCAGAATCTTGCTGCCCGCCGCAGGCACCTGCCCGCTCTCACGATTCCACGGCGCGATGCCGACCTGGCGGGTGACGCCATTGGGTTGGATCAGCCACAGATAATCAGCCTCGGCATCGTCCAGCGTTGCGCACCCTGGCAAGTAATCCCGGGCTTCTTGCAGGGCGACATACGGCAACCGACACCGTTCGACGACCGCGCCGAGTACTTCAACTTCATCGATGCGCAACGGATAGATCAGGCGATCGCCGTCGCTCAAACGGACGTTAGGCGCGAACCCGACCTCGATGGCCACCGGGTCCAGCACGGTGATCTGGCGCCCGGTCACCGGCATGCGGCTGACCTGTTCGTACAGACGCATCGCCAGGTCGGCCCGGCTGGGTCTGTCGAACAGCAATGCGGTGCGTTGCAACACTTGCAGGTCGAACAGCACCCCGGTTTTGAGTCGGGTCTGGGCTTGCAGCAACGGCTGGCGCAGCAACGCGGCGGCCAGCCAGTAACTTTCGGCATTCGGCACGACAACGCTGATCACGTCCGACAAGCGCCCGCCCGGCGGCAGCTCCACCGGCCCCGGGACTTGCACGTCGCCTGTGACGGTCACTGCCGCTTGGCTCATGCCGGAAATCAACAGAAGGCACGCGGATAAAAACGGCGCCCGCTTCAACGGGCAAACCTGCGTTCAGGGGTCAATTGCACGATCTTGACCCGCAGTCGCGTGGTCAGTTGCTGCTCACTCTTCACAATGAAACCGTCCACCGGATCGACCCAGTAACGATTGGTCGCCCGCAGGCCAATGGCCGGGGCGTCGATCTGCTCATCGACACGTAGCACGGCGTATTCCTTGTTGAGAATTTCGAGGGTTTCCATGGATTTTCGCGAGAAGCGACTGTTCACGGTCACGCCGGTTTCGCTGCCTTGATAAAGATCAATCCAGCGCTGGCTGGTGTAGCCATCCGGCAGCGTGTGCAGGCCTTGTTTGAAGGGCGAAGTCGTCGCCAGACGCGTACCATCGAGGTCGCCTTCGATGCCCAGGCCGACGCTGCGCACCGCGAGTCCGTCGCGCAGCAACAGCACCTGTTTGCCGGACGCGACCCAGAATTGCAGGTCGCCCCGCTCACGCACCATCGCCAACACCCCGGAGCCGGACGGCGTGGTCAAAGTCAGCTGGGGAAATTCGACCCGAGCCACTTCGGCGGGTGTGACCTCAAGCTCATCGGGGCCGACTACCGCCGCTTTGAAGTTGCTCAAAGACGCGGTCATCAACGGGTTACAGCCACACAACAAGGCCGCTATCACGCAGACGCCAACATTCAACGTTTTCACAGACCTGACCTTATTTGCCGTTGTCTCTGACTTCACTCAGGTTCTTCGCCGAGGAAGCCCCCACACCTAGGATGGCGGCCGAAGGCACCAATTGGCTGATGAAGCGGTTCCAGCGCGTCACGTTGGCGGGGCCGACATAGACGATGTCCTGGGGCCGTACATTGAAGTGCGTGGCGAGCGCCATGGCGGTCGGCGACTCGGCTTGCAGTTGATAGATTTTCGCCGGCTCCACGTCGAGGTTTTCAACGCCCCGGATGACGTAGACCGCGTTGCCGTTGGAGGTGGTCTGGCTTAACCCGCCGACCGAGCCCAGCACATCGGACAGGTTCATGGTGGCGGTCTTGAACGTCAGCGCCCGGGGCTGATTGACTTCGCCCATCACGTAGATGCGCTTGTTGTCGTTGTACGGCAGGTAGAGCTGATCGCCACCCTTGAGGTAGACGTTCTGCAACTCGGAATCCTGCTGGTTTAGTGCATCGAGATTCAGCGGATACGTCCGCCCGTTACGCGTCAGCAGCAAGCCGGACAAGTCGGCATTGATCGGGTCGATTCCGGCCGAACCGAGGGCTTCGACCACATTCATCGGGTTGGTGGAAATCGGTTGCGAGCCAGCCTTCGAGACCGCCCCCGACACCACCACTTTCTGGCTGGCGAAGCGCAACACGGCGACGTCCACTTGCGGGTCGGCGATAAAGTCCGACAGCCTTGCGGAAATGTCCGCACGCAATTGCTGAATGGTTTTGCCGGCTGCCTGGACTTCCTTGATATAGGGGTAATACAGCGTGCCGTCGGAACGCACCAGGCGGCCGTTGGCGTCGATCTGCTGTTGCGCGCCGGAGGGTGCGGTCAGCTCCGGATGGTCCCAGACCGTGATGTACAACACATCATTGTTGCCGATGCGATATTCCGCCGGTGCCGTCAATAATTCCGCCGGCAGCGACGTATGTTTCTGCGTCGCCCGGTCCATGGCAATGAGCTTGGGGGTGATCGGAATCAGCTCGACGCGACTGCTTTCACTGGCCCCTTGGCGCGTGATATCGCTGGTGCTCAGGTATTGCCCCGGAGAAAACATACAACCTTGCAAAGCGATACTGGCCAACATCAAAAAGGGAAAACTACGAGTCATAAGGGCACTACGCTATTCAAGGGCAAATCCAGACAAGGTCACCCGACTTGCATCGGGCGACCTTGTGTTACACCTACAGGGTTTTTCAGTTACTGGTACCGGTGGTTCCGGTCGTACCTGTAGTCCCGGTTGTACCGCCGTTAGCGTTGCCGCCACTGTTAGAGGCAGCCACTGCACCGGCCACCATCGCCGTACTGGCCGCAGGCGCTTGGGAAGCGGCTACGTTACCGGCGACATTGGTTGCCTGTGTCAGCGGTGCTTCCGCTGCGAACGCCCAACTGCCAAACATCGACAACAGGGCAATTGCCATCACTTTCTTCATATCAACTCCTTTCTAACATCCCGCCATGTTAGAAAACCTGGCGCTCAGTCAGAGGTGGAAAGTTCAAGCCGCAAAAAGTGCGAACAAGATCCGTTGTTCATTCACAGTCACACGCGACTGATAAAGGTCGAACGGCGGGGTTTATATCTACGGATTTGCCCGATGCATTTCCAGACTAATTTGCCGACGATAATTAACATACCGGACGGTTTATAACATTCAGCAAGTTTGATAGTTACAGCGACAACTGTCCGTTATCCGAGATAGCCCTTTGGATGTTGCGATTGCCAGCGCCAAGTATCAGTCATCATTTGCTGCAAACTGCGCGTGGCTTTCCAGCCGAGTTCACGGGCGGCCTTGGACGGGTCGGCCAGGCTTTCGGCAACGTCACCGGAGCGGCGCGGCAAAATCCGATAAGGCACCGGGCGCCCCGATGCTTGCTCAAACGCGTGCAACACCTGCATCACGCTGTAGCCGTCACCGGTGCCAAGGTTCCAGATATGGATGCCCGTGGTTTGCGAAATCGACTGCAAGGCCTTCAGATGCCCGTCGGCCAAATCCACCACATGGATGTAGTCACGCACGCCGGTGCCATCGGCCGTGGGGTAATCATCACCGAAAATCGACAACTCTTTCAGGCTGCCCACCGCGACCTGGCTGATGTAGGGCACCAGGTTATTGGGAATGCCATTGGGGTCTTCGCCCAAGTGGCCACTGGCATGGGCGCCGATCGGATTGAAGTAGCGCAACAGCGCGATGCTCCAGCGCGGCTCGGCCACACACAGGTCGCGCAGCAGGTTTTCGACGATCAGCTTCGATTGGCCGTAGGGATTGGTCGGGCTGCCGGTGGGCACATCCTCGCTGATCGGCATCTGCTCCGGCGCGCCGTAGACCGTGGCCGATGAGCTGAACACCAGGCGAAATACCCCGGCGGCGGCCATCGCCTGGCACAACGCGATGCTGCCGCCGACATTGGCCTCGTAATACTCAAGTGGCTTGTGCACGCTTTCGCCGACGGCTTTGAGCCCGGCGAAATGCAGGACCGCATCAATGGCGTGCTGCTGAAAAATCCGGTCCAGCAAGGCCCGGTCGCAGACATCCCCGTGAATCATCAGCGCACTTTTTCCGCAAATGGCTTCCACGGCATGCAGCGCGGCGTCGGAGCTGTTGCAAAGATTGTCCAGCACCACCACGTCAAAACCCGCTTCAAGCAGTGCAAGTGTGGTGTGCGAACCGATATACCCGGTGCCACCCGTTACCAGAATTTTCATAGCGCGGTCCATAGTAGGGTCGAGAAGTGCTGATAACCTGTCCCAATCAATAGTTATCTCGACCAGACAGTATTACCGGGTACTTATTTAGCACTACGCAACGCTCACCACTATCAACAGACACCGACGAAAAATAACTAACGAGCCGCCGACCGACAACTCATAACATTCCCTGTTTAACCACCTGACAATAATTGCCATTAACAACCCATCTCAGGTATTAAAGTAGTCGCTTAGTTAAGAAACTTACAATCGATGTTTAGTTGAGCCCCATGACTTCCAGGATATTTTTATGATTCGTAAATGTTTGTTCCCCGCCGCTGGTTATGGCACGCGTTTCTTGCCGGCCACCAAAGCCATGCCCAAGGAAATGCTGCCAATCGTCAACAAGCCGTTGATCCAGTACGCCGTTGAAGAAGCACGGGACGCCGGCCTGCAACACATGGCCCTCGTTACCGGACGGGGCAAGCGTGCATTGGAAGATCACTTCGACATCAGCTATGAGCTGGAGCATCAGATTCGCGGCACCGAGAAAGAAAAATTCCTCGCTGGCACCCGCGAGCTGATCGAAACCTGCACCTTCTCTTACACCCGGCAGGTCGAAATGAAGGGCCTGGGCCACGCGATTCTCAGCGGCCGCCCGTTGATTGGCGATGAACCCTTCGCCGTTTCACTGGCGGATGATCTGTGCCTGAACCTGAACGGTGATGGCGTATTGGCGCAGATGATTCAGCTCTACAAGCGCTACCGTTGCTCGATCGTCGCCATCCAGGAAGTCCCCCGTGACCAGACCCACAAGTACGGCGTAATTGCCGGCGAGTTGATCGCCGACGGCGTCTACCGCGTCAGCAGCATGGTGGAAAAGCCCGCACCTGAAGACGCCCCGTCGAACCTGGCGATCATCGGCCGCTACATCCTGACGCCGGACATCTTTGACCTGATCGCCGACACCCAGCCCGGCAAAGGTGGCGAGATCCAGATTACCGATGCCTTGATGAAGCAAGCGCAAAACGGTTGCGTGCTGGCCTACAAGTTCGACGGCCTGCGCTTCGATTGCGGCGGTGCCGAGGGTTATCTCGAGGCCACCAATTTCTGTTACGAGCACCTGTATCTCAAGGGCCTGTAACCCTCCTCTCAACCGTCGCCCACTCTTCTCTTCAGGCAGGCCACTATGAACATTGCAAAGCGCTCGTCAGACATTGATTTGGACGTGGGCAACGTCGGGGTGATGTCATGGATGTCATTGAATCCGTCGTTGTCCTCACCCACCGAGACCTGGCTGGGCACGCTACTGATGGTCGAACGCATCGGCGTGTTCCCCTCGTCCGGGGAAATCCGTCGGCCCATGCGCGAGCCTGACGCGCTGCTCGCTCACTTGAAAAATCTCTACAGCGAGCAGGCGCTGGATATCGATGAACGCGCCGGGCTGAAAGTTATTTTCAGCGATTGGCGGTTCCGCGCGCGCATTGCCGGCAGCGATCCGGCCATCGTCATCACCGTGGAAAGCCGTTGTGATCCGCAACTGATGCCGCTCAAAACCGCCGAGCTGTTGAGTCAGCTGGAGCGCTTTGAGAAAGCCAGGGGCTGAATTCAAGCCTTACTCGCCGCAGGTGTCCTGCGGCGAAACCGCTTCGTTCCCACCGACGATCATTCGGTAAAAGAAATCCGCAATCACCCGACCGCCAGCCCCCGGGATAGGATGAACGCTGTCCGGGCCGATCATCGGGGCGGCACCACCCATGGCGTAGCGCTTGAAATCAGTGCCAAACGCGCACTGCATATTGGCGTACCCCAGGTGTTCGGCGCGCGCCCAAGGCTCCAGGAGTTGCGCGTAAGCCGACATCGGATAGGCACTGGAGCGCGTGGTGTCCTGGCGCAGGATCAGGTTGATGCTCGCCGCCGGATGCACCTCGCGCACCATCCGCACCAGGCCTTGGATGTTCTGCAGATAGGTTTCGGGCTTCACACCAAAACCCTGATCGTTGCCGCCGAGCATGATCAGGTAAATGTCCGCCGGAATCTTCGACACCACTGCTTTCCACTGGGCCTGCCAGCGGTCATCGCGGTGATAGAAATCGGCAGAGGCCGCGCCGGAAGCCGCGAGTTTGGACACCCGGACGCCCTCCTGCCGATTGCTCAGCCACACACCAAACAGCGTTGGCGCCCCACTGACCACCTCCAGCCGGAACGCCCATTCGGCCGTGTCAGGCGCGCCAGGCAAAGGGATTTCCTGAACACCTGAACCGCCGGTCTTCAATGAATGCCAAGACGCCGCTGCCGTCCAGCGGTAGCGCAGCTCATTGGTTTTTCCGTCGCCCAGGTAAAGCAATTTCGCCTGAGCGATGGAGGTATCAACGGCGGTGGACGGACTGGCATCAATCTCCAGATAAGCACCGGGGCGGCCCGTGATGGTGCGACTGTCGGGGCTGGCCTGGCCAAGACCGGACACGTCCCAATCCCCGCCGAAGTACTTTTCGCTGCCGCGGGTGTATTTGTAATGCGTCCCGCCGAGCGCCGCACCATGGTTGAAGCCGACATAGCCCGGCCCGGCGAAACCGGCCTTATGGGTGAGGTGCTGGACGAGTTTGTTCAGGTAAAAATCCTGCCCGGCGCTGTAGCTGTCGCCGATCACCGAGATGGCCAGCACCTTCCCCGCCCGACCTTCGCGCCATTGCGCAAAGCGTTCGCGAGCGTCGCCAACTTCAATTACCGAAGCCGCTGCGGGGTGCACATCATCGACTGCCAACACGCGTTACTTCCTTCATCAAAACAATCATCAGGATCACGCCACCGGCACCACAACGGCCGGCGGCTTTTTACGTGCGGCCCGCTCACCCAGAAACAGCACGGAGGTCACGGTGAACCGACTGAAAATGCTCGACAGCAGCACCGGCCCCAGCAAACCACAGGTCACGCCACCGAGCACCAGAAGACCTTCAGCGCTAACCCCCAGCCGCGCCAGCACGAGGCGCGAAGCGGCGGCAAACAACACATGAAACAGGAAAATCGCGTAGGAATAACCGCCGAGCCAAATCAACCAGCGCACCTGCAGGTTACTCGACAACAGCGCCATACAAGACACACAGCCCACCAGCAAACCGACCAGGCTGCGGCGATCGACGATCAACTCGCGATCCACCGCCGCCACATACAGCAGCACCAGCGAGATCAACACAAACACCAACGGCCCGATCACCTTGAGCGATTGCCTGATCTGATTGACCTTTTCATGGCCAATCATCCCCAGCACAAAAAACGGCAGCAAATAGACCGCGCCGTTAATGCCAAAGGCATCGACTGCAAACGGGGGTAGCAGAAACACTCCCGCCGCAAACGCCAGCAACAGATACAAACGCGTCACCGATGGCAACAGGCCGCGCCACTCCAGCAGGCCGACAAACATGAAGATGATGAATACCGCCTGCAAAAACCAGAAGTGGTTGACCGGGATATAGAACGACAACAACGCATCGATCACGCCCACGTCTTTGTTCACCCCGGGCCCGATTGCTTGCAGCACCGAGAACGGAACCCCGACACAAAACAACGGCACGATCAGCCGCCGGACCTTACCGACAAAGTAGGCGTTAAAGTCATTGCCGCGGATTTTGTAGAGGGAATAGATGTAGCCCGAGATAAAGGTGAACAGCGGCATCCGCACGTAGACCATCGAGTCGGCGATCACCCGGAATGGCGAGCCCAGGTCGATTTTCAAGCCGCCACCCAAGGGCCCGATCACGTGATACAGCACCAGTAGCAGGCAGGCCAAACCGCGCAGGGTTTCGATCTCCAGCGACTTTTTTTTGCTCGACATAACGCACAAACCTCAGCTCAGGATTCTTGATTCGACCAACTCAGGTTTCTTGGCCCGCAACTGCAAACCCAGGCCCATAAACAGCACCGGCACGACCATGGAAAAATGCCGGGCGAAGGAGCCGAAGTCCGGTTCGAACAAGCCTTGCACCAGCAGAAAGGACAGCGGAATGGCGATCAGTTCTTTGACTTTGGTGTCAATGCGCACGCCCTTGTAGTCGCGGGAGGTGATCATTTTGAACATCAGCAAAGACGTCATCATCATCAACACCACGAAGATGATCTGGCCCAGGCCCGAGAGCAGGATCAGCTCCACGGGAAACGACAGGCGGAAAAAGATGCTCATCGAGTCCAGCGCTTGCGAGACAAAATCACCGCCGCTGATCCAGGACACGATCAACGACTTCGAACCCTCCTCCCCCGCCGTGCGCAGCTCATTGTTGCTGGCGCGAATCGACGACACCGAATAACCGACCACCAGTTGAATCGCCGTGGCGATGGCCAGGTAAAACAGGAACAGCATCAGGAAGAAGGTCATCCGCGACACGTACTTCTTCATCACGCAGACGCCAAACCAGGCCAGGGAAAACAGTATCCAGTAGGGCCGGATCAACACGCCGTAAATCACCGCCGAACAGAAAAACCCGCCGCGATAACGCCTGGAAAACGAGAACAGCAAAATCGAAATCATCGCCACCGAGACAATGATTTCCTTGGTCAGGTTTTCGAGGAAAAACGAGCGGACCACGCCCCACAAACACAGGGTCAGGAAAATCGTCAGCGGCATGCGCCGGAACATCAGGACCGGCACCGCCGTCAGGAACAGGTTGCACGCCATGCCGTAGGCCCAGGCGTTGGTCAGGTTGATGCCGGTGGGTCGCAGCAAGTACGCCGAGCACTCATAGGAAGAGCGATCCGGGGAGAACGGATTCCAGAAGTTGCAGTTGTCGGCGCGGGCGTAGGACGACCACAACGTCATCGCATCGGGACCCGGATCGCGGTGCATCAGCAGTGGCATCGCCACCGACAAAAACAAGCCACTGAACAGAATCAGGAACGAAATCGACGCGTCGAGTCGTCTGCCGCGAAACTCGATGGAAGGCAGCTTCACGCGGTCACCTTCGCTCGGGTAAACCGGGTCAGCAACGCGATGACCCCGAGTTGCACGGTGATCGAAAACACATTCCCCCAGGCCGCGCCATAAATCGAATAGTGCTTGATCAGCAGGTAACTGACCGGCAGCGAAACCAGCAGGCAGATCGCCGCGCTGGCCAGTGACACCCGGCTGTTTTTCGAGGCGATCAGACCACCCCAGACAATGTCGCCGACGGCGCGCAGGGCGAAGGAAAAAATCAGCACGCCAAGCAGGTCGTTATCCGGACGCGGCACCGTCGTGGCGACGTAATCGAGCACAAGATTGAAAAACAGCACAATCATCAGCGCCACGACGCCAGACACCACAAGCGCGCGCACCACCCACTGATTCACGAACAATTGGCGCACGGTCAGCGCCTGATGGTCGTGCTGATAACGCTTGGCGAGCACCGGGATGCCGACCACCGCCACCACCGCGTAGGACAGCGCTTGCAACGTATTGGCCGCCGACCAGGCGTAGACGTATTTGCCGAGGCTGGCGTAAGGCTCGATGTCGATGATCAGAAAGCGCTCGGCGTACTGACTCAACGCGATCAAACCCGTGCCCAGATAAAACGGCAACCCGGCTTTCCACACCGAGGCCGTGGTCAGCACAGCGGTCACCCGCCCGCGATGAACGTTCACCACAATCAGGTAACCGACAACAATCACCAACACATTGGCCGCCACCCACAACCACAAAACACTGGCGATGCTAGAGATCCAGCCGAGCATCATCCCGGCCAACGCCAACAGCGCCCAGAGGCCGGTTTTGATAAAGAACAGCAGCGCGCCCAACGTGGCTTTCTGCGCAGAAAAAACAAAGGAATTGATTTCGAACGACAGGTGCTCGGTGAGCAGCAAAAGCGCCACGCACACAATCAGCCTGGCACTCGCCTCGGCCTGCTGGAACAGCGAATACACCGTGACCGTCACCAGCGATAAGACGATGCCCACCGCCAGGTACAACAACAGGACCTTATCGACGACCCATCGCGAACTGCCGCCGACGCTGATCAGCCGGTTGATTTCGGAACTGAAACCGACGCTGTAGAACTTCGACGCAATCAACGACGCGGCCACCACCACGCCGTAAAAGCCCAGCGCGTCATAGCCCAGGTAGTGGGTGATGGCCAACACCAGCAGAAACTTCGCGCCTAACGCCCCACCCCGGAGCAGTAGCCGAAATATCATCGAACAATGCCCTTGATGATCCCGTCCATGACCTGGCTCTTGGCTTCGATTTCTTTGCAGGTGTCGGTCAGTTGCTGGCCGAATCGGGACAAGGCATTCGGGGCGTAAACAGTGTCGATGATTTTTTCGACATTGATGTCGCCGCCATTGATCACCCAGTCTTCCACGCCCATGTCCTGATAGGCGCCAAAGCCCTTGCGCTCATAGCTGATATGGAACGCCGGGACGCCCGCCAGCAGCGATTCGATGGCGCCGTGCAAGCGCACGGAAATCACCAGGTCCGGTTGGTATTTGGCCAGGGTCGCCTTCAGCGGCAGCAGGTCTTCGGTGATGCCCAACTCGCGATAGAACGCGCCGTCATCATTCCCCCGCACGGCGCTTTGCACCGCGCACACCACTTTGCTTTTGTCCTTCAGGCGCTGGAGCAGCAGCTTCAGATTCGCGACATAGCCGGCCTTCTTTTCCTTGCTCCACGCCGGCGGTTTGCGCAGCACCACGCAGACCGTCGCCGGGGTTGCCGCGCAACGGGTGAACTTGGGTTGCTGGAGAATCTTGCCGGCCAATGCCTGCACCGCCAGATCCGGTGCGCGGTAGACATTTTCATGGGTGCCGAACAGCTCCGAGGAACGGTTGTCCCGGACAAACACCGCATCGGCCTGGGCGTAATGCTCGACGATTTTGCCGCCCTCACCGTGAAACGGACCGATGCTTTGCGGCAGGTACACCGACGGTACTTTGCTCAGGATCGCCGTTTCCAGTTGCTTGGCGTGGCCCAGTTTCAACTTGATATGTTCGAAGGCACTTTTGGAGCGCATGTAGCCGCCGCCGACGCCGACGATCAAGTCTGTTGAACTCAGCAGGTCCGCGAGGCCGGCGTAAGACTGATTCAAGAACAGCGCTTGCTTGACCCGGCTCAACCCCTTGGCCGCCATGACCGGCGCGTCATAGCGCTGGTACGGCAAATAACTGAAGGACTCGGGGTCCGAGGCCACGACGTTGATTGAGGTATCGGCGCCAAAGTTTCGCAGCACCATGGCAATCGCCAGGTCCACGAGCAGGCCATCACCGGAATTGGAGGCGCTGTAGCCATGCAAAATCGTTACGTTCATAAGCTGATATCTACTTAGTAAGAGGGAGCGGAATACACGTCGTAGGTCTGCCGGATCATCAACGTGGAGCTGAACCGCTCGCGGACCTTGTCGCGACCTTGAGTGCCGAGCGCCAGCAAACCGGGCTTCTGGATTTTGACCAGCAGGTTGGTCAGGGCCTGGTGATCCCCCGTGGGGAAGATGTAGCCGGTCACGCCGTGGGTGACCAACTCGGGCAACGACGTGCAGTCACTGGCAATCACCGGCAGCCCCATGGCCATACCTTCCAGTGGCACCATGGCAAAGCCTTCCCAGCGACTGGGCACGATCAGCGCATCCGCCGCCAGATACAGCGCATTCACTTCCGCCGGGGTTACCCACGGCACGTATTCGACCCCTGCCATCACCGGGCAATCGACCGTGTCTTCATTCACCGCACTGCCGACCACCGTCAGCCTCAGGTCAGTGCGCTGCACACCGGCAAAGCCCTTGAGCAACACATCAAAGCCTTTCTGATAGTCGAGACGCCCCACGAACAGCAGACGGATCGGTGCGTTATCAGCGGTCTTCGGCGCTTCGTTTTTGTAAGGGATGCCGTTGTAGATCAGCGTCATCCGGCGGCGATCAATGCCAAACCTTGCGGCTTTATCCAGTTCGTACTGGCTGACGCAAATGATCACGTCCGTGACCTTCTGCAACAGCCGCTCAATCAGCGAATAGACTTTCTGCTTGGCCGGTGAACTCTCCATCAGGAATGAAAAGGCGTGGGGGCAGTAGACGATTTTCGGCGAACGCCATGGCCGCAGCAGCACGCACACCACGCGGCCAATGACCCCGGAAAAGGTGCTGTGCAAATGCACCACGTCGGGTTTTTCCTTGAGAATAAAACGGCCCAGTTGCCAGGCGAAGCGCAGCAGCGAACGCACATTGCGCTTGGTCCGGTCGAAGGTCCGGATCTGTTGCTCATCGATGCCGTGCAGCTCTTTTTTCTGATCGAACGGGATCAAATAGACCAGTTCATAGTTCTGAGCCTCGCCCTCAGGTGGCGCCGATATCGTGCGAATAACGGTGGCCACGCCACCTTTAATCGTCTCGGCCACATGCAGTATTTTTTTCACAATCCACCCATTTCCATGCAGGTAATGACCATCGCCGAATCAAGCCTTGTCGGACGCATACTCGTAGTTGTAATTACCGTAGCCACCGTTGCCGTAATAACTCGCGGCACGCTTCTCGACGCCATTGAACACAGCGCCCTTCAACTGGATGCCGTTCTGGGCAAATCGGCGGATCGTCAGTTCGATCTCTTTGGCCGGGTTCACGCCGAAACGAGTAACGATCAGGCTGATCGCCGCTTCCCGGCCGACAATCGCGGCGTCGGTGACCGCCAGCAGCGGTGGCGTATCGATAATCACCACGTCATACAGGTCGCTGAGTTGTGCCAGCAGTTCACGGAAGTTCGCGTGCATCAGCAACTCGGACGGGTTGGGCGGGACCTGTCCGCGACTGATGAAATGCAGGTTGTCGACTTCGGTTTCATGGATGCCCTGTTCAAGGCTGCAACGCTTGACCAACAGGTCGGACAAGCCATTGGTGATCGGCGTATTGAGCGTCTTGTGCAAATGCCCTTTGCGCATGTCGGCGTCGATCAGCACCACCCTTTGTCCGCTCTGGGCCATGACCGCCGCGAGGTTGGATGAGACGAAGGTTTTACCGACTTGCGGGCTCGGGCCGGAAATCATGATCCGGTTGTTGGTCGAGTCCAGCCCGGCGAAATGCAGGCAAGTGCGCAAACTGCGGATCGATTCGATCGACAGATCGGTCGGGTTACGTAGCGCCAACAGAAATGCCTGCTTGCGCGATTCGTCACTGATGCGGACTTTTTTACTGTCCTCTTCCTGTTGCAAAACGCTGTAAGGAATCGACGCATACACCGGCAACCCGAGCTGCTCGATGGCCTCGGGCCCCTCCAATCCACGACTCAGGGATTTACGCACCAGCACCAGGGCCACGCCGAAGAACGCGCCAAGGAACGTCGCGATCAGCACGATCAGCGCTTTGCGCGGTTTGACCGGGGTGGTCTTGTCGACATCCGCCGCGTCGATCAGCCGAGCGTTGCCCACCGCCCCGGCCCGGACAATGTCCAGCTCCTGGGATTTGTTCAGCAACTGCGTGTAGATCTGCGACGCCACTTCCACGTCACGGGTCAGGTTCAGCAGCTCCTGTTGCGTGGCGGGCAGGTCCTGAACCTTGCTCTCCAGCGCCTTCTGCTGCTGGGTCAATTCGCCGATCTGCGTCATCAACGCGCGATAGACCGGATGCTGCCTGGTGAACTTGCGATCAAGCTCCGCCTGTTGCAGCTTCAACTCCGAAATGCGTGTGTCGAGGGTGACAATCTGTTCCAGCACCGACTGAGTTTCGAGGGAAATATTCACGGTCTTGCCGCGGGTTTGATAACCGTTGAGCGCATCGCTGGCCTTGATCAGGTCACTCTTGACCTGGGGCAACTGGGCTTGCAGAAAGTCCAGGCTTTGCGCCGCTTCGGCCGAGGTGCGCTCGACGTTTTGCTGCACATACAACGAGGCGACTTTGTTGAGGATTTTCACTGCCTGGGCGTGATCAGGGCTGGCCAGTGCCAGGCGGATAATGCCCGACTCCTTGCCTTGCTCGGACACATCCAGGTCATCCTGATAATCAAGGATGGTGACGATTCTTGGGCTGCGCACCACGTCGAAACGGGTGCCGGGGTTGGCCGTCAGTTCGGCGATCCGGCCATCGACGCCGTTTTGCGCAAACGCTTCGCCGGCCACACCGTCCACCAGCACATTGTCCTTGTCATCGAACAACTGGAATCGCTGGTGCTCGGCGGCGATCAGCTTGAGCTTCTTACCCAGCAATTCTTCCGGCAGGTTGAGTTTTGCGATCTCCAGGCGTTCACCGCCCCAGGCGTAGCTGTTCAGGCCGAAACGCGGCGCGGCCACACCGTCGCCCTTGTAGCGCCGGGCCAGAAAACCGCCAATGATGGGAAAGGTATTGGGCGTGACGTCGATATCCAGGTGCAGATCGTCGACAGTTTTGCCGATCACCGCCCGAGACTTGATGATGCCGATCTCGGTGACCGACGGCGATTGGCCACTGAGCATGCTGTTGAGGTCGGAGAAACCCAGCATGTCGTTCTTTTTCGGTTCGACCTGAACCACGGCGTTCGCCAGGTACACCGGCGTCGCCAAAATGGCATAGGCCACGCCGGTCAGCATAAATGCCCCGGTGAGTGCGCCGATCAACCATTTCTGATCAATTAAACTGCCGAATATACCGAGAAGATCAATATCATCTCGTTCGTTGTCCCGGGTGCCGACTACTGACGGTAACTGCATAAGTTCGTTCTTACCATTTACTGATCTGAAAATGATTCATCAATGCCCGAGGCGCTGCGCCCATGAGCAAACAGCATCTTCAATCAATGCATGGGCATGAATAAAAGCTGCTTTTCCTTGACGATAGGGGTCCTGTATTTCTCGTTCACTCTGCCACTTGCCGAGAAGAAACACTTTGCCCCTGGCGTGCGATGCAATCTTCAGCACTTGTTTTACGTGCTCTTTTTCCATGACCAGAATCAGGTCTGAATCATTAACGATATCCGCTGTAATTTGCCGTGCCTTGAAAGCCTGGGCCCTGTGCCCATTTGCCTCAAGCACTTCCCGCGCCGCCGGTTCCATGGCCTCGCCCACCCTGGCGGACAGGCCCGCAGAGGTCACGGCGATGGAGGAAGAGACCAGCGCGTTACGCAGCAGCATTTCGGCTGTAGGACTTCGGCAAATATTGCCCACGCAGACGACAAGGATCTTTCTGAACAAGGCAATGCTTCCCGTGTAATGTTGAATCAACCCATTTGTAGCGACGAACTGAGTGAACCCACGGTTCATCCCGCACTCAGAAATGGATCAGCCTTGTAAATACAGCGTATTAAGTACCACGACAGATAAAAGCCGCCCAACCAGAATAACCGGACCAAAAATAACGATGACTTTCTAACAATAACCACCCGACAAAAACTAACATCCGTGCACTTAGCGATCGTCTGATCATCGAACTCATCAGCACCGAAAACGTTATTTTCAGCTCGACGACAGGAACGCCTACATGAACTCAGCAACTTTTAAACACTTTGCCGCTTCGACGTTGCTGATGCTCAGTGCGGCGAGTCAGGTTCACGCCAGTGAACTGTTCCCCGCCCTGGCCGCCAACAAAACTATCGGTGTTCAGGTCAAGATCCAGACCTTCACCGCCTCCGACGCCGAGCAGATCAAAGCGGCAGGTTTCGGGTTTGTGCGTTTTGGCATCTGGACGGATAGCCTGGGTGGCTCGGCCTATCAAAAACAGATCAGCGATGCGTTTGCCGCCGCCAAGTCTGTGGGTCTGCCGGTGTTGATGACGATACGCTCGACCAAGGCGCTGACGGCGTCGGGCAACACCCGCGAGTTGGCGGCGGCGGGAGCACAGTTCGCCAATTCAGTGGTTGCCCTGGAACAGTCCTACAGCACGCAGTTGGTCGCCATCGAAATATGGAATGAGCCGGACCTGGGGAAGTATTGGCCGACCGGTCACTTTGAGGCGACCTTTGTTCCGTTCATGAGCGCCATGTGCCATTCCCTGGAGCAAAAAGCGCCAACCACACCGCTAGTGGGTTTCGGCTTCGCGAAGGCGCCGAGCGCGGGCTCAGCGTCCACCGTGGCGCTGAACCGGATTGTCAGTGAATACCCGAAATGCCTCAGTGCGATTTCCTATCACCCCTACGGTTTGTCCGGAGCCCAGATCGGCAATGCTCAGGCGTTCATTCAGCAGAACTTCCATCTGCCGGGGGTGATCAGTGAGTGGGGCGTGTCGGCGCTCAGTTCCAACGGCGGGGTTGAGGGGCAGGCCAGCAAAGTCAGCACGTTTATTGCCGATGTGAAAAAACTCAACATCCCGCTGACCTCACTCTATGAGTGGAAGAACAGCGATACCGGCGGTAATGACCGGGAAAGGAATTTTGGCCTGCTGACGGCGGATGGTCAGCCGAAACCGGCAAAACTGGCGGCCAAGGCACTGTTAACGCCACAGTAGGGGTCAACAGTCAGTTACTTTGAACCTGCGCCCCGATTTGGCATCGTATTTACCGATACCGCGCCCCGCCATTCAAACAGCCGTTTTGCGGATGTTGCCGCTGGAGCCATTGATACGCACACCCGCCCTTGAGTGGCTGTCAGCGCTCGGGTAATGTCATCAGACCCATAGGACAGAGCACGCCCATGACTTCCAAGCTGGAACAACTCAAACAAATCACCACCGTCGTTGCCGATACCGGCGACTTCGAAGCCATCGCTCGCGTTAAACCGGTTGACGCTACCACCAACCCTTCCCTGTTGCTCAAAGCAGCGGCCATTCCCGGTTATGCCGAGCTGCTGAACGCTTGCGTTCACGACTGCAAAGGCGACGTGGGCCTGGCCAGCGACCGTTTTGGCGTCGCGGTAGGGCAAGAAATCCTGAAAGTAGTACCGGGCCGCATTTCCACCGAAGTGGATGCACGTCTTTCGTTCGACACTGACGCCGTATTGAAGCGCGCGCACCGTCTGATCGAGCTGTACGACAAGGCCGGCATTGGCCGTGACCGTGTGCTAATCAAGATCGCTTCCACCTGGGAAGGCATTCGCGCGGCCGAGATCCTGGAAAAGGAAGGCATCCAGACCAACCTGACCCTGCTGTTCTCCTTCGCCCAGGCTGCGGCATGTGCTGACGCCGGGGTGTTCCTGATTTCGCCGTTCGTGGGCCGCATCTACGATTGGTACAAAAAGGCCAACGGTAACGACTACACCGGCGCGGATGATCCAGGCGTGCAGTCGGTAACCCGCATCTACAACTACTACAAGGCCAATGACTACAAAACCGTAGTGATGGGCGCGAGCTTCCGCAACCTCAATCAAATCGAGCAACTGGCCGGCTGTGATCGCCTGACCATCAGCCCGGACCTGCTGGAGAAACTGGCAGCGGATAACGGCAAACTGGAGCGTAAATTGGCACCAGGGCATGCCGGTGAAGCGCGCTTGAGCTTGAATGAAGCGCAATTCCGTTGGTTGTCCAACGAGGATGCGATGGCGACCGAGAAACTGGCTGAGGGGATTCGTCAGTTCGCTCGGGACCAGGAGAAACTTGAGGCGCTGCTGCAAGCCAAGTTGTGATCTAGCTCAAGGCAATGCAAAAAGGGCGAACCCGTTGGGTTCGCCCTTTTTTGCGCTAAGGAACGTTGTTGGCTTTGCAAAAGGCTCGTTCGCGGCCTTAAGGACGCCATCGCGAGCAAGCTCAGGTCCTACAGGGATTTGTGTTGGGTCAGAGTCATGTGATCGACGCACAACCCTGTAGGATCAAGGCTTGCCCGCGATGGGGCACGACCGGTCAACAATTACTCAAAGAATCAATGCCGCTCCAGCGCATTCACCAAGTCATGAAACGCTTCGCGATTGGAATCGTTCAGGCCCATGAGGATCTTGTGCGCTTCGAGGACTTTGATCCGCACGATTTCTTCGGACTGATCCTGGTCTGGCAGGTCGGTCAGGCACTCAGGGCATGGGATTGGGCGGTCAACGATGTTGAACACCTGCTCGAAGCCCATGGACTGCAGCAGACGGGTGATGTCTTCGTGGGTGGTGACGACGGTCGGCAGCAGGCCGACCTTTTGCCGCGACAGGATCGACAGTTTGGCCAGCAGGCCCAACGTGGTGCTGTCGATGCTGCGGGTTTCGGTCAGGTCGATCACGATCGCGTTGAAGTTCAACGCCGTGAAGATCCGCTCAATAGTCGCATCCAACGCCGAACACAGGGTCAGGCGAACTTCACCGACGAATTTCAGGACGAAGGTGCCGTCCTGTTCGGCGAACTGGATTCTACCGGTACTCATTAAAGATTCCTGCTCAACACCAACAGGGCGATATCATCCGGCATCTCCCCTAGCGTGGCCAATCCAAAAACCTGCCGCAGCCCATCCAGGGTGCCGCCCGCAGCTTTGACCCGTTGGGGCAATGCCGCTTCTTTCTCTTTGAGTGTAGGTTCTGACAACAGGTCCAGGATGCCGTCAGACATCAGCGTCAGGCTGAACGTCGGCGGCAACTCCATTACGTGATCTTCATAGGTGGCTTCATTGAAGAGGCCCACCGGCAGACCACGCCCGTCCAGATAACGAACACTGTCTGGCGTGTACAACACAGGCAACGGCAAATGACCGCCGATGCTATAGGTCAACAAACCTGTCTCCTCGTCGATGACACCACCGACCATTGTGACGTGTTTACCCAGCTTACAACTGATCAGGCCCCGGTTGATATGACCAAGAACCTCTGAAGGCTTGAATTCCGGCAAAGTGCCATTGCGCTTGGACTCGAACAGCAGGCGCGTGGTCATGAACTTCAACAGCACCGTGACGAAGGCTGAAGAGGCGCCATGCCCGGAAACGTCCGCCAGGTAGAAGGCTACCCGACGCTCGTCGACCCGAAAGTAGTCAACGAAATCACCCGACAGGTACAACGAAGGGATGATCTGGTGCGCAAACTGGAACTCATCGATGGTCCAGGGACTGACCGGCAGCATGTTCATCTGCACCTGGCGACCGGCGTTCTGGTCTTCCTGGAGCAGGTTCAGGCTGGCTTCGAGCTCGCGGTTGGCCTTTTCAAGCTTGTCGCGGTAGCGCTGGTTCTCCAGCAGCAGGCGCGCACGATCCAGGGCCCGGCGCACAGAGTGCTCGAGCACAGCCAGATCTTCGAGAGGCTTGATCAGGTAATCCGCCGCGCCCAGGCGCAGGGCCTCGACCGCATCGTTCATCACGCCGGCGCCCGATACCACGATAACCGGGGTTTGCGGGGACAGCTCGGTGACCTGGCGAATGAGTTCGAGCCCGCCCATCTGCGGCATGCGCAGATCGCAGATGACCAAGTCGGGCTTGTCTTGCTCGAATACCTGAAGACCCTGTTGGCCATTGCTGGCCTGCAGGACACTGAAACCACTGTCTTCCAAATAGGCGGCGAGGCTCGCGCGCACTACTTCGTCATCATCGATTATCAGCAGCGTGGCACTGGTTTTTGGCATGTGGGCAAACGGCGCCAGAATTAGGTTGGCGTAGCAGGCAGGGGTTTTGTCCCGGCTCACACTACTGGATTCGCTTTCTAGCCTCTCTGTTGCACTGTTTTCGAGCGTTCGCCCTACACACAGGTTCACCAGAGGTGCCCTTCTAAGGCGCAGACGGTACTCCCATCCGCGGGGCGTTTCAAGCTCACGCCGATGCTCGCTTGACGTCTTTACTTCTCAAATCACCGAGAGTTATAAGAACAGGTAAAACCGGAACCTAATGGAAGGATCGAGCCCATGAGTCAAACCGATCGGGACTACAGCGAAAAGCGTGATTTCATCCGCATGCGGGTCGATGCCGATGTCTCGCTGATTCACGAGGGCGATGAGGTGCAAGCCGTCTGCATCGACCTTTCCAGCAGTGGCATGCAGGTTGAGGCGCCACAATTGTTCAAGGTCGGCGACCGGCTCAGCGTGCGCATCGACTCCGATCACACGGCACTCAAGGGGCTTGAGGCCGACACCGAAGTGGTCTGGGTGAAGGAGCAGGACGGCAGCAGTCAGAAACTCGGGCTTACAATCTTGAAGATGAAATAACCCGGAACCCACAACGAAAGAAGGCGGCCCAATGGCCGCCTTCTTCGTTTTACCGCTTCACATCAAAAATCGTCTTCGACGTGGCCGTCTTTGACTTTGAATTCGCGGTTTTGCAGGTAGGCATTGCGGATGAAGATGTACTTGTCGCCGTTGATCAGCTTCTCGGCCGACAGCAGGCTGGCGCGGGTGTCGACAATGTTCAGGCCGAATACCGAATTACGCACCGGCACGTCGTTGATGTACGGGTACGGGCCGGTGTAGCTGTCGACGAATTTGGACGGAGCATCACGCAGGGTGCTTGGACCAAGCAGCGGCAACATCACGTAAGGACCACTGCCAACGCCCCAATAGCCGAGGGTCTGACCGAAATCTTCGTCGCTGCGTTGCAGGCCCATCTTGGTGCCCACATCGAAGAAACCGGCAATACCCAGCGTGGTATTGAGCAGGATTCGCGCAGTATCGATACCGGCGGCAGCCGGCTTCGCCTGCAGGATGTTGTTGGCCAGGTTGGTGACATCACCCACGTTGCGGAACATGTTGTGGATGCCGTCCTCCACGAACTGCGGCGTCACGAACTCATAACCCTGGGCAATGGGCTTGAGCGCGTAGGTATCGACGAAGTCGTTGAACTGGTAGATCGGGCGGTTAACACTTTCCCAAGGGTCGTCTTCCGTGGCGGCCTGGGCAGCGAACGGAACCAGCAATAGGCTGGCACACACACATAGCTGAGCGAGTTGATTGCTCCAGCGCATAGAAAAACTCCTTGGATTGTACTGGCGCGGGCGCGCGGCCCAAGCGTTAAGTTGGCTAGTATAAGACGCAAAAGCAGTTTTAGGCAGCGCCGCACGAATCCGCCTACGGATGTTGCGAACCGACTGTGAGCGATTCACATCCATGTCATTGAACTGTCACCGTCCTCCCCTAGCCTTATCGCTATTTCAGGGACGTTGATATGCCACACGCTGAAGCCTTGCCCGTCGCCGCCCCAAGCCTGACCGCCGTACTGTTTGGCCTCAGTGGTTGCCTGGTGGATTTCGGCGCCCGCACGCGCCAGTCCGATGGCCCTTGTGCCGAACACGCTGAAGTCACCCCCGGCGCGCTGGACAGCCTGCACAGTTTGCAGCGTCAGCAAATACCCTGCGCCTGGCTGGATGAACTCGCCCCAGCCCACAGCCACACCTTGGCCGCCGCGCTGCCGACGTGGATCAAATCCTCGCAACATCCAGCAACAATCAATCCGTGGCCGGCCCCGAATGCGTGCTGGCAAGCCTTGATGACATTGAATGTCGAGCGCCTGGACGGTTGCGTACTGGTCAGCGGCGAACCGCGATTGCTGCAAGCCGGGCTAAATGCCGGATTGTGGACCATTGGCCTGGCGTCCTGCGGCTCGCTGTGCGGGCTCGCACCGAACGAGTGGCAAGCATTGAGCCAAAAAGACCGTGAACAGCTGCGCGGCAAGGCAACCGTGCAACTGTTTGGCCTGGGCGTGCATTCGGTGATCGATCACCTCGGGGAGCTTGATACTTGTCTGGCAGATATCAGCCTGCGCCGGTTCAAGGGTGAAAAGCCCTGATCGAGATCATGCAGGTTGCCCGCGAGTGGATTAATCTAAAGGTCAGCCATAGACCTTTGGCGTGCTGCCGCGGTCTATGCCAGTGCCTATCGATAAAAGGAAGAACGCCATGCCTGCCCGCGAACTGCAAGAACAGCTCAATACCCTGCGCGAGCAATTGGAACAGAATCCGCCGCTGTCCGAAGCCGAGCGCGAAGACCTCCACGCGCTGATGCAACAGATCGAACTCGAGATTGAGCTGGAAACCAAAACCAAGGACTCCAACCTTGCCGACGGCGTAAACCTGGCCGTCGAACGTTTCGAACTCGAACACCCCGCCATTGCCGGCACCTTGCGCAATATTGTGCAAACGTTGGGCAACATCGGGATCTGAATCCGTCAGATACCAAAAAGCCCTGCTAGTGATAGCGGGGCTTTTTCGTTTTCAACGGTGACATCAAAAGATCGCAGCCTTCGGCAGCGCCTACAGGAAAACGCATTCCCATATAGGAGCTGCCAAAGGCTGCGATCTTTTGATCTTGATGTTACTGGCGAACCAACCGGTGATTCGGCAGTTGCACATCTTCAGTACTGCGATACGGATTGATATCCAGCCCACCACGCCGCACATACCGCGCATACACCGTCAACTTCTCCGGTTTCAGCAACCGCTGCAGGTCAAGGAAGATCCGCTCCACACACTGCTCATGAAAGTCCGAGTGCTGACGAAAACTCACGATGTACTCCAGCAAACTCGCGTGATCCAGCGCCGCGCCCCGGTACTCGACCGCCACGCTGCCCCAGTCCGGCTGGCTAGTAACCGGGCAATTGGATTTGAGCAAATGGCTGTGCACGCTCTCCTCGACAATGCGCGACTCATCGCAACGCAGCAGCTCCGGGCGCGGGTGTTCATAGTTGCTGACGCTGATGTCCAGGTCATCAATGCACGTACCCGGCAACGCCACGACGCCTTCCGCTTCAACATCGCGCAAGCTGCGAATCCGCACACCGACCGGTTTGCCGGCCGCCGCCGACAGGTCTTTCACCAGCGTGGCTTCGAGGCTCGCGGTGTCGGCAAACGGCGTCTGGTTCAGGGAGTTGAGGTACAGCTTGAACGACTTGGATTCGATGATGTTCGGCGAGTCCGCCGGAATACTGAACTCACCGATCGCCACCACGGGTTTGCCCGACGGCAACAGCCACGACAGTTCGAAGCAGTTCCAGAAGTCCACGCCTTTATACGGCAGGGTGTCCGCGGTCAGCCCCAGCTCGGCCCATTTCGCGGTACGCGGGATAGGGAACAGCAAGGACGGCGTGTAAGTGGCGATGTATTCGCTGGATTTGCCCAGCGGCGAATGTTCGGCTGCGGGATGCATGGCGGAAACCTGACTGAAGAATCAGCGGATTCTACCAGCCTTTGCGCCGGCCTTTGAGCGCTTACTGACTGACTGTCAGTTTGCCGACCATGCCCGCCTGATAGTGGCCGGGAATATTGCAGGCGAATTCCAAGCTGGTGGCCTTGGTGAACGTCCAGGTCAGCTCGGCGGTTTTACCCGGCGGCACCAGCACGCTGTTCGGGTCGTCATGCTTCATTCCATGGCCCATGCCGGCCATCGAGCCGTGGTCCATTTCCTTCATCGCTGTAGGCGTCAGCATTCCACTCTGCTGCATCTTCAACATTTCCTGCTGGTGCGCGGCATGCATCGCTGCATCGCCGAGGTTGAATTCGTGCAGCAACTGGCCTTTATTCACCAGCACAAAGCGAATCGTCTCACCGGCCTTGATATCGATGGCTTTCGGATCAAACGACATATCGCCCATCACCACTTCGATGCTGCGACTGGCCTTGGCCGCCGGGGCTGGCTGACCGAAGTCATAGGTCTGCGCGGGCGAAGCCCATACCGGCGAACCCAGCGCCAGCAGACACGCGGCCAGCACCAGACGATTGCGCAAAAACATAGTCGTACTCCAACAAGATAAGGTTCAGCCTGTGGAAAACTCTAAACTGACACGCCTGCCCGCAACCTGACAGGCAGATTACAACTTTGTCAGGTTGGCCTGCGTCTCGGCCACCCACGGTATAAAGCGCTCGTTCCACTTAAACAGAGCTATTCATGAAACTGCTGATCGTCGAAGACCAAGCGAAAACCGGCCATTACCTGCGCCAGGGCCTGACCGAGGCCGGGTTCAATACTGAATTGGTGGCCGACGGCAGCACCGGCCAGCAACTGGCGCTGACCGGCGATTACGCCCTGTTGATCCTCGACGTGATGCTGCCCGGCCGCGATGGCTGGCAGATTCTGCAAGCGGTACGCGGCGCCGGCCTCGACACGCCGGTCCTGTTTCTGACCGCCCGCGACGCGGTGGAGGACCGGGTTCACGGCCTCGAACTCGGCGCCGACGACTACTTGGTCAAGCCGTTTGCGTTTTCCGAATTGCTGGCCCGGGTCCGCAGCCTGCTGCGCCGTGGCAGTGCCGCCCCCCAGGAAACCTCCCTGCAACTGGCCGATCTGCGCCTGGACCTGATCCGCCGCCGGGTCGAACGCAGCGGCCAGCGCATTGACCTGACTGCCAAAGAATTCGCCCTGTTGGAAATGCTCCTGCGCCGGCAAGGTGAAGTGCTGCCCAAATCGCTGATCGCCTCTCAGGTGTGGGACATGAATTTCGACAGTGACACCAATGTCATCGAAGTGGCGATCCGTCGTCTGCGCCTGAAAATCGACGATGACTTCCCCCACAAACTGATCCACACCGTGCGCGGCATGGGTTACGTCCTTGAAGAGCGCGACGCCTGATGCGCCGACTATCATTAAGTAATCGCCTGGCCCTGCTGTTTGCGGCGTGCACGGCGGTGGTGTCGCTGTTTGCCGGGGTGTTGTTCAGCCGCGCCAGCGAAGCGCACTTTATTGAACTCGATCAGCAGTTACTCGACGGTAAGTTGATCGGTTTGCGCCGGGCATTACAGAACATTAAGTCCAGTGAAAGTGAAGTCAAACTGCAGGACGAGCTGAGCCGCCAGGCGGATTTGTCGCTGCGCATTACCGGCAGTGATGGCCAGCGCTGGTACGACAGCTCCATTCGACTACCCAAGGACCTACCGCAACAACCGGGCCTATCGACCCTGAGCAACGACGGCACCGACTATCGCGTGCTGAACGCGCCGCTTTACCTCGACAAACCCGACTCGCCGCAACTGACCCTGCTGCTGGACATCACCCATCACCAGCACTTCCTGCAACGCATGCAAAACCTGATCTGGCTGACCGTCGGCCTCTCGGCCCTGGCCACCGCCCTGCTTGGGGCTTGGGCGGCGCGCAGCGGTTTGCGACCCTTGCGACGGATGAGTGCGGTGGCCAGCGGCGTTTCCGCACACTCGCTCAACGCTCGATTGCCCGAAGAGAACATGCCGCCGGAACTGGCGGAAATGGCCCACAGCTTCAACGCCATGCTCGGACGGCTCGACGACTCTTTTCAACGGCTCTCGGCGTTCTCCGCCGACATCGCCCATGAACTGCGCACACCACTGTCGAACCTGCTGACTCACACCCAAGTCACCCTCACCCGCCCTCGCCCGATCGAGGATTACCGCGAAGCGCTGCACAGCAACCTCGAAGAACTGCAATGGATGGCGCAACTGGTCAACGACATGTTGTACCTGGCCAAGGCTGACCATGGTTTGCTGATGCCCAAGCGCGAACCGCTGGAGCTGGCAACGGAAGTGGATTTGTTGCTGGAGTTTTTTGCGCCATTGGCCGAGGACGCGCAGGTAACGCTAAGCCGTGACGGCGCGGCGACGATGGAGGGCGACCGCAGCATGTTGCGTCGGGCGCTCTCCAACTTGCTGGACAATGCATTGCGGTTCACGCCGGCGAACGGTGAAGTTCGGGTGCGGGTGATTGAGCAGTCCAAAGGCTTGAGCCTGATGGTTGAGAACAGCGGAGACGGGATTTCTGAAGCGTTGTTGCCGCGATTGTTCGACCGCTTTTATCGGGCCGATCCGGCGCGCCAGGAGGGCAGCAGTGAACATGCGGGGTTAGGATTGGCGATTACCCAGTCGATCATCCGCGCCCATGGCGGGCAGATTCGTTGCGAATCGGCTGATGGGTGGACGCGATTTGTGATTGAGTTACCGAAGGGGAATTGAGGCCGGCAGGTCCGGCCCCTTCGCAAGCAAGCCCGCTCCCACAGTTGACCGAGTTGACTCAGACCTGATGTGGGAACGGGCTTGTTCGCGAAAGCGGTGGAGCGCCTTATGAATACCGCAACGCGTGAGCCGGCTCAATCTTCGCCGCTCGCCACGCTGGATATACCGTCGCCAGAAAGCTCAGGATGAAACCCGCGGAGCAAATCAACAACACATCGCCGCCCTGCAGTTCCGAAGGCAAGTTGCTGACGAAGTACACGTCCGAACTGAAGATATGCTGGCCGCTGACGCGCTCCAGCCAACCCACCAGCTCACTGACATTCAGCGCCGCAATCACGCCGAGCACGCCGCCGATCAACGTCCCGACCACCCCGATCACGGTGCCCTGCACCATGAAGATCGCCATGATCTGCCGTGGCGTGGCGCCGATGGTGCGCAGGATCGCGATGTCCGCGCCCTTGTCGTTCACCACCATGATCAAGGTCGCGATGATGTTGAACGCCGCCACCGCGACGATCATCAGCAACAGCAGGCCAATCATGGTTTTTTCCATTTTCATCGCACTGAACAGACTGCCCTGGGTATGGGTCCAGTCGTCAGCCTTGTAATCCGCACCGAGGCCGGTAGCGATGTCGTTCGATACTTTCGGCGCCGCGTACAAATCCTTCACCGCCAGACGCACGCTCTGCACCTGATTCGGCTGCCAGTGCTGCATCTGCGCCGCGTCAGCCATATGGATCAGCGCCATCGAGCCATCCAGCTCGGCACCGACCTTGAACACGCCAACCACGTTCAGCCGCTGCATGCGCGGGGTAATGCCGCCCGGCGCAGTGCTGACTTCCGGCACGATAAGGGTGATCTTGTCGCCGACGTTCAAGCGGAAGCGCCGCGCGGTGATTTCACCGACCACCACGCCAAACTCGCCAGGTTTCAGGTCATCGAGACGACCCTGAACGATGTGCTGCGCGACGATGGAGACTTTGCCTTCCTGCGCCGGGTCGATGCCGCTGACCTGGATCGGCTGCATCGAACCTTTATAAGAGAGCATCCCTTCCATCTCGGTGAACGGCACGGCGGCGGTTACTTCCGGATTTTTCATCGCGGCGGCGGCCACTGGCTGCCAATCGTCGATCGGGTTCACGCCGACGATGGTTGCGTGGGGCACCATGCCGAGGATGCGCGAGCTCATTTCGCGCTGGAAGCCATTCATCACCGACAGCACCACGATCATCGCCAGCACGCCCAGGGCGAGGCCGATCATCGAGGTCATCGAGATGAAGGAGACAAAGCGATTGCGGCGCTTGGCGCGGGTATAGCGCGCGCCGATAAAGATCGATAACGGTCTGAACATTCGCTGGGGCACCGTATAAAAATAAAAGACCCGACGCCTTTTCAGGCATCGGGTTTGGGCCGATCAGATGGCTGTCAGGCGACCTTCCTGCAAATGCAGGACGCGGTCCATCTGGCGGGCCAGGTTCATGTCGTGAGTCACCACCAGGAACGCCGTGCGCATCGAAGTGCTGAGTTCCAGCATCAAATCCTGAATGCCTTGGGCGGTGTGGGAGTCGAGGTTGCCGGTCGGCTCGTCGAGCATCACCAGGCCTGGCTTGTTCACCAGGGCACGGGCGATGGCCACGCGCTGGCGTTCGCCACCGGACAACTCAGACGGCTTGTGCTCCAGACGATGGCCCAGGCCTACCCGCTCCAGCAACGCGGTGGCACGCTGACGTGCTTCCGGGATCGCAGTCTTGCCGATCAGCAGCGGCATGCAGACGTTTTCCAGCGCGGTGAATTCCGGCAACAAGTGGTGGAACTGGTACACAAACCCTAGGGAACGGTTACGCAGCAGGCCACGCTTTTTCTCGCTCAGGGCCGACAGCTCTTCGCCATCGAGCCAGACGCTGCCCTTGGTGGGCGTATCGAGGCCGCCCAGCAGGTTGAGCAAGGTGCTTTTGCCCGAACCCGAGGTGCCGACAATCGCCACACGCTCACCGGGATGCAGTTCCAGTTGCAGACCGGCCAATACTTCTACCGACTCCGGGCCTTCCTCGTAGGATTTGCCCAGGTTACGGCAGCTCAAGATTGCTTTATCACTCATGCCCGACTCACTCATAACGTAGCGCCTCCGCAGGCTGGGTGCGCGCGGCACGCCAGGCTGGATACAGGGTGGCGAGGAAACTCAGAACCAACGCGGCGGCGCAGACCATCAACACGTCCTGGCTCTGCACTTGCGACGGCAGGTAATCAATGAAATACACGTCGGCATTCAGGAATTTATGCCCGATCAGCCCTTCGAGGGCCGAGATCGCGGCGCTGACGTTCAGCGCGGCGAAGATCCCGACCACGGCGCCGATCAGCGTGCCGATCACACCAATGACCGTGCCCTGGACCATGAAGATCGCCATGATCTGCCCCGGCGTGGAGCCCAGGGTCCGCAGGATAGCGATGTCGCCCTTCTTGTCGTTCACCACCATCACCAGCGTGGAGATGATGTTGAAGGCCGCGACGGCCACAATCAGCAGCAGCAACAGACCGATCATGGCTTTTTCCATGCGGATCGCCTGATACAGGTTGCCGTGGGTGCGGGTCCAGTCGCGGGCGTAGTAATGGTCTTCGCCAAGTTGCTGGGCGATGTTCCATGCCGTGCGCGGCGCCTGGAACAGGTCATCGAACTTCAGGCGCAGGCCCTGGACCTGATCCGGCTTCCAGCGATGCAACCTGGCCAGGTCCTGCAGGTTGGTCACGCCGAGGTAACCGTCCAGTTCGCCGGCACCGACATGGAAGATGCCGACCACGGTGAAGCGTTTCATGCGCGGAAACATCCCGGCCGGGGTCACGGTGACTTCCGGCGCGACGAACGTCAGCTTGTCACCGATAGACGCACCTAGCTTGGCGGCGGCCTTGTCGCCGATGACGATGCCGAAGCTGCCGGGGGTCAGGTCGTCGAGTTTGCCCTGCTGCATGAAGTTATCAATGATCGAGACGTTGCGCTCCAGCGCAGGGTCGATGGCATTGAGCAACACCTTGGAGACCTTGCCGTTGTTGGTCAGCAGCCCCTGCATCTGGGTGAATGGCGCAACGGCCGTCACCTGCGGGTTCTGCTTGACCTTGGCGGCCAGGCTTTGCCAGTCGCTGATCGGTTCACCGGACTCGATGGTCGCGTGGGGCACCATGCCCAGCACGCGGGTGCGCATCTCATGATCGAAGCCGTTCATCACCGACAGCACGACGATCATCACGACCACGCCAAGGGCGAGCCCGATCATCGAAGTCAGGGAAATGAACGACACAAAATGATTGCGACGCTTTGCACGGGTATAACGCGTGCCAATAAATACGAAGAGAGGTCTGAACATGTCGGGGCTTGTTCGGAGGGAAAAGGAACGTCCTTGTGGCGGGGGTCGATAACCAGCTTTACACTCAGACCACCGCCGCTACCATGGGTTCGCCATGTCGACATTAGATGAAGAAGATCGCCGCGAATACTACCGTATCGAGGACACGATCGCACTGGAAATTCGGACCCTGTCCGCTCCCGAAGCCGCAGGCCAGGAAGTGTTGCAGGATGCTTCCCCACTCTTCAACCTGCTCAGCGAACTGCACCTGAGTGAATTCGAGTCGCAGCACCTGTTGCGCCAGATCAGTGAGCGCGACCGCGCCATTGCGGCATTCCTGAAATCCCAGAACAAACGCATCGATTTGCTCAGCCAGGTGGTCGCCTTGACTGTGCTCGGGCATATCGGTGAACCGCAACCGGTGATCATCTCCGAAGGCGGCATCGACTTTCAGCACCCGACGCCTATCGCCACTGGCGCGCACCTGTCGGTCAAACTGGTGCTGATGCCGCAAGCCCTGGGCCTGCTGCTCCGGGCCAAGGTCACCCACTGCGACCGCAAGGGCGACGGCTACGACATCGGCACCGAGTTTGAGTACCCGACCGATGCCCAGCGGCAATTGCTGGCCCGCTACATCTTGCAAAAGCAGGCCCAGGAACGACGCTTGGCCCGCGAACAAAACGAATCAGGCATTTAATTAAGGAAGAACCGTGACCCTCATCTACGGCCACCGCGGCGCCAAAGGCGAAGCACCGGAAAACACCCTCACCAGTTTCCAGGAATGCCTCAAGCACGGCGTGCGCCGTTGCGAACTGGACCTGCACCTGTCCATGGACGGCGAACTGATGGTCATCCACGACCCGACGCTCAAGCGCACCACCGACCGGCGCGGCAAAGTGGTCGAGCACACCGCCAAGGATCTGGTGACCTACGACGCGCGCAAGGGCGGCCCGGGCTGGATCAAGCCGTGCCCGATTCCGACGCTGGAAGAATTGTTCGAAAAATGCGATTTCGAGCACTGGCAACTGGAAGTCAAAAGCGCTTCACGCACCCGCGCAGCAACCACCGTACTGGCGATTCGTGAAATGGCAGTACGTCACGGCCTGCTCGACAAGGTGACCATCACCTCAAGTTCTCGCGAAGTGTTGAAAGCCGCGCTGGACCTGGTGCCGGACGTGTCCCGCGGATTGGTGGCCGAGTACGCCTGGCTCGACCCGTTGAAGGTCGCGCAAAGCTATGGCTGTGAGATTCTGGCGCTGAACTGGACCCTGTGCACGCCGGAACGCCTGCAGAAGGCGCAGCGTCAGGGGCTGCATGTGTCGGTATGGACAGTCAACGAGCCCGCGCTAATGCGCAGACTCGCCGACTTCGGCGTTGACAGCCTGATTACAGACTTTCCCGGTTTGGCCACTGCCACCCTCGAGAATTGCTGAAATCGGTCTCCCCGGCCGGCTCAGGCCACCGGCCGGAGCCGCTCAAAAAAGCCGGTTGAGGCCATCGTACGCCGCTACCCGATAGGCTTCGGCCATGGTCGGGTAGTTGAACGTCGTGTTAACGAAGTACTTGAGGGTGTTCAGTTCGCCTGGCTGGTTCATGATCGCCTGGCCGATGTGAACAATCTCCGACGCCTGATAACCGAAGCAGTGAACGCCCAGCACTTCCAGGGTCTCGCGGTGGAACAGGATCTTCAGCATGCCCTGAGGCTCGCCGGCGATCTGTGCACGCGCCATGCTCTTGAAGAACGCCTTGCCCACTTCGTAAGGTACTTTGGCCTGGGTCAGCTCCTGCTCGTTCTTGCCGATCGAGCTGATCTCCGGAATGGTATAGATGCCGGTCGGCACGTCATTCACAAAGCGCCAGCTACCGTTATCAACGATGCTGCCAGCGGCCGAACGGCCCTGGTCGTGGGCGGCACTGGCCAGGCTCGGCCAGCCGATCACGTCACCGGCACCGTAAATGTTCGGGACGCAGGTGCGATAGGCTTCGTCGACTTCGATCTGGCCACGGCTGTTGACCTTCACGCCGATGTTTTCCATGCCCAGTGCGTCGGTGTTACCGGTCCGGCCGTTGCACCAGAGCAAGGCGTCGGCCTTGATCTTCTTGCCGGACTTGAGGTGCAGGATCACGCCGTTGTCCACGCCTTCGACGCGGTCGTAGTCTTCGTTGTGGCGAACCGTGATGTTGTTGTTGCTGAAGTGATAGCTCAGGGCCTGGGAAATTTCCGAGTCCAGGAAGCTCAGCAACTGACCGCGGTTGTCCACCAATTCAACCAGCACGCCCAGACCGCTGAAGATCGAAGCGTATTCGCAGCCGATCACGCCAGCGCCGTAAACGATGAGTTTGCGCGGGGTGTGGCCGAGGCTGAGGATGGTGTCGCTATCGTAGATACGCGGGTGATGGAAATCGATGTCCGCCGGGCGATAAGGACGCGAGCCGGTGGCAATGATGATGTGCTTGGCCACCAGTTTTTCGACCACGCCGTTGGCGCAGACCACTTCGATGGTTTGCTCGTCGGCGAAGCTGCCGGTGCCGAAGAACACGTCAACGCGGTTACGGGCGTAGTAGCCGGTGCGCGATGCGACTTGTTTGGAAATGACTTTTTCAGCGCTTTTCAGCACGTCCGGGAACGAGAACCAACGCGGCTCACCAATGGCCCGGAACATCGGGTTGGTGTTGAACTGCATGATCTGCCGGACCGAGTGACGCAGTGCCTTGGACGGGATGGTACCCAAGTGGGTGCAGTTGCCGCCGACCTGGCGACGGCTGTCGACCATTGCCACTTTGCGTCCTGCTTTGGCGGCGTTCATTGCCGCACCTTCTCCCGCCGGGCCGGAACCCAATACCACCACGTCGTAGTTGTAGACAGCCATGCATACTCCTCAGAACAGGCCGCGGCGCCCTCGGCACCGGCGGCTAAATCACGCCGATCTGCGGCGTGAAGGAACAATTTGGGGTCAATTCGAACCCGGACACAGTCTATAGAAGCGTCAACGCCGCGCACATTAACCCTTGGTCGCGTCGTAGGCTACTTTTGCCTGCACTACAACGCCAGTCTTCAATGCTCGAATCGCCGCAATCATTCGGTTTTGCCGCCGCTGAGGCGTTCAAAAGCCTGATTGGTCCGTGTGACAAAACCTGTATCGGCACGAATCACAAAGAATGCACCGATGTTGTGTTTTTGCGCGTAGTCCCACCCCCGTTCAGGGCCGAGAATCAGCAACAGCGTCGATAGCCCGTCGGCCATCAGCGTTGAAGGATTAATCACCGTGACGGAGGCGAGTTTGTGGGTGATCGGCGCCCCGCTGCGGGCATCGAACGTGTGGGAATAACGCCGGCCACCCTGCTCAAAATAGTTGCGGTAGTCGCCGGACGTGGACACGCCGTAGCCGTCGACATTGATGATGAGCTCAGCCACTTGCTGATCGTCCCGGGGTTCTTCGAGGGCAATTTTCCACGGTGAACCGTCGAGCTTCTTGCCGGCCGCCTTGAGCTCGCCAGTGGCTTCGGCGAGGTAGTTATGGATGCCTAGCGCTTCGAGCCTGGCGGCGATGGTGTCTACCGAGTAACCGGCGGCGATGCTGTTGAAATCGACCTCGACCGCCGCGTCCTTGCACAACTGATCGCCGTCGATACGCAGGTGCGTGTAGCCAACTCGCTGCATCGCCTCGGCCAGTTTCTCGGCACTCGGGACTTTTTCTTCGCGTCCTTGCGGGCCGAAACCCCAGAGGTTCATCAGCGGTTCAACCGTCAGGTCGTAGGAACCTTCGCTTTTCAGCGACAGTTGTTCGCCGACGCGGACCAATTCGAGGATTGGTGCGGGCATGGTCTGACAGCGATTGGCGGGCAGATCGTTGAAACGCTCGATGTCCGAATCGTTGCGGTAAGTGGACATTTGCCGGTCAACGTCGCCGAGAATTTTCTCGACCTCAGCCTGCACTTCTTTCGGGCCGGGCAAACCGGCGTGGCGCAGGTACTTGATCGAATAGGTGCTGCCCATGGTTGGGCCGCCGAAACTTTCCATCGAATCGCCGTTGCCGCAGCCTGCCAGGGCAACGAACAGCAGCAGGACAACCCCCTTCTTCAACAATCTCACTTCCCCTGCCCCCTCTGACACAACGCCAGTGCCGGCCATTATGCAATACCTGCAGGAGCGAGGCTTGCCCGCGAAGGCGGCCAATCTGACACACCGCCTTCGCGGGCAAGCCTCGTTCCTACAGGGGTCTAATTCGCTTCATCTCTATATTCGTGCCGCGTAATGGCTTTAACGTTTAAGCAGCAAGCTAACTAATTGTTGCCTACGCTAACTCATACACATATCGTTACAAAACTGTTCGGTGCGTGCCTGCGTGCTTGAAGCCGACAGCCAGGAAGCGTCAAGACCAGGGATTTCCAATAAGACAGCCAAAGTGAGTGCGTTCAAATGTCCTCGAATACGGGCAAAGGCAAAGCGATCTTTCGCGTTGTCAGCGGTAATTTTCTTGAGATGTTCGACTTCATGGTCTATGGCTTTTACGCCACGGCCATTGCCAAGACCTTCTTCCCGACCGACAGCGCCTTCGCTTCCCTGATGCTGTCCCTGGCCACCTTCGGTGCCGGGTTCCTGATGCGTCCGCTGGGTGCGATTTTCCTCGGCGCCTACATCGACCGCCATGGTCGTCGCAAAGGGCTGATCATCACCCTCGCCTTGATGGCCGCCGGTACGGTGCTGATTGCCTGTGTGCCGGGTTACGCGACATTGGGCGTGGCCGCGCCGCTGATCGTGCTGTTTGGGCGATTGTTGCAAGGCTTTTCGGCGGGCGTCGAACTGGGCGGTGTGTCGGTCTACCTGGCCGAGATTGCTACCCCGGGCCGCAAAGGCTTCTTCGTCAGTTGGCAGTCCGCCAGCCAACAAGCAGCGGTGGTTTTCGCCGGTTTGCTCGGCGTGGGCTTGAATCACTGGCTCAGCCCGGAACAAATGGGTGACTGGGGCTGGCGCGTGCCGTTCCTGATCGGCTGCATGATCGTGCCGGTGATCTTCGTGATTCGTCGCTCCCTGGAAGAAACCCCGGAATTCCAGGCGCGCAAACATCGCCCTACCCTGCAGGAAATTGTCCGTTCGATCGGCCAGAACTTTGGCATCGTCCTCGCCGGCATGGCGCTGGTGGTCATGACCACGGTGTCGTTTTACCTGATCACCGCTTACACCCCGACCTTCGGCAAAGCCGAGCTGCACTTGTCGGATTTTGATGCGTTGCTGGTGACCGTGTGCATCGGCCTGTCGAACTTCTTCTGGCTGCCGGTGATGGGTGCACTTTCCGACAAGATCGGGCGCAAACCCCTACTGCTGGCGGCGACCATTCTGGCTATCCTCACCGCTTATCCAGCCCTGTCGTGGCTGGTGGCCAACCCGAGCTTCAGTCACTTGCTGATCGTCGAGTTGTGGTTGTCGTTCCTGTATGGCTCGTACAACGGCGCCATGGTGGTGGCCCTGACCGAGATCATGCCGGTAGAAGTTCGTACAACCGGTTTCTCGTTGGCCTACAGCCTGGCGACCGCGACCTTCGGTGGTTTCACGCCGGCGGCGTGCACCTATTTGATCCATGTGCTGGACAACAAGGCTGCGCCGGGGATCTGGCTCAGCGGTGCGGCAATCCTGGGGTTGATCGCGACGCTGGTGTTGTTCCGTGGCAACCGGCATGAATTGCGTACTGCGCAGGCTGCCGTGGTCGGCGGCACTCGATAAATCGCCTTCGCGGGCAAGCCTCACTCCCGTAGGAGCAAGGCTTGCCCGCGATAATTCCCACAGCCCCCATCACCGATTCACCACCTTCAACGACTGACTCCACCCCCCACCCAACGCCTTGTACAACGTCACCTGATTGATCTCCCGCGCCAGCTCCAGTTGCGCCCATTTCTGCTGCGCATCGAACAGCGAGCGCTGGGCGTCCATGGTGGAAAAATAACTGTCGAGCCCCGCCTCAAACCGCAAGCGCGATTGCCGATAGGCCTCTTGATAATCCCCCACCAGTTTTTTCTGGAACTCCACCTGCGTGAGCATTTCCTCCCGGGCGTTCAACGCATCGGCGGCTTCGCGAAAAGCATTCTGCACCGTCGCCTCATAGGCCGCCGCCCGCCCATCGAACCGCGCATGACTGGCGTCTACTTGTGCCCGTCGCGCACCGCCATCAATCAACGGCATCGACCCGGCCAATGCCAGCGACCAGAACTCCGCCGGACCACTGAGCAACCGGGAAAAATCGCCGGTCAGGCTGCCCAGGGCGGAAGTCAGGGAAAACGTCGGAAAGTACGCACTGCGCGCCGCGCCGATGTCGGCGTTGGCGGCACGTAACTGGGCTTCGGCCGACATGATGTCGGGCCGTCGCTCGACCAGCGTCGAAGGCAAACCCGCCGGCACATCCAGCGTCGCCAATTGCTCCCCCAGCGCGCCGGTCGGCAACAAACTCACCGGCACCGGCTGCCCGACCAATACCCGCAACGCGTTGATGTTTTGCGCCACTTGCATGCGGTAAGTGTTGACCTGCACGGCAGCGGTGTTGGTTTGCGCATCGGCCTGGTGCACGTCGATCCGCGCACTGGAGCCCAGGTTGAAACTCTTGCGCAACAACTGCCCGTAGCGGTCCTGGGATTGGTAGGTGGTTTGCGCAAGATCGAGCAAATGCTGATTGGCCTTAAGGCTCAGCCAGGTGCTGGCCACTTCGCCGATTAACGCCAGCCGCGCCGTCTGATAATCCGCCTCGGACGCCTCGAACCGAGCCCCGGCCGCATTGCGCTGACTGCGGATGCGCCCGAAAAAATCTAGCTCGTAGGACGTAAACCCGCCGGTCGCCTGAAATGTATTGGCGATACTGCCGGCACTGTCGCCCCCACCCGGCGTACGCACCAGGGGCGGCAACTTGCTGCGACCTGCGTAGGTGTTGAGACCGATGGTAGGAAAAAGCCCCGACTCGGCACTGTCATACCCGGCCCGCGCCTCTTCAACGCCGGCCGCGAACTGACGCAGGCTGCGGTTGTTGACCAGGGCCAGTTCGATCAACTGGCGCAGTCGGTCATCCACGACAAAACCGCGCCAATCCTTATCGAAGGCCTGCTTGCCGACACAACACTGTCCAGCGGTGTTGGCCGGCCATTGCTGGTCGATCGGCGCATCGGGTTTCTCGTAAGTGGGCTCCAGCGAACAACCGCCGAGCAACACCAAGGACATGAAACAGGAAGTGGGTAAGCAACGGTTCATGGCGCGCACCTACAAGCGTTGGCCGAGCAAGGCTCGCAACGGAGAAAGAAGCAAAGTCCACACACCGGACGACCTGGACACACTGATCGGAGGCAGCGGCTGCTTGTGGGAACGCACCAGCACCGGCCGCCAACGGGGTAGCGGGACGTAGGACGATTCCTTGGCGGGCGCAGGCAAACGCGGCGTATGGTTTTTTTCGCCCAACAACGCTCGCTGCAGCAAGGTGCCAAAGGCCAGCGCCGGTTCGGCCTTGCTCACCACATTGATCGTCGCATCGCTGAATAGCCGCGCAATCAAGGCCCGCCGCGTGCGCTCGTCGAGGTCAACGAAACGCAGGCCCAACTGATCGGCGCCGTGATTGCGCATGACTTCGACGTCCAGCCAACCGAGCCGGTTGATCCACACCTGGCCGCACAACCCGGGTTTGATCGAGGAGGCAAAGGCACAGGTCAACGACGCGCCGCTGAGGGAAATATCCTTCAAGCGCCCCACCAGCGTCTTACCGCCAAAACGGAAACCGGTGGGCTTGTCGAACGGAAAACGCTCCTCGCCGTGCAGCCGTGGCCGGTCAACACAGGCCACCAGCGTCGCCAGGTTGTAGACCAGCGCCACCACGGTCCAGCAAAGGTTGAACATCATGTTGCCGTCGAACGCGGCGGCGGTGCTGATGGCGGTGTAAGCACCGATTTGCGAGAACAACGTCAGCGCAAAAAAGAACCCGAACAGCTTCCAGTGCACCATCGTTTTCGAGCGGTCGAGGCCTTTGGCGGTGACTTTGAAGGGGCGCCCGAATGGCCGGATCATGGCGCTGGCAATGGTCGCCGTGACCGCCAGCGAGGCGACGATCTGCGTGACTTCGGTGAAAATCGGCAAGGTCCGTCGATCTGTCACCCAAGTCCCGTAGCCCCAAAAGGCGATCAGTGCCGGCATGCCGAAGGCGAGGAAATCCACTGGATTGGCGTAGAACCCGGCGATGCCGAAGTACCAGTACAGCACCGGCGACACCAGCATCATCAAAATGAACGGCTTGGAAAACCAGTGCATCAAGCCATGGATGTAGTGCAAGCGGTCATTGAGCGTGTAGCCACTGCCGCGCAGCGGTCCGTCCTTGAGCAGTGCGACCTGGATCGTGCCCAGGCACCAGCGCCCGCGCTGGTTGATGTACTCGGTCAGGCCTTCGGCGGACAAACCGATCGACAGGCGTTCATTCAGCCAACGGGTGACATAGCCTTTTTGCAGCAATCGATACGTTGTGTAGATGTCTTCGCACACCGAGCCTGTAGGAAAACCGCCAATCTCGGTGATCAAATCTCGCCGCACCACGAAGGACGTGCCGACACAAAATGCCGCGTCCCACCCGTCCTTGGCTGGCTGGAACACGTCGAAAAACACCCGTTGCTCATCGACCCAGCACGCCGACGTGCCGAGGTTGTGCTGGATCGGATCGGGGTTGTAGTAGAACTGCGGCGTCTGCACCAGGCCGACTTTCGGGTCATCGAAGAGGCCCAGAGTGCGCATCAGGATCGGCTGTTGCGGCGCGAAATCGGCGTCCAGCACCAGAATGTACGGCGCATTGCTGCCGGCCGCCGACTGACGCAAACCGTTGTTCAAGTTGCCGGCCTTGGCGTGGGAATTGTCCGGACGCCGAGCGTACTGCACACCGACCTCGGCGCAGTAGTCGCGCAACCAGTCGCGGCGGGTGTCATCGAGCACCCAAATGGTGAAATTCGGGTAGTCGATGGCCTGGGCGGCAATGATGGTTTTTTCGAGGATTTCCAGGCCTTCGTTGTAGGTCGCGATAAACACATCCACCGCTGGCACGTTGCGGCCCTGGGCACGCAACCGCCGTTCGCCGGCATCGGCGTCCTGGCGGTGATCCGAACGACAAAGCATGACGATGATGGAAAACAGCGTGTAGCCGATCGCCAGCATTTCGAAGAACAGGAAGGTGTAGGCCCAAACCGTGGCGAAACCGGAATGGCCATCGGGCAAGGTGTCGCGGATTCGCCACGCCGCGTAGTTGACCAGCAACAACGCGGTGACGGCGCCGAACCCTGCGCGGGCGGCCCATTGGTCCCGGTGAGTCAGGCAGGTGAACAGCACCACCACCGCCAGCGTCCAGAAATTGATTTGCAGCAGTTGCAACGAGTCCAGTGCCTGCATGTCAGTCAGCCTCTAGCGAACCGGTAAAGGGATTGACGCCGGTGGCCGCAATCGCCGCCCACGCCGTGGCGCCCAAGTGAGGCAGGTGGTAATAAAAGAAGTCGTTGGTGACGGAGTCCGGGCCTATGGCCAGCCCGGTACTGATGCGCGGTGCCGGGGTTGCAAACAGCCAACCGTTGCCCGCCTCTTGCGCGAGCAACACGCTCCACAGCGGCTGAGCCTTGTCGCTCAAACCGCTCAATTGTGCGACGGCGGCCGCCTGGGCGGTGCCTTCGGTCCATAACCCGTCGGGGTCGCGGTTGAAACCGTAGCCATCGCCCGCCCGGTGCGCATGATCGATAAACGCGAACACCCGCCGCCAATCCTTGGGCGGATCGTGCAAGGCAATCAATGGCCAGATCTGCGCGTCCAGCCCCGAGCGCACGCGGTCAGATGTCTGCCCGTCCGCCCCGGTGCCGATCAGGAAGCGCCCTTCCCCGCTATCCCACTGGCTGGCGACAAATTGCCGGGCAATCTGCGCCTGCCGAGCCGAATCCTGATCCGGTGCCACGGCATTGAGGGCGGTCCAGGCTGCCGCCAAATCGACATTGTGCTCGGTGGATTTCCAGTTCTGCTGGGTCTGTTTCTCAAAGTAGCCGTAGTAGCCGCCGCTGAAGCCGGCCGGGGATTGGCCGTCGTAGGTATTTTTCTCTGACCAGTGCAGGACTTTTCGCGCGGCTTCCAGGTAAGACGCCTCGCCGCTTTGGCGAAACGCCTCCAGCAATGCCAACGCAGCCCAGGCCTGATTGCCGGTGGCGCTACTGACTTGATAGGCGTCCTGATTCCAGGCATTGCGTTCGGTGCTCCAGTAACCCGGCAGTTTCATCGGTGCCGTACCGACCGGCCCGGCGGCGTAGGCATTGCGCAAGCGCCCGTCCTGGTATTCGGGATCGTGGTTCGTGGCGAAGGCCAGCGCATCGGCAATCCTGCGCGCCGATTCGACCTTGCCGCAGGCAAACAGGGCGATGCTGGCCAGGGCGTTGTCGTAAGTGAACGCGACCCCGCGCAAGGCCAGAATCGGTGCCGGCTGACCATTGAGTGGCGGATAACTGGCCACCAGCACCGGGCCGGCCGGCTCCGACGCAACTGCTCTATCCAGCGCCGCACACGTCATCGCCACCAGTTGCGGCCGGGCCTGGGCGGCCAGTGCCGAAGCCCCGCTAACCATCAGCATCGCGCCGACCAAGCCTTGGAAAACCCGGTTCATGGCCGCGACACCTCGGCACTCGCCCACAACCCGGGGTTGCAGGTCATGGCCCGTTGAGCGTCGGTCAGGTCGGCGGCAAAGGTGCCCACCACATACACCGAATTTTGCTCGGCATACGGAAATGGCACGCTGTAGCTGTTGGCGCGAATGTCCGACGCGCTGGACAGCAACTGCACCACGCTGGCCTTGAGCGGTTCGGCCAGACCACGGATTTTCACCGTGAGCACGCTGTCGCGGTCAATCTTGCTGGCCATGCGTTCGGGGAACACCGCGATCACATAACTCTGCCCGCAATCGGTGGCGCGCAGCAGGGTCGATCCGGCCTGCACCAGCGTGCCCTGGGGTGCCAGCAACTCCTGAACAGTGCCCGGCGAATACGCCACCACGTCATAACCGGCCATCAACTTGACCCGGTTCTGTTCGGTTTCGATCAGTTGATTGAGGTTGTCGAGTTCACGCTGATAGGTCGCCCGGTTGCGCGCCTGATTGTCGAGGCTGAGTTTGAGGGTGGTCATTTGCGCGCTGAGATCGAACATGCGCAGTTGATCGGGGTCCAGGTAAACCTGTTTGTTGGCGGCGCTGACATCGCCGTCATTGATCCGTAACTGCGAACGCACCGACTCCGCCGCGCCCTGCAACGACGCCAGTTGCGCTTTCGATGACGCCACAACCGCGCCACTGACCGCGCCCTGGGTGAACAAATCGAGATTGCGCTCGACGGTTTCCTGCGCATCCATTAACCGAGCATTGGCCGCGCTGCTTTCAGCTTTCAGGGCTTTTTGAGTGAAGAGCTGCCGGGTGTGGAAAGCGGTTTGGTACTGCTGACTGGTTCGCTCCAGCGCCTCGTAATACTGCTGATCGTGCTCGGCTTGGCTGGCGGAAGACGACAGCTGCTGCTCCAGCGTCAGGCGTCGGGTTTGCAGGGTGAGCAAGGTCTCTTGATTGGCTCGGGGATTTTCCACCACGGCGATTTTCTGGCCCTGGACGAAGGTTGTGCCGGGTTTGACGTCCAACGTGCTGACGACGCCATCAATCGGTGTGGTCAGCAATATCACCGGCGCATTCAAAATCGCCCGGGTTGCCGAGGCCGATAACAACGGCAGCAGTAACGTCGATAACAGCAACCAGACAATAAACCCCAGGACGCCCAAACCCACCAGGCGAGGTAACAGCGACAACAACTTTGAGCGTTCTTCAGCCATGTTCGACTCTCCCGATAGACCCATGAACACAGATGGCCATAGCCCGTATTGCATAACAGTCAGGCAATAGCAGGCCATGACCGCGAAATACATCTGGCAGGGTGAACAAGAACGAACAAGTGCAATGGACGGCAACTAAGCCGACGCTGTTTTATCTGGATTTATAGTGATGTGAGCAGGAATGAGATTCCTGTCTTTTTGGAAGGTTATATACGGCGCAACGATCAGGATCTTTCTAACACCCGTGGCAGAGCGGGCGCTGTCATTGGCGACACTAGGTTCAGTAGTTGAGACTGTCAAGCATTTGGATAGTACAAATAAATGGCGCCAAATATAGATCACCGCGCATATTGGATCCGTTCCAACCAATAAGCCGCATTAGCGCTTCAACTGTTTATTTTAATGACTGTTTTTATATTTAATGGCAGCACGGAACTTTGTATCTGTTCTGAGATAATTCTGAGTACACAGTTGGAAAGATTAAAAAGATATAAATAGACCACAAACAAAAACGCCCCGACCGAAGTCGGGGCGTTTCATGTGCGGCTAAGGCTTAGCGCGGGAAGGCTGGCGGGTTTACACCGGCCATGTCTTCCATCACGCGAACCACCTGGCAGCTGTAACCGAATTCGTTGTCGTACCAAACGTACAGAACAACGCGGTTGTCTTGGGTGATGGTCGCTTCCGCGTCCACAACACCGGCGTGGCGCGAGCCAACGAAGTCGGTGGACACTACTTCCTGAGAATTGACGTAGTCGATTTGCTTATGCAGATCGGAGTGCAGCGCCATGTAGCGCAGGTACTCGTTCATCTCTTCGCGGGTGGCGGCTTTCTCAAGGTTCAGGTTGAGAATGGCCATCGACACGTTAGGCGTCGGAACGCGGATCGCGTTACCGGTCAACTTGCCGGCCAGCTCTGGCAATGCCTTGGCAGCAGCGGTGGCAGCACCGGTCTCGGTGATCACCATGTTCAGCGCGGCGCTACGGCCACGACGATCGCCCTTGTGGAAGTTGTCGATCAGGTTCTGGTCGTTGGTGTACGAGTGAACCGTTTCAACGTGACCGTTGACGATGCCGAACTTGTCGTTGACAGCCTTCAGCACCGGCACGATGGCGTTGGTGGTGCAGGAAGCGGCCGAAACGATTTTGTCGTCAGCGGTGATTTCGCCGTGGTTGATGCCGTGAACGATATTCTTCAGCTTGCCTTTACCAGGCGCGGTCAACACAACGCGGTCGATACCCGGGCAGGACAGATGCTGGCCCAGGCCCTCGGCGTCACGCCAAACACCGGTGTTGTCCACCAGCAGCGCGTCTTTGATGCCGTACTGGGTGTAATCCACTTCAGTCGGGTTCTTCGCGTAGATAACCTGGATCAGGTTGCCGTTGGCGGTGATGGTGTTGTTGGCTTCATCAATGGTGATGGTGCCATCGAACGGACCATGGACCGAATCGCGACGCAGCAGGCTGGCACGTTTGACCAGGTCATTCTCGGCGCCCTTGCGAACCACGATGGCGCGCAGACGCAGGCCGTCGCCACCACCGGTTTTCTCGATCAGGATGCGCGCCAGCAGGCGGCCGATACGACCGAAGCCGTACAGGACAACGTCGGTGCCTTTGCGAGCGGAAACGTTTTGCTGACCAACCACGTCGGCCAGTTCTTCACGGACGAACTGCTCGGCAGTACGGCCATTGCCTTCGGTCTTGAATTTGACCGCCAGCTTGCCCAGGTCAACCGAAGCGGCGCCAAGCTTGAGCTCGCTCATGGCTTTGAGCAGGGGGAATGTTTCGTGGACGGACAGTTCGCTGTCGTCGGACTGGCGATGGCGAGCAAAGCGGTGGGCTTTGAGAATCGCAATGACTGAACGATTGATCAGGCTGCGGCCATAGATCGAGCTCACCACGTTGTTATTGCGGTAGAGCTGACCGATAAGCGGAATCATCGCTTCTGCGAGTGCTTCACGGTCGATCCATTCACCAAGACACTGGTCGGGCTTCTGAGTCACGGGAACCTTCCACATATGTAGGGGCAGAAAAAAGGGGCTACATTATGCCGCCGAGTGCCTCTCGTAGCAATGCGCGCCTGTCGTACGAGCCGTAACAAAATTCCGTTCAAAAAAATTACACCGCGCTGAAGCCCAGTAAAACCGGGGCTTCCAGACTCGTCAATTTTTTGATGAGCGTTAGGACTTGTCCGTAACCATCCGAAACACCAGCTCGTTTTCCCACTACATAATCGGCAATTTTCACTAAAAAACCGCTCGATTTTGTCTTTACCACTACATTTCGCCCAACCCGCGTAATAGACACATCTGCAACTGACAGCCGGCACCTGAGGCCGCTACAATTACCGACTTTGTCGCAACGCTTGGAGCTCAACCTTCCGTGCCCGTTCTGCGTCTACCGCTTCTCCCTGCCGCGGCAGGTAAACAGCACTGGGGCAACCTGCCCGGTGCCGCCCTGAGCCTGGCCATCGCCGAGGCCGCCAGCGCTGCCAAGCGCTTTACCCTGCTGCTGACCGCCGATAGCCAAAGTGCCGAACGGCTGGAGCAGGAGCTGAGCTTCTTCGCCCCGGATTTGCCCGTCCTGCATTTTCCCGACTGGGAAACCCTGCCCTACGACCTGTTCTCGCCGCACCAGGACATCATCTCCCAGCGCATTGCCAGCTTATATAGGCTGCCGGAGTTGACCCACGGCGTACTGGTCGTGCCGATCACCACCGCACTGCATCGCCTGGCGCCGACCAAATTCCTGCTCGGCAGCAGCCTGGTGCTGGACGTCGGCCAGAAGCTCGACGTCGAGCAAATGCGTACGCGGCTTGAGGCCAGTGGCTATCGCTATGTCGATACGGTGTACGAGCATGGCGAATTCACCGTACGCGGCTCGCTGATCGATCTGTTCCCGATGGGCAGCAAACTGCCATTTCGGATCGACCTGTTCGACGACGAGATCGAAACCCTTCGCACCTTCGACCCGGACAACCAGCGCTCTATCGACAAGGTCGACACCGTTCGCCTGTTGCCGGCGCGGGAATTTCCGTTGCAAAAGGATGCGGTCACCCGCTTCAAGGCGCGGTTCCGCGAGCGTTTCGATGTGGACTTCCGCCGCTGCCCGATCTTTCAGGATCTGAGCAGCGGGATTACCCCGGCCGGTATCGAGTACTACCTGCCGCTGTTCTTCGACGAAACCTCGACCCTGTTCGATTACCTGCCCCAAGACACCCAGGTGTTTTCCCTGCCGGGCATCGAGCAAGCGGCGGAGAACTTCTGGAACGACGTGCGCAATCGCTACGAAGAGCGCCGCGTCGACCCTTCCCGTCCTTTATTGCCGCCCGCCGAGCTGTTCCTGCCGGTGGAAGACTGCTTCGCCCGCCTGAAAAACTGGCCTCGCGTAGTGGCCAGCCAACAGGACGTGGAAACCGGTGTCGGTCGCGAGCGCTTCCCGGCGCAAGTGCTGCCGAACCTGGCCATCGAAGCCAAGGCCACCCAACCACTCGCGGCGCTGGCCGGTTTCCTCGACGAGTTCCCCGGTCGCGTGCTGTTCACCGCCGAGTCGGCGGGTCGTCGCGAAGTACTGCTGGAACTGCTCGAACGCCTGAAGCTTCGCCCGAAAACCGTCGACAGTTGGCCGGACTTCGTCGCGAGCAAGGATCGCCTGGCGATCACCATCGCGCCGCTGGACGAAGGCCTGCTGCTGGACAACCCGGCTCTGGCATTGATCGCGGAAAGTCCGCTGTTCGGTCAACGGGTGATGCAGCGTCGCCGCCGGGAAAAACGCGCCGACGGCAACAACGATGCCGTGATCAAGAACCTCACCGAGCTGCGCGAAGGTGCGCCAGTGGTGCACATCGATCACGGCGTCGGGCGTTATCTGGGGCTCGCGACCCTGGAAATCGACGATCAGGCTGCCGAATTCCTGACCCTGCAATACGCCGAAGGCGCCAAGCTCTACGTGCCGGTGGCCAACCTGCACTTGATCGCCCGATACACCGGCAGCGACGACGCCCTGGCCCCACTGCATCGTCTCGGCTCCGAAACCTGGCAGAAAGCCAAGCGCAAAGCCGCCGAACAGGTGCGCGATGTCGCCGCCGAGTTGCTCGACATCTATGCCCGCCGCGCCGCCCGCGAAGGTTATGCCTTCGCCGACCCGAAAGCCGATTACGCAACCTTCAGCGCCGGGTTCCCGTTCGAAGAAACCCCGGACCAGCAAACCACCATCGACGCCGTGCGCGCCGACATGCTCGCGCCGAAACCGATGGATCGACTGGTCTGCGGCGACGTGGGTTTCGGCAAGACCGAAGTGGCGATGCGTGCCGCGTTCATCGCGGTGCACGGTGGTCGTCAAGTGGCGATTCTGGTGCCGACCACCCTGCTCGCCCAGCAACACTACAACAGCTTCCGCGACCGCTTCGCCGATTGGCCGGTGAGCGTGGAAGTGATGAGCCGCTTCAAGTCCACCAAGGAAGTGAACGCCGCCATCGCTGAGCTGGCCGAAGGCAAGATCGACATCGTGATCGGCACGCACAAACTGCTGTCCGACGATGTAAAAATCAAAAACCTCGGGCTGGTGATCATCGACGAAGAACACCGCTTCGGTGTCCGTCAGAAAGAACAGCTCAAGGCCCTGCGCAGCGAAGTCGACATTCTCACGCTGACCGCCACGCCGATTCCACGCACGCTGAACATGGCGGTGTCAGGCATGCGCGACCTGTCGATCATCGCCACACCGCCGGCCCGTCGCCTGTCGGTGCGCACCTTCGTCATGGAGCAGAACAAAAGCACGGTCAAGGAAGCCTTGCTCCGTGAGTTGCTGCGTGGTGGTCAGGTCTATTACCTGCACAACGACGTGAAAACCATCGAGAAATGCGCCGCCGACCTCGCCGAACTGGTGCCGGAAGCGCGGATCGGCATCGGCCACGGGCAGATGCGCGAACGCGAACTCGAACAGGTCATGAGTGACTTCTATCACAAGCGCTTCAACGTGCTGATTGCCTCGACCATCATCGAGACTGGAATCGACGTGCCGAGCGCCAACACCATCATCATCGAGCGTGCCGACAAGTTCGGCCTGGCGCAGTTGCACCAGTTGCGCGGTCGGGTCGGCCGCAGTCACCACCAGGCTTACGCCTATCTGCTGACGCCGCCGCGCCAGCAAATCACCGGCGACGCGGAAAAGCGTCTGGAAGCGATTGCCAACACCCAGGACCTCGGCGCGGGCTTCGTGCTTGCCACCAACGACCTGGAAATCCGTGGCGCCGGCGAACTGCTCGGCGACGGCCAGAGCGGGCAGATTCAGGCTGTGGGTTTCACGCTGTACATGGAAATGCTCGAACGCGCGGTGAAGTCCATCCGCAAGGGCGAACAGCCGAACCTCGATCAGCCGCTGGGCGGCGGTCCGGAAGTCAATCTGCGCGTGCCTGCGCTGATTCCCGAGGACTACTTGCCGGACGTTCATGCTCGCTTGATTCTCTACAAGCGCATCGCTTCGGCTACGGATGAAGAAGGTCTCAAGGACCTGCAAGTCGAGATGATCGACCGTTTCGGCCTGCTACCCGAGCCGACCAAAAATCTGGTGCGGATCACGCTGCTGAAGTTGCAGGCCGAACAGTTGGGCATCAAGAAAGTCGACGGCGGCCCGCAAGGTGGTCGCATCGAGTTCGCGGCGCAAACCCCGGTCGACCCGTTGACGCTGATCAAACTGATCCAGAGCCAACCCAAACGCTACAAATTCGAAGGCGCCACGATGTTCAAGTTCATGGTGCCGATGGAGCGCCCGGAAGAGCGCTTTAATACTGTAGAGGCGCTGTTTGAACGCCTCCTCCCGAAAACTGCTTGAAGGACGCCGCATGCGCCTGTTTCGCTCACTGACCTTGTTAATGGCTTTGGTCACCCCTACGGCGTTTGCCGATGATCTGTATCAGGTCGAAATGATTCTGGTCCGGCAAAACGCCGTGCCGGCCATCGTCAGCCGGGCCGCACCGGAAGACTGGGCGGCCGGTGCCCAGCGCCTGAGCCCCGACAGCCAGCGCACGCCGAGCCTTAACAGCGAAGTGGAGAAACTCACCGCCAGCAATGATTACACCGTGTTGCTGCACAAGGCCTGGCAACAGACCCTGGGCGAATCCGCCAGCAAAATCGCGATCAGCGACGGCAAGGAACAGTACGGTCAGTTTCCGATCGAGGGCACGCTGAACCTGAAACTGGGGCGCTTCACCGATGTGGACGCGGACTTCTGGGTCAACCAGATCGACGGCAACGGCATGGTCACCGCCAGCGAACGCCTGAAGCAGGAAAGCCACACCAAGAACGGCCAGCTGAATTTTCTCGATAACGGCCACCTCGGCCTGCTGATCAAGATCACTTCGCTGACCGCCCCTGCGCCTCGGCCAGCTCCTGAACAAATTCCGGACTGATAAGTCCTTATGTCTGCGACCCTGAGCAAACCCCTGGCACCTTCCTGGGTCAGCCGATTCAAGGAACAGAGCCTGGAGCGCGGCCGTCGCTACGCGATAGAGAACCGCGTGAGGATCGTCGAGGCCGGTGACGCAACCATCGTCGCCGCTTGCGAAGGCTCGGGCGGTAACGTTTACCGTCAGACCATTCGCCTGCGCGAGTCAGCCAAAGGCACATTGCTGATGATCGACGCCACGTGCTCTTGCCCGGTCCACAGCAACTGCAAACACTGCGCGGCGGTATTGCTGAAAGTCCAGGAAACCCTGGCTTATCCCGCCGCCGCGCAAGACGCCGAACTGCTGGAAAAACTCCAGGCCGTGCTGGACCGCAGCCCGAAGGCGCCACCACAAGTACTGGTGGACAACGTGCAACCGGTGCCGCGCCTGTGGCTGGCGAGCATCGAGTTCAGCGCTTTCGAACCGCGCAACGGCAAGATGCAGCGTTACATCCAGCATCGCGCGGCACTGTCCTTCAGCTATCTGGATGAATATGTGTCCGGCCAGAAAAATGCCGACGTGCTGATTCGCCAGGAAACACAGACGTTACGGATAAAACGTCACCCCGAAGTCGAACAGGCCTACAGAGAACAGTTAAGAATCCTCGGTTTCAAGATCGCCACCCGGCAGAGCAAGGCCTTGCCGGAAAGCGCCGGCGAACTATTCGAGATGGTCAACGACAGCGCCTGGCTGACGTTCACGCTCAATGAGTTGCCGAAGCTGCGCACCCAGGGCTGGGAGTTGCAGATCGACGAGGACTTCGGGTTTGATCTGACCGCCGTGGACGACTGGTACGCCACCGTCGAACAAGCGCCAGAGCGCGACTGGTTTGACCTGGAACTGGGGATCATCGTCAACGGCGAGCGCCTGAGTTTGCTGCCGATCCTGTTGAACCTGATGCGCTCGCACACCGAAATCCTCAACCCTGAACGCCTGGCCCGACGTCGCGACGACGAGCTGATCCTGGTGAACATCCCGAACCGGCCAAATTCCGAGTACGGCCCGCTGCAAGTCGCCCTGCCCTTCGGCCGCTTGAAACCGGTACTGGCAACTCTCGGCGAGTTCTACCTGCAAGAGCCCGGCGAAACCACGCTGCGCCTGAGCAAGGCCGACGCCACTCGCCTGAATCCGCTCGAAGGCATGCCGTTACTATGGGAAGGCGGCGAGCAGATTCGCACCTTTGCCCAGCGCCTGCGGGACATCAAGGACTTCACGACCACCGCGCCGGAGGGTTTGAACGCCACCTTGCGACCGTATCAGCTCGAAGGCTTGAGCTGGATGCAATCATTGCGACAACTGGAAGTCGGCGGGATTCTCGCGGATGACATGGGCCTGGGCAAAACCCTACAGACCCTGGCGCACGTTCTCACAGAGAAAATCGCCGGACGCCTGGACCGCCCGTGCATGGTGGTGATGCCCACCAGCCTGATCCCCAACTGGCTCGACGAAGCGGCGCACTTCACGCCGCAGCTCAAAGTGTTGGCGCTGTACGGTGCCAGTCGCAAAAAGCACTTCGAGAACCTGACCGATTACGACCTGATCCTGACCACCTACGCGTTGCTGCCCAAGGACGTTGAAACCCTGGCCGCCTTGCCGCTGCACGTTCTGGTGCTGGATGAAGCGCAATACATCAAGAATCCCAACAGCAAGGCTGCCCAAGCGGCTCGTGAACTGAATGCGCGCCAACGCCTGTGCCTGAGCGGTACACCGCTGGAAAACCACTTGGGCGAGTTGTGGTCGCTGTTCCACTTCCTGCTGCCCGGCTGGCTCGGCGATGTCAAAAGCTTCAACCGCGATTACCGCGTGCCGATTGAAAAGCGCGGCAGTGAAGTCAGACTTCAGCACCTCAACGGTCGGATAAAACCGTTTCTGTTGCGTAGGACGAAGGAACAAGTGGCGACGGAATTGCCGCCGAAAACCGAGATCATCCACTGGGTCGAACTCAACGAAGCCCAGCGCGACGTGTACGAAACCATGCGCCTGGCCATGGACAAGAAAGTCCGCGACGAAATTACCCGCAAAGGCGTAGCCCGCAGCCAGATCATCATTCTTGAGGCGCTGTTGAAGTTGCGTCAGGTCTGCTGCGATCTGCGACTGGTCAACGACGCCGCCCTGCCGACCCGTGGCAGCACGTCCGGCAAACTCGACAGCTTGATGGAAATGCTCGAAGAGCTGTTCGAAGAAGGTCGGCGGATTCTGCTGTTCTCGCAGTTCACGTCGATGCTGGCGTTGATCGAAGAAGAGCTGAAAAAACGCGGTGTGGACTACGCGATATTGACCGGACAAACCCGCGACCGACGGGCGCCGGTGAAGGATTTCCAGAGCGGCAAGCGTCAGATTTTTCTGATCAGCCTGAAGGCTGGTGGCGTGGGCTTGAACCTGACCGAAGCCGATACGGTGATTCACTACGACCCATGGTGGAACCCGGCGACGGAAAACCAGGCGACGGACCGGGCTTATCGCATCGGCCAGGAGAAACCGGTATTCGTCTACAAGCTGATTGCCCGGGGTACCGTGGAAGAGAAGATTCAGCATCTGCAAAAGGAAAAATCCGACCTCGCGGCCGGCGTCCTGGACGGACGCTCGGCCGGGGACTGGAAGTTGCAGAGTGACGATATCGAGGCGTTGTTTGCGCCGTTGCCGGATAAGCTCGAGAAGCGTTGATATTGGTGATGTCTGGTCGATCGCTTTCGCGGGCAAGCCTCGCTCCTACAGGATTGATGTGAACCCCGTAGGAGCAAGGCTTGCCCGCGAAGGGCTCAACTCGGTGCGGCGCCTTGCTTAGCCCTTGAGCACCCGCGCCAACGTCGACTTAACCTTACCCATCCCGTCATGCAACGCCTGTTCGATCTCAGCCATGGTGATCACCGCCGTGGACTTGCCCGCCCCCGGGTTCACCACCAGCGCGAGGCAGGCGTAATCGAGCTCCAGCTCACGGGCCAGCGCCGCTTCCGGCATGCCGGTCATGCCGACGATGTCGCAGCCGTCACGTTCCAGCTTCACGATTTCGGCAACGGTTTCCAGACGGGGGCCCTGGGTGCAGCCGTACACGCCATGACTGCTGTAGCCAACGCCTTCAGCGGCCAACGCGGCGATCAACTGCTGACGCAGCGGCTCGCTGTACGGGTAGCTGAAATCGATGTGGGTGACATGTTCCAAATCACCCGCGAAGTAGGTGTGCTCGCGACCGCTGGTGTAGTCGATCAGTTGATGGGGCACGCAGAAATGCCCGGTGCCCATCGCGGCGTGAATCCCGCCCACGGCGTTGACCGCCAGAATCGCTTCAGCGCCGGCCTGTTTCAACGCCCAAAGGTTGGCGCGGTAGTTGACCTGATGTGGCGGGAAGCGGTGCGGGTGACCGTGGCGCGCGAGGAACAACACCTCCTTGCCCGCGTACTCGCCGATATGGACTTCGGCCGATGGCGGACCGTAAGGCGTATCCACCGTCAGTGACTGACGAATGCTCAGGCCTTCGAGTTGAGTCAGCCCGGTACCACCGATAATCGCGTAGATCGTCATAACGAAAAGTCCTTATTCAATCAGTTGAGCGTCTTTGAGCGCACCGATAGCGGTGAGCCAGCGCGGGTCTTGACGGTATTCGATGCCGACGAACGATTGCCCGCGCATCCGCGCGATACGCGGCGACGGCGTGACCTTCATTCGCTGGGCAGCGCTCAGGGCCAGTTCGGCGGCCGCGCGATCGTTGCACACCAGGCCCATGTCGCAACCGGCGGTCAGTGCGGCTTCGATACGGCTGGCGGCATCGCCGACCACGTGGGCCCCGGCCATGGACAGATCGTCACTGAAAATCACGCCATCGAACTGCAACTCACCACGCAGAATGTCCTGCAACCAGCGGCGGGAGAAACCGGCTGGCTGGGCATCAACCTGTGGATAAATCACGTGGGCCGGCATGACGGCGGCCAGTTGCTTGCTCAGGCGCGCGAATGGCACCAGGTCGTTGGCGCGGATCTCGTCAAGGCTGCGCTCATCGGTGGGAATCGCGACGTGGGAGTCAGCCTCGGCCCAACCGTGACCCGGAAAGTGTTTACCGGTGGCAGCCATGCCGGCGCTGTTCATGCCGCGAATGAAGGCACCCGCGAGCAACGCTGCGCGCTCGGGATCGCCTTCGAACGAGCGGGTGCCGACCACGGCGCTGCGCTGGTAATCCAGGTCCAGCACCGGGGCGAAACTCAGGTCGAGGCCGACAGCGAGAACTTCGGTCGCCATGATCCAGCCGCACTGTTCGGCCAGGTATTCGGCATTCGGGTTGTCGGCGATGGCACGCATGGCGGGCAGACGAACGAAGCCCTGGCGCAGGCGCTGAACCCGACCGCCCTCCTGGTCCACTGCCAGCAGCAGATCAGGACGGATGGCGCGGATCGCAGCGCTCAGCTCACGCACCTGGCGCGGGTGCTCGATGTTGCGGGCAAAAATGATCAGGCCGCCCACTTCGGGCTGGCGCAACAATTGGCGATCTTCGGCCGTCAGCCAGGTACCGGCGACGTCCACCATCAACGAGCCTTGCAGGCCAGCAGTCATAGAGATTCCTTGAAAACGATAAACCCGCCTCGCACGGATTCGCCGCCGTGGGCGATGCCCGGCAGGTCGGCGATATCAATGGGGGGCGGGTTCAGAACGAGAGTCGGCATGGGCGGCTAGCTTAGCGGATGTCAGCTGCCGCGCCCACCCGTGTGCGGTTAAACCTTGGCGGCAACCGGTGCCGATTTGCTGCGCGGACGCAACTGCGCGGTGGCCATGGCCGTGTCGGTGACACCGGTTTCGGCACGCATGCCGGCGGCCAGGAACGGCACCATCAGGCGCATCACTTGCTCTATCGAGGTGTTGACGCCGAAATCGGTCTCGGCAATGGCGCGCAAGGCCTTGATCCCCGACATGCTGAACGCCGCGGCGCCGAGCATGAAGTGCACGCGCCAGAACAGTTCAATCGGCGGAATACGCGGCGCGGCTTCGTTGACCAGCATCATGTAGCGACGGAACACCTTGCCGTACATGTCTTCCAGATAACGACGCAAGTGGCCCTGACTCTGACTGAAAGCCAGGCCCAGCAAACGCATGAAGATCGAGAGGTCGTTGCCGCTGCGCGGTTGCACCACGAGGGCCTGCTCGACGAGGATTTCCAGCAGCTCTTCAAGCGTCGGCTTGTTTTCCGGCTTGGCCTGACGTCGCTCCAGCTCTTTATCGAGACTGAGGCAGAACGGCCCGAGGAAACGCGAGAAAACCGCCTGGATCAGCGCCTTCTTGGAGCCGAAATGATAGTTCACCGCCGCCAGATTGACTCCGGCCTTGCTGGTGATCAAACGCAATGAGGTTTCGGCGAAACCTTTTTCCGCGAACAACTGCTCGGCAGCATCGAGAATGCGTTCAACGGTTTCCGACTGGGCCATGGCTACTCCGCCTGACAAACACTTGTTTGAAACATACGTTTCAGCCCAGGCGTTGTCAAGCCTGGCGGTTCGTTTTGGGAATGGTCGGTCAGCTATTTAACCATACAACTCCGAAGCTTCAATCAGCGTGCTGATCGACCGTCCGGCGGTCGGTAAAAAAAGGGGCATTGCCAAGACGCTTTCACTGTATATAATCCCAGTCACTGTATAAAAAGACAGAGCGATCAATATGCTAAAGCTGACGCCACGCCAAGCAGAGATTTTGGCCTTCATCAAACGTTGCCTTGACGACAACGGCTACCCGCCAACCCGAGCTGAAATCGCTCAGGAACTGGGCTTCAAGTCGCCCAACGCGGCGGAAGAACACCTCAAGGCGCTGGCCCGCAAGGGCGCCATCGAGATGACCCCAGGCGCTTCTCGCGGCATTCGCATCCCTGGTTTCGAAGCCAAGACCGATGAGTCCACCCTGCCGATTATCGGTCGCGTGGCAGCCGGCGCGCCGATTCTGGCCCAGCAACACATCGAAGAGTCCTGCAACATCAATCCGACGTTCTTCCATCCACGCGCAGACTACTTGTTGCGGGTACACGGCATGAGCATGAAGGACGTGGGCATTTTCGATGGTGACCTGCTGGCCGTCCACACCACCCGTGAGGCCCGCAACGGCCAGATCGTGGTGGCACGGATTGGCGATGAAGTGACCGTCAAGCGCTTCAAGCGCGATGGCAGCAAGGTCTGGCTGATTGCCGAAAACCCTGAGTTCGCCCCCATCGAAGTCAACCTGAAAGATCAGGAACTGGTGATCGAAGGCTTGAGTGTCGGCGTGATTCGCCGCTAAAGGAGGCTTTATGCAGTTCCCACACACACCACAGCAAGCCCAACTGCCGTTGTTCGAGGCGTTCATGGCGCAACCACTGGCGCCGATTCTGAAAGATGTGGTCGAGTCGCCCTGGAGCGCCGAGCCCGAAGTCTTCAGTGAGCTGTCACTGCGTGGTGCGGCGGGGAGCTGCCTGAATCTTCTGGCGCCGATTCTTCGGGAATTGAGCCAGGACCAGGATGCACGCTGGCTCACCCTGATCGCCCCGCCCGCCAGCCTGACCCAGGCCTGGCTGCGAGACGCCGGCCTGAACCGCGAACGCATCCTTTTGCTGCAACCTCGCGGCACCCAGAGCGCTCAACAATTGACGTGCGAGGCCTTGCGACTGGGGCGCAGCCACACGGTCGTCAGCTGGCTCAACCCGCTGAATGCCAGCTCACGGCAACAGTTGATCAGCGCCGCCCGCACCGGGGACGCTCAAAGTCTGAACATTCGACTGGGCTAACTGACAATCAATGTGCGCCTTGAACAGCGCCAGGCTTCTCCAAGGATAGAGAAGCCGATGTGTAGCGGTATCAGCAGAAACCGACGGACGGGATCAATGCAGAATCCGAGGCTCTTCATCTTTATTGAATTCGCCTTCAACCAGGCGTCCCGCCATCTGCACACCAACGCTCAACATCGCCTTGGCGACTTCCACGTGATTGCCTTGCAGGAACGCTTTGGCGTCCTCGGAGAAATCCAAAGTAACCAGAGAACCCTCGTCCTCAGCCCTTCGAAGCTCGATTCGGCCGTCTGGTAACTCGACAATTTCTAGAAAGGACGTTGGCATAAAGGTCTGTTCTCCACGAAAGGCGGGGATTATATAGGCATCGGCCAGGCTTCGCTCGGGATCTTGACCAGAAGTCATCGCGAAGAAATATCTGTTATCACTCATCCTGAGCGGACAACCCAATGGGTCATCCGTCACATCGATCAATCTCTCAGCACTCGTTCAACCCTTCACGGAAGCGAAGCGCCAACCCTTTGAGGTTCTGACGCCAGCTCTCAAGTTCGTCTCGACTCAGCTCTTGCGCAGGCTCTTCATCGTCCAGGTTAACAGCCATGATCAGTGGCTGCGTCACGTCGCCCTTTGGCTTGTGCGGCACCCTTGGTGGCTGGAACAGTGCCGCGTGAGCCGCCAGCAGTTTGGCCAGCCAGGTTTCAGAGTTGTTAGCCAATTCGACCAGCTCAGCCATTTCCGGAATGGCGATGGCTTCCAGCACCTCGCGGGTCAGCAACATCTCCGCGCGCGGCGCATTGGCCTGCGGCAAACGATAGAAACCGGCGATTTCATGGCAGAGCCCCAGCAACGCACCGTACAGGTGGAACAGCGCCGATTCGCGTCCGGCCTGAATCAACGCCAGGGAGTTCATCGCCCGCCCCTCTTCAGCTCTGGCGAGCGCTTCGAGCGACAGGCCGGCGAAATAAATCTTCTGGTTGGTACGGGTATAGAGTTCGTGGGCCATGACGGCAGCCTCCACAGCGAAATATTTGCTTCACACAGGTCGGACAGTGTCGTGGATCACATGATCTGACCGCAAGCCCAAAACAAAAGGCCGCATGAAAATCCGAGGATTGTCATACGGCCTTTTATGTACAGCGTCTTTTAAGCTTTTGCGGCTGGTCGCTTGTCTTCAACCGTCCACTTGCCGCCGTCGTAGTAGGCTTTCCAGCCAGTCGGCTTACCGTCGACTTCTGTCTGCACGTACTGCTCTTTGGTCTTGCGGCTGTAACGGATCACGGAAGGCAGACCATCCGGGTCTTTCTTCGGCGCGTCACACAGGAAGTGGTACTTCGGATCAATCTCATCCTTGTGCGGCACGATCTCGATCACCAGCGGAGCACGAGTTTCGCGGTTTTTCGGGAACTGGCTCGCCGCCAGGAACAGGCCGGATGCACCGTCGCGCAGGATGTAGGTGTCGTTGACCTTTTCGCATTTCAGCTCAGGCATCTTCACCGGGTCCATCTTCGGCGGCGCCGCGTCACCGCTTTTCAGCAGCTTGCGGGTGTTCTTGCATGTCGCGTTGGTGCAGCCGAAGAACTTGCCGAAACGGCCGGTCTTGAGCTGCATCTCGCTGCCGCACTTGTCACATTCCAGGCTCGGACCTTCATAGCCCTTGATGCGATAACTGCCTTCTTCGATTTCGTAGCCATCGCAATCCGGGTTGTTACCGCAGATGTGCAGCTTGCGCTTCTCATCCAGCAGGTAAGCATCCATTGCCGTGCTGCAGATCGGGCAGCGGTGCTTGCCGCGCAGAACCAGGGATTCCGACTCACCCTCGTCGTCCGCAGCGATTTCATCGCCCGGCACCAGGTTGACGGTGGCCTTGCAGCGCTCTTTCGGAGGCAGGCTGTAGCCCGAACAGCCGAGGAACACGCCGGTCGATGCAGTACGGATCTGCATCGGACGGCCGCACACCACGCATGGAATGTCGGTCATGACAGGCTGGTTGGCACGCATGCCGCCTTCAGCGCTTTCGGCTACTTCAAGTTTTTTCTTGAAGTCACCGTAGAACTCATCAAGCACGCTTTTCCAGTCGCGTTCGCCCTGGGCCACGTCATCGAGGTTCTCCTCCATGCCGGCAGTGAAGCCGTAGTCCATGAGGTTGGAGAAGCTCTCGGCCAGCCGCTCGGTGACGATGTCACCCATCTTTTCCGAGTAGAAACGACGGTTGTGCAGCGCCACGTAGCCGCGGTCCTGGATGGTCGAAATGATCGCTGCGTAGGTCGAAGGACGACCGATGCCGCGTTTTTCCATTTCTTTAACCAGGCTCGCTTCCGAATAACGGGCCGGCGGCTTGGTGAAGTGCTGGGTCGGATCAAGCTTGATCAGCTTCATCGCGTCGCCCTGGGCCATGTCCGGCAGCACATCATCATCGCCAGGCTTGGCAATTTGCGGCATGACGCGGGTGTAACCGTCGAACTTCAGGATGCGGCCCTTGGCACGCAGCTCGAAATCGCCGGCACCCACGGTCACCGTGGTCGACAAGTATTGCGCTGGCAGCATCTGGCAAGCGAGGAACTGGCGCCAGATCAGCTCGTAGAGCCGCTCAGCGTCCCGCTCCATGCCCGTCAGCTTGCTTGGCTCGGTATTGGCGTCGGAGGGACGAATCGCTTCGTGAGCCTCTTGTGCGCCTTCCTTGCTGCTGTAGACGTTCGGGTTTTCCGGCAGGTACTTCTTGCCGAACTCGCCTTCAATATAAGTACGCGCCATCGCCACCGCATCCACCGAGAGGTTGGTGGAGTCGGTACGCATATACGTGATGTAGCCCGCTTCGTACAAACGCTGGGCCATCATCATGGTTTTCTTCACGCCGAAGCCCAGGCGGTTGCTCGCGGCCTGCTGCAGGGTGGAGGTGATGAACGGCGCCGACGGCTTGCTGCTGGTCGGTTTGTCTTCACGCTTGACGATGCTGTAGCTGGAAGACTTGAGTTTCTCCAGCGCGGCCATGGCCTGGGTTTCGTTGAGCGGCTTGAACGCTTCGCCTTTCTCACGGGCCACGTCAAAGCGCACGGTGGCGCCCTTGGCGGTGCCGAGATCAGCGTGAACTTCCCAGTACTCTTCCGGGTTGAACGCGCGAATTTCACGCTCACGCTCAACCACCAGTTTGACCGCTACCGATTGCACGCGACCGGCGGACAGGCCACGAGCGACCTTGGCCCACAGCAGCGGCGAAACCATGTAACCCACCACGCGGTCGAGGAAACGACGCGCCTGCTGGGCATTTACACGGTCGATGTCCAGCTCGCCCGGCTTGGAGAAGGCTTCCTGAATCGCCTTCTTGGTGATTTCGTTGAACACCACGCGCTTGTAGCGGCTGTCGTCACCACCGATGGCTTCGCGCAGGTGCCAGGCAATGGCTTCCCCCTCGCGATCCAAGTCGGTTGCGAGATAGATGGTGTCAGCATCTTTGGCGAGCCGGCGCAGCTCTTCGATGACTTTCTCTTTGCCCGGGAGGATCTCGTACTTGGCTTTCCAGCCATGATCGGGATCGACACCCATGCGCGAGACAAGCTGCTTGCGCGCCTTCTCTTTCGGCGTGAGCACCGGACCTTCGCCCGCAGCGGCCTTGCCACGCTTGGCGGCTGGCTCTTTGCTGGCGCTAGCCGAACCGCTGGTGGGCAGGTCTCGGATATGGCCGATACTCGACTTCACCACGTATTGGTTACCCAGATACTTGTTGATGGTCTTGGCCTTAGCCGGGGATTCCACAATGACCAGCGATTTGCCCATGGATCAGAAAATTCCTGAATTCTAGAAGTGAAAGGCGGTTGGCGCCTGACGCGGCACCGCTATATATAGTGGCTACAAGGTGAGGTCAAGCGCAGGGTTCAGCGCGCACTCAGCTTATGGCTTGGAAAAAAGGCTCGGTTCGGCTTGCACCAAAGCAAAGCGTGGGACCTGTTCACCGTCAACCTCGACCGACTCCAGGAACATGCTCAAGGGACGCACCCAAAAGCCGTAATCGCCATACAGGGCTTGGTAGAAGACCACTTCTTCTTCGGTCTCGGAATGCCGCGCAACACTGAATACGCGGTACTGCGGACCTTTGTAATGTTGGTAGAGCCCGGGTTGTATCGGCATGGTTTGGCCCTCACTCAAATCTTTTCAAAATAAAAACAAAAATAAATTCAGAAAAACAAAAACCGGGGCACTTGGCCCCGGCTTCCATCAACGAGACGCTTAAACGCGTTCGAAGACGGTGGAGATGCCTTGGCCGAGACCAATGCACATCGTAGCTACCCCGAAGGTGCCGCCATTTTGCTTCATCACGTTCAGCAAAGTGCCGGAGATACGCGCACCGGAGCAACCGAACGGGTGACCCAGGGCGATCGCGCCGCCGTGCAGGTTAACCTTCTCGTTCATCTTGTCGAGCACTTTCAAATCTTTCAGCACTGGCAGGGCCTGTGCGGCGAAAGCTTCGTTGAGCTCGAAGAAGTCGATATCGTTGATCCCCAGGCCCGCACGCTTCAGTGCTTTTTGTGTAGCCGGAACTGGACCATAGCCCATGATCGCCGGGTCCACACCTGCCACCGCCATCGAACGAATCACCGCCAGAGGCTGGATACCCAGGTCTTGGGCACGTTGCGCCGACATCACGATCATGCACGAGGCACCATCGGTGATTTGCGACGACGTACCGGCTGTCACGGTGCCGCCCTTCGGGTTAAACGCTGGCTTAAGAGCTGCCAGGCTTTCCAGGGTGGTTTCCGGACGAATGGTTTCGTCGTAGTCGAACAGTTTCAGGAAACCGTTCTCGTCGTAGCCCTGCATCGGGATGATTTCGTCTTTGAACTTGCCTTCCAGGGTCGCCTTGTGGGCGAGCTGGTGGGAGCGCACGCCGAAAGCGTCCTGTTGTTCGCGAGTGATGCCGTGCATTTTGCCCAGCATTTCAGCGGTCAGGCCCATCATGCCCGAGGCTTTCGCCGCGTACAGGGACATGTGCGGGTTCGGATCGACACCGTGCATCATGCTCACGTGGCCCATATGCTCGACGCCACCCACCACGAACACATCACCGTTGCCGGTCATGATCGCTTGCGCAGCAGTGTGCAATGCGCTCATCGACGAACCACACAGACGGCTGACGGTCTGACCGGCAGCGGTGTGCGGGATCTGCGTCATCAGGGACGCCATGCGCGCGATGTTCCAGCCCTGCTCCAGGGTCTGGTTTACGCAGCCCCAGATCACGTCTTCGACTTCGTTCGGGTCAACCTTGACGTTGCGTTCCAGCAATTTGCTGATCAGGTGCGCCGACATGTCTTCAGCGCGGGTGTTGCGGTGCATGCCGCCCTTGGAGCGGCCCATCGGAGTACGACCGAAGTCGACAATCACGACGTCTCTTGGATTCAAGCTCATAAAATTTCACTCTCGCTCAAAAGTTGGGACGCTTAACCGAAGAACCGTTGGCCGGTTTTGGCCATTTCACGCAGTTTTGCGGTCGGGTGGTACAGCGCGCCCAAATCAGCGTACTGGTCAGCCAGGGCAACGAACTCTGCAACACCGACCGAGTCGATGTAGCGCAGCGCACCGCCACGGAATGGAGGGAAACCAATACCGTAGACCAGACCCATGTCGGCTTCGGCGGCGGTTTCGACAATGCCGTCTTCCAGGCAACGCACGGTTTCCAGGCACAGCGGGATCATCATCCAGTTGATGATGTCTTCGTCAGTGACTTCGCGCTGCTCGTAAACGATCGGCTTGAGCACTTCCAGCACCGACGGATCGGCAACCTTCTTCTGCTTGCCCTTCTTGTCGGTCTCGTAAGCGTAGAAACCCTTGCCGTTCTTCTGGCCCAGGCGCTTGGCTTCGTAGAGCACGTCGATGGCCGAACGGCGATCGTCTTTCATGCGGTCCGGGAAGCCTTCAGCCATTACGTCACGACCGTGGTGACCGGTGTCGATGCCGACCACGTCCATCAGGTATGCCGGGCCCATTGGCCAGCCGAATTTTTCCATGATCTTGTCGATACGGACGAAGTCCACACCGGCGCTGACCAGCTTGGCGAAACCACCGAAGTACGGGAACAGTACGCGGTTGACCAGGAAGCCCGGGCAGTCGTTGACGACGATCGGGTTCTTGCCCATTTTCTTGGCGTAGGCAACGGTGGTGGCCACGGCCAGTTCGCTGGACTTCTCGCCACGGATCACTTCAACCAGCGGCATCATGTGCACCGGGTTGAAGAAGTGCATGCCGACGAAGTTTTCCGGACGCTTGAGGGCTTTGGCCAGCAAGGTGATGGAAATGGTCGAGGTGTTGGACGCGAGGATGGTGTCCTCTTTGACGTGGCCTTCGACTTCGGCCAGTACGGCTTGCTTGACTTTAGGGTTCTCGACGACCGCTTCGACCACCAGGTCCACGTGACCGAAATCACCGTAGGACAGGGTCGGACGAATGCCGTTGAGCACTTCAGCCATTTTCGCCGGGGTCATGCGACCTTTATCAACGCGGCCAACCAGCAGTTTGGCGGCTTCAGCCAGGCCTTGCTCGATGCCGTGCTCGTTGATGTCCTTCATCAGGATCGGCGTACCTTTGGAGGCCGACTGATAAGCGATACCACCACCCATGATGCCGGCGCCCAGTACGGCAGCCTGCTTCACGTCTTTGGCGATTTCGTCGTAGGCCTTGGCCTTTTTCTTCAGCTCCTGATCGTTCAGGAACAGACCGATCAAGCTCTGCGCGGCAGAGGTCTTGGCCAGTTTGACGAAACCGGCGGCTTCGATTTCCAGCGCTTTGTCGCGACCGAAGTTCGCAGCTTTCTGGATCGTCTTGATCGCTTCAACCGGCGCCGGGTAGTTCGGGCCAGCCTGACCGGCAACGAAACCTTTGGCGGTTTCGAAAGCCATCATTTGTTCGATTGCGTTCAGCTTGAGTTTCTCAAGCTTCGGCTGGCGCTTGGCCTTGTAGTCAAACTCGCCGGAAATGGCGCGCTTGATCAGCTCCAGGGCGGCTTCCTGCAATTTCTCAGGAGCAACCACTGCATCGACGGCACTGACTTTCAGCGCGTCTTCAGGGCGGTTTTCCTTGCCGGAGGCGATCCACTCGATGGCGTTGTCGGCACCGATAAGGCGCGGCAGGCGCACGGTGCCGCCGAAGCCTGGGTAGATGCCCAGTTTGACTTCTGGCAGACCGATCTTGGCCTTGGTGGACATGACGCGGTAGTCCGCCGCCAGGCACATTTCCAGACCGCCGCCCAGGGCGATACCGTTGATCGCGGCGACAGTCGGGACGTTGAGGTCTTCGAAATCGCTGAAAATCTTGTTGGCTTCGAGGTTGCCAGCGACAAGCTCTGCATCAGGCAGCTTGAAGTTCTCGACAAATTCGGTGATGTCGGCGCCGACGATGAAGACGTCCTTGCCACTGCTGACGATCACACCCTTGATCGAAGCATCTGCCTTGATGGTGTCTACGGCCTGACGCAATTCGTTCAGGGTTAGACGGTTGAACTTGTTGACGGACTCACCCTTGAGATCGAACTTGAGTTCGACGATGCCACTTTCAAGAGCCTTAACCGTGATGGCTTTACCTTCGTAAATCATCAACTGATCTCCACGATATGGAAGCTGAACAGTACACGTCGGACGCAGGCGAATGGCTCGGCAGGACGCTTTTCGTCGATGCTAACGCCAATCCACCCGGCACACCCGCCAACGCGATAGTCGGGATTCTGTAGGAGCGGTCTGAAATACAAACGCTCAATTCATACGCCCGTTTGATTTGGGTACGCCACCTTCACGGAATTTCCGACAATTGTCAATCGCCTAAAACGCGGGTTTAAACGCGACTTTCCGGTCACTTCCGTAACGCGAAGATCTGCAACACGCGGATGCATGTGAGGCCATTCATAGAATCAATAGTTAGAAAAGTCGCCCTAATTCGCGGCAACCTGCGTTTAAGCAGCTACGCTGGCGGGACGTTGAGGAAAAATTTAAACGCTTTTGGCGAATGCCCGGCGTAAGATCAGCGCCACATAGAATTTCCGGCCTGCCTGGCCAACTCCAGCCCGATGATGATGTCGGGCTTTTTATTGCCTGTCTGTCAGGTGCTGGCGCTTGTTTGTGTAGGAGCTGCCGCAGGCTGCGATCTTTTGATTTTGCCCTTAAAAACAACGTCAAAAGATCGCAGCCTGCGGCAGCTCCTACGAGGATTGTGTTTCAGGCCAAAGCCTTCAAGGTGGCGTCTATTTGCTGGAGAACCGTCGCCTCGCCCTTTTCGCCCCAATACAACGTGATCATCTGCTTGTCGGCTTCGATCTTGTAGACGTTGTCGGGCAATTTTTCGAAATGGTTGAGCAGCGCCCGATCCTCACAGACCTCCTGCCACTGATTGACCCACACACCCGGCGACTTTTGCCAGTAGCTCCAGCACACCGGTTGATTGCCCCGGCGCGGCCGATGGTACTGCGCACACGGGCTTGGCGGCTCCTGGCTCAGCCAGTGCGGCCACTCCTGGGGCGCCAGTTGCATGGCCAGGCCGATGCGTCGCGCCTCCATGCGCAAGGCCATGCGACCACTCTGGTGGCGGGACGGTCGCAACCATGCCAGTGGACTCAGTACCACCAGCAGGATTGACACCACTATCCAGACCGTCATATCTGTACTCCCGATTCTTGATGAGCGCATTCAGTCACTCTGGAACCAATGCGCTTGAAACCAGCCATACTTACCAATATTGCAATCCTCAGGAGGAGCACCTCATGCCCTACCACCATATTCTGGTCGCTGTAGATCTAACCGAAGAGTGCGATCCTGTAATCCACCGCGCTCGCGAACTGTCGGTGAGCAACGGCGCGAAGCTGTCCCTGGTGCACATTGTCGAACCGATGGCCATGGCCTTCGGTGGCGACGTGCCGATGGACCTGTCACAACTGCAACAGCAGCAGTTCGACCAGGCCCGCGAACGCCTTGACCGACTGATCCTGAAGTACCCGGAACTGACCAAGGAGTACAGCCACCTGACCTACGGCCAGCCGCGACAGGAAATCCATCATCTGGCCAAGGAGCAAGAGTGCGACCTGATCGTGGTGGGCAGCCATGGCCGGCACGGGCTGGCATTGCTGCTGGGCTCGACCGCCAATGACGTATTGCATGGCGCACCTTGCGATGTGCTCGCGGTGCACCTGATCAAACGTTGACCCCGGTAGGAGCTGCCGAAGGCTGCGATCTTTTGATCTTGGCTTTCTTGAAGATCAAAAGATCGCAGCCTTCGGCAGCAAGATCAAAAGATCGCAGCCTTCGGCAGCAAGATCAAAAGATCGCAGCCTTCGGCAGCTCCTACGAAAAGCCCGACACTCGAGTAACCGAGGTCGGGCTTTTTTTATTGCAGGATCAATCAGGCATCCAGCTCGGCCCAACGCTCGACCATTACGTCGAGTTCAGCCTGCAACTGCTCAAGCTGAGCAATCACCGCCGCCGTTTCAGCCGCCGGGCGCTGATAGAACGCCGGGTCTGCCATCTGCGCTTCAACCGCCGCAATCTGCTTTTCCATCGCTTCGATCTGGGCCGGCAACATTTCCAGCTCACGCTGATGCTTGTAGCTGAGCTTCTTCTTCGCCACTGGCGCTTCTACCGCCGCGACAGGCGCCGCTTCGGCCGTCACGACAGCAGAGGTCAGGTCAGCCTTGCCGGATTTGCTCTCAGTCACGCCCAGCAGGCGCGGCGAACCGCCCTGACGCAGCCAGTCCTGATAACCACCGACGTATTCGCGAACCTTGCCTTCACCTTCGAAGACCAGGGTGCTGGTCACGACGTTGTCGAGGAATGCCCGGTCGTGACTGACCATCAGCACGGTGCCGTTGAAGGTCAGCAAGACCTCTTCCAGCAGTTCGAGGGTTTCAACGTCGAGGTCGTTGGTTGGCTCATCGAGCACCAGCAAGTTCGCCGGTTTACTGAACAGTTTGGCCAACAGCAGGCGAGCACGCTCACCGCCGGACAGCGCCTTGACCGGCGTGCGGGCACGCTGCGGGCTGAACAGGAAGTCGCCGAGGTAGCTCAGTACGTGACGGCTCTGACCATCGATGTCGATGAAGTCGCGACCTTCGGCCACGTTGTCGATCACGGTTTTTTCCAGGTCCAACTGGTGGCGCAACTGGTCGAAGTAGGCCACGTCGATGCGCGTCCCCTCTTCCACGGTGCCGCTGGTTGGCTGCAAACCGTTGAGCATCAGCTTCAACAGCGTGGTTTTGCCGGTACCGTTGGCGCCCAGCAGACCGATACGGTCGCCGCGCTGCAGGACCATCGAGAAGTCCTTGATCAGGAACGGGCCGCCCGGGTGAGCGAAGCTCACGTTCTCGAGGACCATCACCTGTTTGCCGGACTTATCGGCGGTATCCAGCTGAATGTTGGCTTTGCCGGTGCGTTCACGACGCTCGCTGCGCTCGTTGCGCAGGGCTTTCAGAGCGCGGACGCGGCCTTCGTTACGGGTACGGCGCGCCTTGATGCCCTGGCGAATCCAGACTTCTTCCTGGGCCAGTTTCTTGTCGAACAGCGCGTTGGCCGTATCTTCAGCCGCCAGCGAGGCTTCTTTGTGCACCAGGAAACTGGCGTAGTCGCCGTTCCAGTCGATCAGGCCGCCGCGATCCAGTTCGAGGATGCGGGTGGCAAGGTTCTGCAGGAAGGAACGGTCGTGCGTGATGAACAGCACGGCGCCCTGGAAATCCTTCAGCGCTTCTTCAAGCCAGGCGATGGCACCGATGTCCAGGTGGTTGGTCGGTTCGTCGAGCAGCAGCAGGTCCGGTTCGGAAACCAGGGCCTGGGCCAGCAGGACGCGGCGACGCCAGCCGCCGGACAATTCGGCGAGGGTCTTGTCGGCGGGCAACTGCAGACGGCTCAAGGTGCTGTCGACCAATTGCTGCAAACGCCAGCCGTCACGGGCTTCGAGGTCGTGCTGGACGTGCATCAGCTTGTCCAGGTCGGCGTCGGTGACGATGTTCTGGCTCAGGTGGTGATACTGCGCAAGCAGCTCGCCCACGCCGTCCAGGCCTTCAGCCACCACGTCGAACACGGTCCGCTCGTCGGCTACCGGCAATTCTTGCGGCAATTCGCCAATCTTGAGGCCGGGTGAGCGCCAAACGGAGCCGTCATCGGGCTTCTGGTCGCCCTTGACGAGCTTCATCATGCTGGACTTGCCAGTGCCATTGCGGCCGATGATGCACACCCGCTCACCACGGGCGATCTGCCAGGACACCTTGTCCAACAACGGCGTAGAGCCGAAAGCAAGGGACACATCGCTGAATTTGAGCAGGGTCATGAGCTTCTCCAAAAACCGGGCGCGCATTCTACCTGACTTGAGGCTTCAGAAGGCCGGCAATTTCACCTCTGTAGCACTCTGCATGACAAATGTTGCGATCTTGCACCGACCGGGCAGCAAAGCTTTCGCCCGTTGCTGGCAAAAGGCTAAGCTACAAGCAATCAGTGCTGACGCTGTCAGCACTTGTCATGATTTTTCTGCCCGGATGTCTCATGCGCAGTCGCCTTTTTGGTCTTTTATCTTGTTTGCTTCTCTCTGCCACTGCCGCTCAATCAGTCCAGGCGGTAGACCTGTCCACCCAACGCCAGTATTACGATGAGGCCAAGCGCGCCTTGGCGAAGGGCGATTCCGAACCTTATTTCCGTTACAGCCAGGCCCTCAGCGATTACCCGCTGGAGCCCTACCTCGCTTATGACGAACTGACCGCACGACTTAAAACCGCCAGCAACGCCGAAATCGAGAAATTCCTCGCCGAACACGGTGACCTGCCCCAAGCCAACTGGATGAAATTGCGCTGGTTGCGCTGGCTCGCCGATCGCGAGGACTGGGCGACCTTCGTCAAGTATTACGACCCCAAGCTCAACTTCACCGAGCTGGACTGCCTGAATGCGCAGTATCAAATCACCCATAACCAGAAAGCTGTCGGTTATGCCAATACCGACAAACTCTGGCTGACTGGCAAATCGCAACCCGCGTCCTGTGATGCGTTGTTCGGCATTTGGGCCGCCGAAGGCCAACTGACCGAACAGAAACGCTGGGAGCGCACCAAACTCGCGGCCCAGGCGCGCAACTATCCGCTGGCCAACAGCCTGGTGAGCGGCCTGACCACCCTCGCCCCTCGCGGTCGCTTGCTGGTGGATGTGGCGCAGAAACCCGAGCTGCTCAATCAGCCGTCGCGGTTTACCCCGGCCGATGAGCCAATGTCCGATATCGTCAGCCTTGGCTTGCGTCGCCTGGCCAAACAAGACCCGGACAAGGCCATGGATCTGCTCGACGGTTACGCCAGCAGCATGCACTTCTCCCGGGATGAGAAAGTGGCGATCGCCCGGGAAATCGGCCTGACCCTAGCGCGACGTTACGACCCTCGCGCACTCGACGTCATGACCATGTATGACCCGGAACTGCGGGACAACACCGTGTCGGAGTGGCGCCTGCGCCTGTTGCTGCGCCTGGCCCGCTGGAATGACGCCTATCAGTTGACCCGCCGCTTGCCGCAGGAACTGGCCACCACCAACCGCTGGCGCTACTGGCAGGCCCGCAGCCTGGAGCTGGCACAGCCGCAGAACCCGGAAGCGCAGACGCTTTATAAAGGCCTCGCCCGCGAGCGTGATTTCTACGGTTTCCTCGCCGCCGACCGCTCGCAATTGCCCTACTCGCTGGTCAACAAGCCGCTGGTGCTCAGCCAGGCCACTATCAATAAGGTCCGCAACACGCCGGGCATACGTCGGGCCCTGGAGTTCCACGCTCGCGGGCAAGTCGTCGATGGTCGTCGCGAGTGGTATTACGTCAGCCGTCATTTCAACCGTGACGAGATGGTCGCCCAGGCAAAACTGGCCTACGACCTGAAATGGTATTTCCCGGCCATCCGCACGATCAGTCAGGCGCAGTACTGGGACGACCTGGACATCCGCTTCCCGATGGCCCACCGCGACACGCTGGTGCGTGAAGCCAAGGTCCGTGGTTTGCATTCGAGCTGGGTGTTCGCCATTACCCGCCAGGAAAGCGCCTTTATGGACGACGCGCGCTCTGGTGTGGGCGCCAGCGGCCTGATGCAATTGATGCCCGGCACCGCCAAGGAAACTGCGCGCAAGTTCAGCATCCCGCTGGCCTCGCCGCAGCAAGTGCTTGACCCGGACAAAAACATTCAGCTCGGCGCCGCTTACCTCAGCCAGGTCCACAGCCAGTTCAACGGCAACCGTGTCCTGGCTTCCGCCGCCTACAACGCCGGCCCTGGCCGCGTGCGTCAATGGCTTCGCGGCGCCGACCACCTAAGCTTCGACGTGTGGGTCGAAAGCATCCCGTTCGACGAAACCCGTCAGTACGTGCAGAACGTGCTGTCGTACTCGGTGATCTACGGCCAGAAACTCAACTCGCCACAACCGCTGGTGGATTGGCATGAGCGTTACTTCGACGATCAATAACCGCCAAGAGCCCCCGTAGGAGCTGTGTAGGAGCTGTCGAGTGAAACGAGGCTGCGATCTTTTGATCTTGCTTTGAACGACAAACAAAAATGCCCGCATCGATTGATGTGGGCATTTTTTTTGGGGTGCGTTTGAGGCGAAGGTCAAAAGATCGCAGCCTCGTTTCACTCGACAGCTCCTACACAGCTCCTACACAGCTCCTACGCGGTTCCGACACAGCTCCTACGCGGTTCCGAAACGGCGCCTACAGGTGAAGATCGAGTTCGGCCTTGCCGTCGTTGAACTGCAACGCCGCCAGCCGCGCATACAACGCATTGCTCGCCACCAATTCCTGATGCGTGCCCACGGCGACCAGCTTCCCTTGGTCCATCACCGCGATGCGGTCGGCGTTTTTTACCGTGGCCAAACGGTGGGCGATGACCAGGGTGGTGCGGTTTTTCATCAGGCTGGGCAGGGCTTGCTGGATCAGGTGTTCGCTTTGGGCGTCGAGGGCGCTGGTGGCTTCGTCCAGCAGCAGGATCGGTGCATCCACCAGCAGCGCCCGCGCAATGGCCAGGCGTTGGCGCTGGCCGCCGGACAAGCCGAGGCCACCGTCGCCGAGGTGGGTCTGGTAGCCGTTGGGCATCTGCTCAATGAATTCGTGGGCGTAGGCGATTTTCGCCGCTTCCTGGACTTGGGCCAGGGTTGCGCTCGGGTTGCCGTAGCGAATGTTCTCTTCGATGCTGCCAAAAAACAGCGCCGGGTTTTGCGAGACCAAAGCGAAGCAGCGACGCAGGTCCAGCGGATCGAGCTGGGTCAACAGCACCCCGTCCAGCAGGATGCGCCCTTCGGCCGGGTCGTAGAACCGCAGCAGCAAGTCATACACCGTGGACTTGCCGGCGCCGGACGGTCCTACCAGGGCAAGGGTTTCCCCCGCGTTGACCGTCAGATTCAAGCCATCGACGGCGAAGCTTTCTGGACGCGACGGGTAGGAAAAGCGCACGTCTTGCAGCACCAGATTGCCCTTGACCCGCTCGGGCAAGGTCACCAGCCCGGTGGCCGGTGGCTGAATGATGTTTTCCGAACGCAGCAACTCGGCAATCCGTTCCGCCGCCCCGGCCGCCCGCTGCAACTCGCCGATCACTTCACTCAAGGTGCCGAAGGCACTGCCGACGATCAGGCTGTAGAAGACAAACGCCGCCAGCTCACCCGCAGAAATGCGCCCGGCCATGACGTCCATGCCACCGACCCAGAGCATCACCCCCACCGCGCCGAGCACCAGCACAATCACCAAGGTAATCAGCCAGGCCCGCTGAAAGATGCGCTTGCGCGCCGTATCGAACGCTTCCTCTACGGTCACCGCAAAACGTCGCTCGTCCTGCACCTGATGGTTGTAGGCCTGCACGGTTTTGATCTGGCCCAGGGTTTCGGAGACGTAGCTGCCGATGTCGGCAATCCGGTCCTGGCTCAGGCGCGACAGGCTGCGCACCCGACGGCCGAAAATCAGGATCGGCGCGATCACCAGGGGCAAGGCAATCACCACGATGCTGGTGAGCTTAGGGTTGGTGATAAACAGCAGTACGACCCCGCCGATGACCATCAGCAAATTACGCAAAAACAGCGATAACGACGAGCCGATCACCGATTGCAGCAACGTGGTGTCGGCGGTCAGCCGCGACTGGATCTCGGAGCTGCGGTTGTCTTCATAAAACCCCGGATGCAGGTAAACCAGATGATTGAACACCTGCCGCCGAATATCCGCGACCACCCGCTCGCCAATCCACGACACCAGATAAAACCGCGCAAACGTGCCGACCGCCAGCCCGAGCACCAACGCCATGAACAGACCGATGGATTGGTTGAGCAGATGCGGTGACTGGGTCATGAAACCCTGATCCACCAACAGGCGAATCCCCTGCCCCATGGATAAGGTGATGCCCGCCGTGACGATCAGCGCCAGCAAGGCACCGAAGGCGTGCCAGCGATACGGCGCAAGAAAGTGACTGGTCAGACGAAGGGCGCGACGGTGACGGGAAGAAAGCATCGGGATCATCCAGGTACGCAACCGAAAACAATTGATGGGGCCAAGCCTACACACTCAATGGGGTGGAACTCTGTAAATCACAATGAGTCAGGTTAATTATGACCACCAAGACTAGTGCCTAGACGCTATTGATCTAAAGTGCGGGTGGCAACACCAGGCTATTTCTGGTGGACTGGTATTGCCGACCCGGAAGATCGCAGGGAGTTGTCACAGCCCGGTCACTTGGCGGTTTTAAAGTAGGCGCACAACCTGATGAGGAGACAGGCCATGTCCTTGCAAAACAGCAGCGATGACAAGATTCAAGTGATCCGCACACAACCAGACCAGTCTCTGGGTTGCTCGATTATTGATGCAGACGGGCGCGAAGTACCGATCACTGAAGGCATGATCCAGGACGCTTGCCGCGAACTGGAGAAACGATTGGTCAAGCCTGTCGAACAAGAGTGATATAGCCACCGTCTTCTTGACCCGGCCCAGGTTGGCCGGGTTTTTTATGGGCGCCTGCTTTGGATGGCTTTTGTAGGAGCTGCCGCAGGCTGCGATCTTTTGACTTTGGTTTTTAAAAACAAGATCAAAAGATCGCAGCCTGCGGCAGCTCCTACGGGGGGACGGTCGGGGTCTTTAGATGGGTGTTGCGCCGAGGGCCGCGACGATTTGGCGTAATGCTGGCGCATCCCCGTCAATGCGCACCTGCAACCCGTCAATCTCCCTGCGCGACGGATAGTTCTTGCGCAGTGCATCGAACGCCGCACGTTGCTCGCTGACATTGCCGACAAGGCTGCGGCGAAAATCGGCGTCGTCGCGGCGCGGGTCGTACACGCCACGGCACAACATCGCCAGCGCCCAGGCCGGATCGCTGTCGGCGTGCAAGGTCACGTGCGACAACCATGGCGCCGGCAACAATTCACTCAGGCTGACCGCAGCCGGTTGGCCGATAAAATTGCAATACGCCTGATAGATCTGCGCGGTGCCGCGCTGTTTGCCATCGAGGCTGTAACCGGCGATGTGCGGGGTCGCCAGCACGCAGAGATCGGCCAGTGCCACATCGACCTCGGGTTCGCCTTCCCAGACGTCGAGCACCGCTTGCAGGTCTTCACGTTGCAGCAACACCTGGCGCAGGGCGGCGTTGTCCACCACCGGACCACGGCTGGCGTTAATCAGCCAGGTGCCGGGTTTGAGTCGGTTCAGACGGGGTTTATCGAACAGATGCCAGGTCGTTTGAGCACCGTGTTTCTTCAACGGCGTGTGCAGGCTGATGACGTCGCACTGCTCGATGATCTGCTCAAGGCTGACGTAGTCGCCGCCTTCAGCCGCTTGCCGGGGCGGATCACACACCAGCACGTTCCAGCCCAGCGCCTTCAAGACCTTGACCAACCGCCCGCCCACTTCGCCAGCACCGACCACGCCGTAGGTGCGTTGCGTCAGGTCGGCGCCTTCGATTTCGGCCAGGGTCAGCAAGCTGCCGAGCACATAGTCAACCACGCCCCGGGCATTGCAGCCGGGTGCGCTGGACCAGGTGATGCCGGCCTGCTGAAAGTAATCCAGGTCCAGGTGATCGGTGCCGATGGTGCAGGTGCCGACAAACTTCACGTTGCTGCCTTCGAGCAACGCACGGTTGACGTTGGTCACCGAGCGCACCAACAACACATCAGCCTGTTCGACGGTGGCGCGGTCGATGGAACGCCCCGGCACCCGGCGGATTTCGCCGAAACCTTCGAAGAAGGCATCAAGCAGCGGGATATTTTCATCGGCAACAATCAGCATGGCGAGGCTCCTTTGGCGGACCGGCAGTTTAGGCGCAGATACCCTCCACCGACCAGCACAGATCCCCTGTAGGAGCTGCCGAAGGCTGCGATCTTTTGATCTTGCTCTTAAAAACAAAATCAAAAGATCGCAGCCTTCGGCAGCTCCTACAGGGGCGGTGCGGTCGGATGGGGATTACAAATCCCTAACACAGCTCTTTTCCTGACTGCGGCGTCAGCAGGTAGAATGCGCCGCCCTTGCGCATCAAAACTCCCTGGACGTTTCGCCCTTGAATTCCGTGACTGACCGCCCCGCTGCAACCCCTCTCACCCGCCCGGCCCGGGTTCGCCTGGAGTTGAAAAACCTGTTCGCCCTGGCGCTGCCGATCATGATCGCGCAACTGGCGACCACCGCCATGGGCTTCGTCGATGCGGTGATGGCCGGCCGGGTCGGGCCGCGAGACCTGGCCGCCGTGGCGCTGGGCAACTCGATCTGGGTGCCGGTGTTCCTGCTGATGACCGGCACCCTGCTGGCCACCACACCGAAAGTCGCCCAGCGCTTCGGCGCCGGCACTCACAGCGAGATCGGCCTGATCGTGCGCCAGGCCCTGTGGCTGGCGCTGGTGGTGGGGCTGATGGCCACCGGCCTGCTGATCGCCGCCGAACCGATCCTGCACCTCATGAAAGTCGATCCGGAACTGATCGGCCCGTGCATGCAGTACCTGCACGGCATTGCCGCCGGTTTGCCAGCGGTCGCGTTCTATCACGTGTTGCGCTGTTTCAGTGACGGCATGGGCCGCACGCGCCCGGCGATGATCCTCGGCTTGTGCGCCCTGGCGCTGAACATCCCGCTGAACTATGTGTTCATTTATGGGCACTTGGGCGTGCCCGCCATGGGCGGTGCCGGCTGTGGCTGGGCGACCGGGATTGTGATGTGGTTCATGGCCATTGGCATGGCGGTCTATACACGTTGGGCGCCTGCCTACCAGAAGAGCGAACTGTTCAGCCGTTTCGACTGGCCACAGTGGTCGGTGATCAAACGCCTGCTGGGCATCGGCCTGCCGATCGGCATCGCGGTGTTCGCCGAATCGAGCATCTTCGCGGTGATTGCCCTGCTGATCGGCAGCCTCGGCGCCACCGTCGTGGCCGGGCACCAGATCGCGCTGAATGTCAGTTCGCTGGTGTTCATGATCCCCTACTCGCTGGGTATGGCTGTTACGGTGCGCGTCGGCCAGGCACTGGGACGCAATGAACCCCGAGAAGCACGTTTCGCCGCAGGCGTCGGCATGGGTAGCGCACTGGCGTATGCCTGCCTGTCGGCGAGCATGATGCTGTTACTGCGCGAGCACATCGCGACGATCTACACCGCTGACCCGACGGTGATCCATGTGGCGGCGATGCTGATTGTGTATTCGGCGCTGTTTCAGTTTTCCGATGCGATCCAGGTCACGGCCGCCGGCGCACTGCGCGGTTATCAGGACACGCGGGTGACGATGATCCTGACCCTGTTCGCCTATTGGGGGATTGGCTTGCCGGTGGGTTACGCCTTGGGCCTGACCGATTGGTTCGGCGCGCCGAGTGGCCCGAGCGGGCTGTGGCAGGGTTTGATCGTGGGCTTGAGTTGCGCGGCGTTGATGCTGTCGATCCGCCTGACGCGCAGTGCACGCAAGCGGATTCGCATCAGCCAGTCGGCGGGTTAAGCGAGTTTCTTGCGAATCCAGTAGAGGTAGGTGCCGGCCTCTTCGTGCTGCGCGACCAGTTCGTGGTCGAGAAACACGCAAAACTTGGGGATATCGCGACGGGTCGACGGGTCGGTGGCGATCACCTTGAGCAGGCCGCCGGGCGCCAGGTCACGAATGTGCTGGTGCAACATCATGACCGGCTCCGGGCAGTTGAGGCCGGTGGCGTCGAGGGTGCCGTCTACCGGCGTATCAAGCATTTCACTCATGATTCACTCCTGAAACTGGCCGGCATTGTCGCGCATTGCCGGGTGTTCGGTCATCTTTGGCATAACACGGCCTTGTGTAGGAGCTGCCGAAGGCTGCGATCTTTTGATCTTGATCTTAAAAAACAAAGTCAAAAGATCGCAGCCTTCGGCAGCTCCTACAGGCATGGCGTACATCCCGGTCCGCCGTTGTCAGCGATGATTAGCGGGACTTGGGTTTCTTCACATCGATCCGGCGCAAGTGGCAGGTCACTTCTTCGCGGTCGTGGTACAGCTGTTTGCAGCCGATCTCGACCTTGATCCCGCGTTCCTTGAAGCCCTCGGCGATGCGTTCGAGCAGGCGCTTCACTTCCGCGTAGCGCTGCTTCATCGGCAGCTTGAGGTTGACCACCGCTTCGCGGCAATGCCCTTCGCCAATCCACTCTTCCAGCATCGCGGCATTGCGCGCCGGTTTCTCGACGATGTCGCAGACCATCCAGTCCACGGGCTGACGTGGCTTGAAGGTAAAACCGTCAGCCATCAAGTGCTGCACCAAACCGGTGTCCATCAGGCTTTCGGCCATCGGGCCGTTATCGATGGCGGTCACCAGCATGCCACGGTTGACCAGTTGCCAGGTCCAGCCGCCGGGTGCGGCGCCGAGGTCAACGCCAGTCATGTCGCTGTGCAGGCGCTCGTCCCACTGATCGCGCGGGATGAAATGGTGCCAGGCCTCTTCCAGCTTCAGGGTCGAACGGCTTGGCGCGTCACGGGGGAATTTCAAACGCGGGATGCCCATCGGCCACATCGCCGAGTTATTCGACTCGGCCAGGCCAACGAATACTTCACGACCGCTTTTAAAGGTCAGCAACAGGCGCGGTTTGCTGGCGTCTTCCACCAGTTTGCCGGCAGCCATCAGGGCCTTGCGCAGGTGAACTTCGAACTTCTTGCAGAAGTTCGACAGTTCCTTGCCATCGTTGGTGTCGACCATTTCCAGCCACAGGCTGCCGCACACCGGGAAGTCGACAATGTGCGCGAGGATCACGCTGATACGATCGGTTTCCGGCAGGTCGATGAAAATCCCCCGGGCCCATTGGCGCGGGAAGATCAGCTCGGCAAACCGCTGGCCGCGCATCAGACGCTCGGCGCCATCTTCTTCGGTGCAGATAAATTCGGCGCAGGCGCTGGCGGTCTTGGCCTTGGCATAACCGGCCACGTTCAGCCGTGCGGCGTGTTCGGAAATCTCGGAACAGACTTCGCCTTCGAAGCCCGGCCGGCAATGCATAAAGAGGGTGTTCATTCTTACTCCTGGGCAGATGGCGAAGAAATTCAGCCACTGCGCGATGCCCAGGCTTGCGTTGAAGCAAAGCCTGTCACGAAAACCGCCGCATGATAGCCGAGTTCGGAACCTTGGACTTGCCCATAGAGTCCAGTAATTAGCCTTAAGCATCAAAGAGGACTAGGTTTAAACCTCAGTTCGTTCCCTCAGTCCGTAGCCGTGCGGACCATAAGGAGTCATTTCAAATGCCGTCCCTCGATAGCCTGAAAACCCTTAAAACCTTACAAATCGACGACAAGACCTACCACTATTTCAGTCTGCCCGACGCTGCCAAGAGCCTCGGTGATCTCGACAAACTGCCCATGTCGTTGAAAGTGCTGCTGGAAAACCTGCTGCGCTGGGAAGACGAAAAAACCGTCACCGGCGCCGACCTCAAGGCCATTGCCGCGTGGCTCAAGGAGCGGCGTTCCGACCGGGAAATTCAATACCGCCCTGCCCGGGTATTAATGCAGGACTTTACCGGCGTGCCCGCCGTGGTCGATCTGGCCGCCATGCGCGCCGCCATGGCCAAGGCCGGCGGCGACCCGCAGCGGATCAATCCGCTCTCCCCGGTGGATTTGGTAATCGACCACTCGGTGATGGTCGATAAATTTGCCAGCTCCAGCGCCTTCGAACAAAACGTCGACATTGAAATGCAGCGCAACGGGGAGCGTTATGCGTTCCTGCGCTGGGGCCAGAGTGCCTTCGATAACTTCAGCGTGGTGCCGCCGGGCACCGGGATCTGTCACCAGGTGAACCTGGAATACCTCGGGCGCACGGTCTGGACCAAGGACGAGGACGGCCGCACTTACGCCTTCCCCGACACCCTGGTCGGCACCGACTCCCACACCACCATGATCAATGGCCTCGGCGTACTCGGCTGGGGCGTCGGCGGGATCGAAGCGGAAGCGGCGATGCTCGGCCAACCGGTGTCGATGCTGATCCCGGAAGTGATCGGTTTCAAACTCACCGGCAAGCTCAAGGAAGGCATCACCGCCACCGACCTGGTGCTGACCGTCACCCAGATGCTGCGCAAAAAAGGCGTGGTCGGGAAATTCGTCGAGTTCTACGGCGACGGTTTGGCTGACCTGCCGCTGGCCGACCGCGCAACCATCGCCAACATGGCCCCGGAGTACGGCGCCACCTGCGGTTTCTTCCCGGTGGACGACGTAACGCTGGATTACCTGCGCCTGTCCGGGCGCCCAGCCGAAGTGGTCAAACTGGTCGAGGCCTACACCAAGGCCCAGGGCTTGTGGCGCCTGCCCGGCAAGGAACCGGTGTTCACCGACAGCCTTTCCCTGGACATGGGCAGCGTCGAAGCCAGCCTCGCCGGGCCGAAACGCCCGCAGGACCGCGTCTCGCTGCCGAACGTCGCCCAGGCCTTCAGCGACTTCCTCGGCCTGCAAATCAAACCCACCAGCAAGGAAGAAGGTCGCCTGGAAAGTGAAGGTGGCGGCGGTGTCGCGGTGGGCAACGCCGATCTGATTGGCGAAGCGGACTACGAGTCGGAAGGCCATACCTATCGACTGAAAAACGGCGCGGTGGTGATCGCCGCGATCACCTCGTGCACCAACACCTCCAACCCCAGCGTGATGATGGCGGCCGGGCTGGTGGCGAAAAAAGCGGTCGAGAAAGGCCTGAAACGCAAACCGTGGGTCAAGAGCTCCCTGGCACCCGGTTCAAAAGTGGTCACCGACTACTACAAGGCGGCCGGCCTGACCCAGTATCTCGATGAGTTGGGTTTTGCCCTGGTCGGCTACGGCTGCACCACTTGCATCGGCAACTCCGGGCCGTTGCCGGAACCGATCGAGAAAGCGATTCAGAAAGCCGATCTGGCGGTGGCGTCGGTGTTGTCCGGCAACCGCAACTTTGAAGGTCGGGTGCATCCGCTGGTGAAAACCAACTGGCTGGCCTCCCCGCCGCTGGTGGTCGCCTATGCGCTGGCTGGCACCGTGCGGATCGACATCAGCAGCGAATCCCTGGGGGATGACAAGGACGGCAACCCGGTGTTCCTGCGGGACATCTGGCCAAGCACCCAGGAAATCGCCGACGCGGTGAATCAGGTCAACACCGCGATGTTCCACAAGGAATACGCCGAAGTGTTTGCCGGTGACGAACAATGGCAGGCCATTGAAGTGCCGCAGGCCGCGACCTATGTCTGGCAGGAGGATTCGACCTACATCCAGCATCCGCCGTTCTTCGATGACATTGGCGGGCCGTTGCTGGTGATTCAGGACGTGAAGAAAGCCAATGTGCTGGCCCTGCTCGGCGATTCGGTGACCACCGACCACATCTCCCCCGCCGGTAACATCAAGGCCGACAGCCCCGCCGGCCATTACCTGCGCGAGAAAGGCGTGGAGCCGAGGGACTTCAACTCCTACGGCTCCCGTCGCGGCAACCATGAAGTGATGATGCGCGGCACCTTCGCCAACATCCGTATCCGCAACGAAATGCTCGGCGGTGAAGAAGGTGGCAACACGATCTACATTCCAACCGGCGAGAAGCTGCCGATCTACGACGCGGCCATGCGTTATCAAGCCTCGGGCACACCGCTGGTGGTGATTGCCGGGCAAGAATACGGCACCGGGTCGAGCCGCGACTGGGCGGCCAAGGGCACCAATCTGTTGGGTGTGAAAGCGGTCATCGCCGAAAGCTTCGAACGCATCCACCGTTCCAACCTGGTGGGCATGGGCGTGTTGCCGTTGCAGTTCAAGCTCGATCAGAACCGCAAGAGCCTGAACCTGACCGGCAAGGAAACTGTGGATATTCTCGGTTTGACCGGGGTTGAAGTAACACCGCGCATGAACCTGACGCTGGTGATCACCCGTGAGAACGGCAGCAGCGAGAAGATCGAGGTGTTGTGCCGGATCGATACGCTGAACGAAGTGGAGTACTTCAAGGCCGGGGGGATTTTGCATTACGTGTTGCGGCAGTTGATTGCCTCGTAAGCACCCGCGCTGACAGAAACACCGCCTTCGGGCGGTGTTTTTGTTTGTGCGGTGTACGTCCTTATAATCGCGCGGCCCGGAAAAGATCGCAGCCTTCGGCAGCTCCTACCTTGGAATGCATTCCCCTGCAGGAGCTGCCGAAGGCTTCGATCTTGGCGGCCACATAAGCACTATCGCTCTAGAAGGACTCGTTATGCCCGCTCTGCCATGGCTCCACCTGGCACTCCTTTCCATCGGCTATGCAATCGCGCTGATCTACGGCCACCTCGGCTGGCTCGCCGCAATCTCCCTCGCGTTGCTGTTATTCGCCGGTTTCGCCGTGCGCCAGCAAACGGTGCAAGTCGGCCGGTTCCTCGGTCACGGTTTATTTATCGTCCTGGCCCTGGCGCTGGCGATGCATTGGCTGCCGGGTTTCTACAACGGTCGGGGCATCGACCCGCAACGCTTCACCAACGATGCCGTGCCGTTTTCGATGTACCTGAACCAGGACAAACCGCTGATTGGTTTCTGGTTGCTGCTGGCCTGCCCTTGGATTGTCGGTCGGCGTTCGCTGCGACTGTCGATTTACGCCACCGCCATGGCCCTGATCCTGAGTGCCGTCCTCGCCCTCGGCGGTGCAGTGGTGCTGGGCATGATCAGTTGGGCGCCGAAATGGCCGGATCAGGCCTGGCTCTGGGTCCTGAACAACTTGCTGCTGGTGACCCTGGTAGAAGAAGCGCTGTTTCGCGGCTATATCCAGGGTGGCTTGAGCCGGTCCTTCAAGCACCTGCCCTATGGTGAAAATCTCGCGCTGCTGCTCGCCTCGCTGCTGTTCGGCCTGGCTCATCTCGGCGCAGGCTGGCAATGGGTGTTACTGGCGAGCCTGGCCGGTGTCGGCTATGGTCTGGCCTACCGATTTGGCGGGCTGGGTGCGGCCATCGCCACCCATTTCGGCCTGAACCTGCTGCATTTCGGCCTGTTCACGTATCCGATGCTCGCCGGGTGACGCAATGGTCGTTTTGCGACGAACCTCTGATTATTGAAAAATTATTTCAATAAATTCCCGATCATGCCGACAACCTTTCAAAGCCTTGCGGATTGAAAAAGCCATGCGTAATAACCAACCCACTACACAACGCGAACGGACCTTTCCGGCTCAGCAACGGTTGATTTCCACGACCGACGCCAAAGGCGTGATCACCTACTGCAACGACGCATTCGTCGAAATCAGCGGGTATTCTCGCGAAGAGCTGATCCGTGCGCCGCACAACCTGGTTCGTCACCCTGACGTCCCGGCGGCGGTATTCGCGCACATGTGGGGCACATTGAAACAAGGCTTGCCATGGATGGGCATTGTCAAGAATCGCTGCAAGACCGGTGATCACTACTGGGTTAACGCCTACGTCACACCGGTTTTCGAAGGCAATCAGGTGATCGGTTACGAATCGGTGCGGGTTAAACCCACCGCCGAACAGATCCGCCGTGCCGAAGCGCTCTACCAACGCATCAACCAGGGCAAGTCGGCCATTCCTTCGTCAGACAAATGGCTCCCGGTCCTTCAGGACTGGGTACCGTTCATTCTGATCAGCCAAGTCAGCTTCATGATCGGCGCGTCGCTCAACTCCCATTGGGGTTTTGCCTTGGCCGCCGGCCTCTCGGTGCCACTGGGCCTGATGGGTTTGCGCTGGCAACAGCGTGGCCTCAAGCGCCTGCTGGTCCTGGCCGGGCAAACCACGTCCGACCCGCTGATCGCGCAGATGTACACCGACAGCCGTGGCGCCCAGGCGCGCCTGGAGATGTCGATCCTCAGCCAGGAAGCCCGCCTGAAAACCTGCCTGACGCGTCTGCAGGACACCGCCGAGCACCTGACCGAGCAAGCCAAGCAGTCCGACACCCTGGCCCACAACAGCTCCAGTGGCCTGGAACGTCAGCGCGTCGAAACCGAGCAAGTGGCGACCGCCGTCAATCAGATGGCCGCCACCACGCAGGAAGTTGCCAGCCACGTGCAGCGCACGGCGGATGCCACCCAGGAAGCCAATCGCCTGACCGGTCGTGGTCGTGATATCGCCGGGGAAACCCGCGAAGCCATTCAGCGCCTGTCAGTGGTAGTGGGTGAAACCGGCCTGACCGTGACTCAACTGGCCAAGGACAGCGACGAAATCGGTGGCGTGGTCGATGTGATCAAAGGCATTGCCGACCAGACCAACCTGCTGGCGTTGAACGCCGCCATCGAAGCGGCGCGCGCCGGTGAAATGGGCCGTGGTTTTGCGGTGGTGGCGGACGAAGTCCGTCAACTGGCACAACGCACCAGCGAATCCACCGGACAGATCCACAGCCTGATCGCCAAGCTCCAGCAAACCGCCAGCACTGCGGTGCAAACCATGGAAGCCGGGCATCGCCAGGCCGAAGAAGGCGTGGCGCGGGTGCTGGAAGCGGATCAGGCGCTGATCGGCATCAGCGAAGCCGTGGCGCACATCACCGACATGACCACGCAGATCGCGGCGGCAACCGAAGAGCAAAGCTCGGTAGCCGAGGAAATCAGCCGCAACATCAGCAACATCTCGCAACTGGCGGACCAGACCTCGGAACAGGCGCAACACTCAGCGCTGCTGAGTGAGGAACTGACCAAGACTGCGAATACCCAGTACTCGTTGGTGGAGCGGTTTAACCGCTGACAGCAGAATCAAAAGATCGCAGCCTTTGGCAGCTCCTACAGGGATCGCATAATCCCGTAGGAGCTGCCAAAGGCTGCGATCTTTTGATCTGGCTTCTTACAAAAATCCCGCCACTTTCTTCGCCGCAGCCGCCAAATGCTGCTCATGGCTAAACCCGGAAGCCTTCAACGGTTTCAAATCATGATCCCCCGCCACCAACCAGAACACCTCGATGTTCGGCGATAACGCATAACCCTCCACCGCCTCCCGATTGCCCAACGCATCCCGCTCACCCTGCACAATCAAGGTTCGGGTCTTGAGCCCGGCCAAATGCTCGATCCGGGGCTTCTGCGGTTTGCCCACCGCGTAAAACGGATAACCCAGGCACACCAGCGCGTCCGCACCCAACTCATCCGCCAGTAAACTGGCCATCCGCCCGCCCATGGATTTACCGCCAATGGCCAGGGACCCAGTGACATGGCGTCGCACCACGGCGTACACCTCACGCCAGCATTCCAGCAGTTTCGGCGCCAGATTCGGTGGGCGCTTGCCCCCGTCGATACGTCGTTGCGCCATGTATGGAAACTCGAAGCGCAACACGTTGATCCCAAGCCCGGCAAGGCGCGCAGCCATGTCGTTCATCCAGGCGCTGTCCATCGGCGCACCGGCGCCGTGAGCGAGGATCAGCGTGGTCGATGAGGGTGCCGAAGCCGTATTCCACAACCAACCATGTTCGGCCACGCACCGCGCCCATTGATCCCCGTCAATACTGGCCTTGTGCTCTTTGTCCATGCTTGCCTCGCTTTTAGTCTGCCTATAACTCCAGGCGAAGGGAGCGTCTGCCTTGCGCGGTTTACTCGCAAAGACGGGCCTTCACTTCGGCTGAACCGTGGATGGGGAACCATGAACACTTCTATCAGTACCGCCTACAACTACAAGGTGGTCCGCCAATTCGCCATTATGACGGTGGTGTGGGGCATCGTCGGCATGGGGCTCGGGGTTTTTCTCGCGGCCCAATTGGTCTGGCCCGAACTTAACTTCAATTTGCCGTGGACCAGCTTCGGCCGTCTGCGCCCGTTGCACACCAATGCGGTGATCTTCGCCTTCGGCGGTTGCGCCCTGTTCGCCAGTTCGTTCTATTCGGTGCAGCGCACCTGCCAGACCCAACTGTTCGCGCCGAAAATCGCCCAGTTCTGCTTCTGGGGCTGGCAACTGGTGATCGTCCTGGCGGCCATCAGCCTGCCACTGGGTTACACCAGTTCCAAGGAATACGCCGAACTGGAATGGCCGATCGACATCCTGATCACCATCGTCTGGGTCGCCTACGCCATCGTGTTCTTCGGCACACTGGCCAAGCGCAAGACCAAGCACATCTACGTCGGTAACTGGTTCTTCGGGGCGTTCATCGTCACCGTGGCGATCCTGCACATCGTCAACAACCTGGAAATCCCGGTCAGCTGGAACAAGTCCTACTCGCTGTACGGTGGTGCGACGGATGCCATGGTTCAGTGGTGGTACGGCCACAACGCGGTGGGTTTCTTCCTGACCGCAGGCTTCCTCGGGATGATGTATTACTTCGTGCCGAAACAGGCCGAGCGTCCGGTGTATTCCTATCGCTTGTCGATCGTGCACTTCTGGGCACTGATTACCCTGTACATCTGGGCCGGCCCGCACCACTTGCACTACACCGCGCTGCCGGACTGGGCACAGTCCCTGGGCATGGTGATGTCGCTGATCCTGCTGGCGCCAAGCTGGGGCGGGATGATCAACGGGATGATGACGCTCTCGGGCGCCTGGCATAAGTTGCGCAGCGACCCGATCCTGCGCTTCCTGGTGGTCTCGCTCGCGTTCTACGGCATGTCGACCTTTGAAGGTCCGATGATGGCGATCAAGACCGTGAACGCACTCTCCCACTACACCGACTGGACCATCGGCCACGTACACGCCGGGGCACTCGGTTGGGTAGCGATGATTTCCATCGGCGCGCTGTACCACATGATCCCGAAAATCTTCGGTCGCCCACAGATGCACAGCATCGGGTTGATCAACGCGCACTTCTGGCTCGCGACCATCGGCACCGTGCTCTACATCGCTTCGATGTGGGTCAACGGCATCGCCCAAGGCCTCATGTGGCGCGCAGTCAACGAAGACGGCACGCTGACCTACTCCTTCGTCGAAACCCTGGTGGCCAGCCACCCAGGCTTCGTCGTGCGGTTGGTGGGCGGTGCGATCTTCTTCAGCGGCATGTTGCTGATGGCCTACAACACCTGGCGTACCGTGCGGGCCTCGCAGCCTGCCGAAGCCGCCGCTGCCGCGCAGATGGCCTGAGGAGTCCGCCATGAAACACGAAACAATCGAGAAAAACGTCGGCCTGCTGCTGTTGCTGATGATCTTTGCCGTGAGCATCGGCGGTCTGACCCAGATCGTCCCGCTGTTCTTCCAGGACGTAACCAATAAACCGGTGGAAGGCATGAAGCCCTACACCGCGCTGCAACTGGAAGGTCGCGACATCTACATCCGCGAAGGCTGCGTCGGTTGCCACTCGCAGATGATCCGGCCGTTCCGCGCCGAGACCGAACGCTACGGGCACTACTCGGTGGCCGGTGAAAGCGTCTGGGATCACCCGTTCCTGTGGGGCTCCAAGCGTACCGGGCCGGACCTGGCACGGGTTGGCGGTCGTTACTCCGAAGACTGGCACCGCGCGCACTTGTACAACCCGCGCAACGTGGTGCCGGAATCGAAAATGCCCGGCTACCCATGGCTGGTCGCCAACCAGCTCGACAGCAGCCACACCGAAACCAAGATCAAGGCCATGCGCACCCTTGGCGTGCCGTACACCGACGACGACATCACCGGTGCAGTGGCCTCGCTCAAGGGCAAGACCGAAATGGACGCCCTGGTCGCCTACTTGCAAGTGCTCGGCACTGCCATCAAGAGCAAGAGGTGAGCCATGGTCTTTGAAATGAGCAGTGGAATGATCCGCGGCCTGGGCACGGTCGTGGTGTTTGTGGCCTTCGTCGGCCTGGCGTTATGGGTGTTCAACGGCAAGCGCAGCCCGGAATTCGCCGAAGCGCGTTTGCTGCCGTTCGCCGATGAGCCGCTCCCCGACGACGCCAACACCCAAGAACCTGAAACAAGGAGTACCCGGCCATGACCACCTTCTGGAGTACGTGGATCTGCGTACTGACCATCGGCAGCCTGATCGGCCTGACCTGGCTGCTGATCGGCACCCGCAAGGGCGAAACCAAGGGCAGCGTCGACCAGACCATGGGCCACAGCTTCGACGGCATCGAGGAGTACGACAACCCGCTGCCGCAGTGGTGGTTCATGCTGTTCGCCGGCACGCTGGTGTTCGCCGTGGGTTATCTGATCCTTTATCCGGGCCTGGGCAACTGGAAAGGCATCCTGCCTGGCTACGAGAACGGCTGGACCGGCGTTCACGAGTGGGAAAAGGAAATGGACAAGGCTGACGCCAAGTTCGGGCCGATCTTCGCCAAATTCGCCGCGATGCCGGTGGAAGAAGTGGCCAAAGACCCGCAAGCGCTGAAAATGGGCGGTCGCCTGTTTGCCTCCAACTGCTCGGTCTGCCACGGCTCGGACGCCAAGGGCGCCTTCGGCTTCCCGAACCTGACCGACAGCGACTGGCGCTGGGGCGGCGCGGCCGACACCATCAAGACCACTATCATGGGCGGTCGTATGGCGGCGATGCCGGCCTGGGGCGAAATCCTCGGTGAGGCCGGCGTGAAAAACGTGGCCGGGTATGTGCGTCACGAACTGGCCGGCCTGCCATTGCCGGCCGACAGTAACGTCGACGTGCAAGCCGGGCAGCAAGTGTTCAGCACCACCTGCGTAGCCTGTCACGGGGCAAACGGCCAAGGCACTGAAGCCATGGGCGCGCCGAATCTGACGCACCCGGGCGCATTCATCTACGGTTCAAGCCTGGCGCAACTGCAACAAACCATTCGTCATGGCCGCCAGGGCCATATGCCGGCGCAGAACGAACTGCTCGGCAACGATAAAGTGCAACTGCTGGCCGCTTACGTTTACAGCTTGTCGCACGGTGTCAGCACCGAGCGCTTGCAAGCGGAAGGCAAAAGCGAATAATTCTTGACCGCTCTGCTGCCGCATTCTCCCGGATGCGGCAGTTCCCTGCTTCTTTGCGACTCATTGTCGCACCCTCAATCACTCTCCCTTTCGGTTCCCCTGATTCGGGTCTACGCTTGCTCGATGCGGACTGGCAAAGTACCGGTTCCGGGTCGACCTTAGCCGATGTGTTCGACGAATCTGCTCGATGACAGGCCGCAAAGGCTGGTAGATACCGGCTGTCGTGCCAATTGCCATCGGTCACCTGATCGTTGCGTTTCAACACACCCCGTTACAACTGACCTGAACCCCTCGCCTTATTCTTCCGCTGCGACATTTTGTCCGAGGGCAATTTTGTCCTTACGCGGCGCATGGAAAGGCCGCAGAATCAGCTTCTGAAAGCATTGACCCAGGTCATGGTGCGTTGCATTGACCCCCTGCTTTCTACATACTTGCGGCCGATTTTTACTCCTAATAAAACACCCAAACCGTGGAACCTTAGAATGAGCACAGCAATCAGTCCGACTGCTTATAACTATAAGGTAGTCCGCCAGTTCGCCATCATGACGGTGGTCTGGGGGATCCTTGGCATGGGGCTTGGTGTCTTCATCGCCTCACAGCTTGTATGGCCGGAATTGAATTTCGGTCTGCCGTGGACGACTTTTGGACGCTTACGCCCGTTGCACACCAACCTGGTGATTTTCGCCTTCGGTGGTTGTGCATTGTTTGCCACTTCTTATTACGTCGTGCAGCGAACCTGCCAAACGCGACTGATTTCCGACAGCCTCGCGGCCTTCACCTTCTGGGGATGGCAAGCGGTCATCGTCGGCGCGATCATTACCTTGCCGCTGGGTTACACCACCACCAAGGAATACGCGGAACTGGAATGGCCGCTGGCTATTCTGCTGGCCATTGTCTGGGTCACCTACGGTCTGGTGTTCTTCGGCACCATCACCAAGCGCAAGACCAAGCACATCTATGTGGGCAACTGGTTCTACGGGGCCTTCATCGTCGTGACGGCGATGTTGCACATCGTCAACCACGCGTCCCTGCCGGTGAGTTTCTTCAAGTCCTACTCGGCCTACGCCGGTGCGACCGACGCCATGATCCAGTGGTGGTACGGCCACAACGCGGTGGGTTTCTTCCTGACCACCGGCTTCCTGGGGATGATGTATTACTTCGTGCCGAAGCAGGCCGAGCGTCCGATCTACTCCTATCGCCTGTCCATCGTGCACTTCTGGGCGCTGATCACCCTGTACATCTGGGCCGGTCCGCACCACCTGCACTACACCGCACTGCCGGACTGGGCTCAGTCCCTGGGCATGGCGATGTCGATCATCCTGCTGGCGCCAAGCTGGGGCGGCATGATCAACGGCATGATGACCCTGTCGGGCGCCTGGCATAAGCTGCGCACCGACCCGATCCTGCGCTTCCTCGTGGTCTCCCTGGCGTTCTACGGCATGTCGACCTTCGAAGGCCCGATGATGGCGATCAAGACCGTCAACTCGCTCTCGCACTACACCGACTGGACCATCGGCCACGTACACGCCGGCGCGCTTGGCTGGGTAGCGATGATCTCGATCGGCGCGATCTACCACATGATCCCGAAACTGTTCGGTCGCACGCAGATGCACAGCATCGGCCTGATCAACACGCACTTCTGGCTCGCGACCATCGGCACCGTTCTGTACATCGCGTCGATGTGGGTCAACGGCATCACCCAGGGTCTGATGTGGCGTGCAATCAACGACGACGGCACCCTCACCTACTCGTTCGTCGAAGCGCTGCAAGCCAGCCACCCTGGCTATATCGTTCGCGCCCTGGGCGGTGCGTTCTTTGCCAGCGGCATGCTGTTCATGGCCTACAACGTGTTCCGCACCGTTCGTGCCTCGAACCCGGCTGAAGCCGAAGCCGCCGCTCAGATTGCTGTAGTTGGAGCTCACTGATGAAGCATGAAGCAGTCGAGAAGAATATTGGCCTGCTGGCCTTCTTCATGGTTATCGCCGTCAGCATCGGCGGCCTGACCCAGATCGTTCCGCTGTTTTTCCAGGACGTCACCAACAAGCCGGTCGAAGGCATGAAGCCTCGTCCAGCGCTTGAAGTCGAAGGACGCGACGTCTTTATCGCCAACGGTTGTGTCGGCTGCCACTCGCAGATGATCCGCCCGTTCCGTGCTGAAACCGAACGTTACGGCCACTACTCGGTCGCCGGTGAAAGCGTCTGGGACCACCCGTTCCTGTGGGGTTCCAAGCGTACCGGTCCGGACCTGGCCCGTGTCGGCGGTCGCTACTCCGATGACTGGCAGCGTGCGCACTTGTACAACCCGCGCAACGTGGTGCCTGAGTCGAAAATGCCGGCCTACCCGTTCCTCGTGGAAAACAAGCTCGACGGCAAAGACACCGCCAAGAAACTGGAAGTCTTGCGCACGCTCGGCGTCCCTTACACCGACGAAGACATCGCCGGCGCCAAGGATGCTGTGAAGGGCAAAACCGAAATGGACGCGCTGGTGGCCTATCTGCAAGGCCTGGGCACCATCATCAAAAGCAAACGGTGATTTAGATGGATATCGGGATGATTCGTGGCCTGGGCACCGTTGTTGTGATGGTGGCCTTTATCGGTCTGGCGTTGTGGGTGTTCAGCCCCAAGCGCAAGTCGGAGTTTGAAGACGCGACCTTGCTGCCTTTCGCGGATGATCCCGAAGCCATCAAGCACGTCGAGCAAGCTTCTAGGAGTAACAAAGAATGACTACGTTCTGGAGTCTGTACGTCACAGTCCTCAGTCTGGGTACTATCTTCGCCCTGACCTGGCTGCTGCTGTCCACCCGCAAGGGCCAGCGCAGCGAAGCCACCGAAGAGACTGTTGGCCACTCCTTCGACGGGATCGAGGAGTACGACAACCCACTGCCGAAATGGTGGTTCATGCTGTTCGTGGGCACCATCATTTTTGCCCTCGGCTACCTGGTCCTGTACCCGGGCCTGGGCAACTGGAAAGGCCTGCTACCGGGCTACAACTACCTCGATAACGACAAGCAGACCGCGTTCGCCAACGGCCAGAGCGGCTGGACCGGCGTTCACGAGTGGGAAAAGGAAATGGCCAAGTCGGACGCCAAGTTCGGTCCGATCTTCGCCAAATTCGCGTCCATGCCCATCGAAGAAGTGGCCAAGGACCCGCAAGCCCTGAAGATGGGTGGCCGCTTGTTCGCCTCCAACTGCTCGGTTTGCCACGGCTCCGATGCCAAGGGCGCTTATGGCTTCCCGAACCTGACCGACGCCGACTGGCGCTGGGGCGGCGAGCCGGCCACCATCAAGACTACCATCATGGGCGGTCGTCACGCGGTGATGCCGGCGTGGGCTGAAGTGATCGGCGAGCAAGGCGTTTCGGACGTTGCCGCGTTCGTACTGACCAACCTCGATGGCCGCAAGCTGCCGGAAGGCACCAAGGCTGACCCGGTTGCCGGCCAGAAACTGTTCGCGGCCAACTGCGTGGCTTGCCACGGTCCGGAAGGCAAAGGTACGCCAGCCATGGGCGCACCGAACCTGACCCACCCGGCGGCGTTCATCTACGGTTCGAGCTTCGCTCAACTGCAGCAGACCATCCGTTACGGCCGTCAGGGCCAGATGCCTGCGCAAGAACAGCTGCAAGGCAACGACAAGGTTCACCTGCTGGCCGCTTACGTCTACAGCCTGTCTCACGGTGAGAAGGCTCCAGTGGCAGACGCCCAGTAAGGCAAACGCCTGACCGCAAAATGAAAAGGCCCCGTCATCTGACGGGGCCTTTTTTATGCGCGCGTAAAAGGTCTGCTAGCGAACCGGGATCGTCTTCAGCTCGGCCTGCTTCGGCCACTGGTTTTCCCTGACCAGCTTCACGGTCAGATTTTTACGGTCCTCGGAAAAACTGGCGGTCAGGTAGGTTTGCCCGGAAGCACCACCGCTCAGGAAGACCGGCACATCACCAAAGTAAGTGCGCTGGTCATAGCCCCACCAATTGCCGGCATTGCGGTGATAGTGGCCGGCAAAAACAGCGGTCACCTGGTATTTCTGAATCATTTGCCGGAATCGATCAACTTGCTCACGACTGCCCTTCCACTCATCCGGCTTGTGCATATTGAGCAGGATGACCCGACCTTTTTGCCGGGCCGCTTTCAGATCCTGCTCCAGCCAGTCGAGGGCATCCGTGATTTGATAAACCGTTGGCATGCCCCAATCCCAAGCGGTAAACACTGTCGAATAAGTCGGTTCGTTATGCAGTTGCACCAGATGAACATCGCCATAGGTTCTGGAATAAGCGAGGCTGCCTGCAACCATCTTAGTGATAGACATAGCGCTGCTTACTTTCAAATCCAGCGAATCCAGCTTACCCCAATAACGGTTCTTTAAATCCACAATACTGCCGGCAGCACAATTATTCAGAAAACAATCATCCACATTGTTTTGATAGTCGTGATTACCCAAACCGTAGTCGTACTGATCACCTAGATGTTTATCCAGAATCGGCTTGACCGTCGATCGTTGCCAACCATGACCGAAGGCGGTCATATCGCCGTTAATCATCACGGGCACGTTCGAAGCACCACCATTAGCTGTCCTGAAACTGGCGATGTCAGCATATTGGGTTTCGATCAGCCATTTGGAGCGGGTATCTCGCTCACTGTCGGTCTGAGCGGTGCCGCTGTCCGAGCGCTCGGTCCAGGGGTATTGCGGGTCGGAGGCAAAGACCAAATATCGAGGTGAATACTCCCCGGGGGCAGCGTAAGCCGCTGGCATAACAATGACCATCATCAGGCCCGTTAAAAGCCGATACTTCTCAAACAACTTCATAGACATCCCTTTCCATTTGAATAAAACATTTAAGAGCGATACCGCCGCAGTCTCCATAACTACGCCGCACCAGAATAAACATTAAAGTAAAAACACCTCCAGCCCCTAGTTATAAAAATGTATTTCCCGACACGCCAGGCACAACTAACACACACTATTAAAAGCTTATTGACAAACAACATCCATCCGCACGGAAATAACTTTTCGCGACCGGCAACATCAGTATTCTGGAGCGGACAGGTGTCCTGTGTATCGAGCGTCGCGAGGCGTTGAGGGAGTGATCAACCCATGGACCGATTGAGCGGCAACACCGGGAAAACCGTCCATAATTCACAAGTCAATTGATTCAAGTCATTACACCGTCAAATGATTTCCGCAAACGTGACCAAAGGTCGCACCCTTGAGCCAGAGCGACAGGCGTATCATTGCGCCACTGCAACACCTCTTTTTGACCGCGGTCGGCATGTACTGACCGAGGCATTTTTCCACTGCCGTGGGATGCAATGATGAGCAATCAGATTCCGGTACACGACGTTACACCGCCCGCCAAGAACGCGAACAACAGCGTCGACCTCTACGCCTCTCGAGAAAAGATCTACACCCGCGCCTTCACCGGCCTGTTCCGCAACCTGCGGATGATGGGCGGGGCCGGTTTGTTCCTGCTGTATTTCGGTACGGTGTGGTTGAACTGGGGTGGTCATCAAGCCGTCTGGTGGAACCTGCCGGAACGTAAGTTCTTCATTTTTGGCGCGACCTTCTGGCCCCAGGATTTCATCCTGCTCTCGGGCCTGCTGATCATCAGCGCCTTCGGCCTGTTCTTCATTACCGTGTACGCCGGGCGCGTCTGGTGCGGCTATACCTGCCCGCAAAGCGTCTGGACCTGGATTTTCATGTGGTGCGAGAAGGTCACCGAAGGCGACCGCAACCAGCGCATCAAGCTCGACAAGGCGCCGATGAGCGCTAAAAAATTCCTGCGCAAGTTCAGCAAACACAGCCTGTGGCTGCTGATCGGCTTCGTTACCGGCATGACCTTCGTTGGCTACTTCTCACCCATCCGTGAGCTGACCATCGACTTCTTCACTGGCGAGGCCGATGGCTGGTCGTATTTCTGGGTCGGTTTCTTCACCCTCGCCACCTACGGCAATGCCGGCTGGTTGCGCGAGCAAGTGTGCATTTACATGTGTCCGTATGCACGCTTCCAGAGCGTGATGTTCGACAAGGACACGCTGATCGTTTCTTATGACCCGCGTCGCGGCGAATCCCGTGGCCCGCGCAAAAAAGGCGTGGACTACAAGGCCCAGGGCCTGGGCGATTGCATCGATTGCACCATGTGCGTCCAGGTTTGCCCCACTGGCATCGACATCCGCGACGGCCTGCAAATCGAGTGCATCGGCTGTGCTGCGTGCATCGACGCCTGCGACAGCATCATGGACAAAATGGATTACCCGCGCGGGCTGATCAGCTACACCACCGAGCACAACCTGTCCGGGCAGGTCACCCATAAACTGCGCCCACGCCTGATCGGTTATGCACTGGTGCTGCTGACCATGATCGGCTTGCTGGTGACCGCGTTCTTCATGCGTTCGCTGGTGGGTTTCGACGTCAGCAAGGACCGTGTGCTGTACCGCGAAAACGCCGAAGGCCGGATCGAGAACGTCTACAGCCTGAAGATCATGAACAAGGACCAGCGCGACCACACTTACCTGCTCGAAGCCAGCGGTCTGCCGGACCTCAAGCTGCAAGGCAAGCGTGAGATCAAAGTCGCCGCCGGGGAAATTTTCAGCCAGCCGGTGGAGTTGTCCAGTTCGCCGGAGCAATTGCCATCGAGCACCAATGAGGTGAAATTCACCCTCAAGGATGCCGATGACGACAGCGTCCACGTTGAAGCCAAGAGCCGATTCATCGGCCCACAAATTCGTTGAGAGAACTGAACATGCCCGCAGCAACTGCCGCAAGCCCTTGGTACAAGCATCTTTGGCCATGGATCATCATCGCGATTCTGACCTGTTCGGTGACCCTGACCTTGTCCATGGTGACTATCGCGGTCAAGAACCCGGACAACCTGGTCAACGACAACTACTACGAGGCAGGCAAAGGCATCAACCGTTCCCTGGACCGCGAACTGCTCGCGCAGACCCTGCAATTGCGCGCCAACGTGCATCTGGATGAGCTGACCGGCGAAGTCGACCTGCACCTGACCGGCAACAGCCAGCCCAAGACCCTGGAGCTGAACCTGATCTCGCCGACCCAGCCGGAGAAGGATCGCAAGATCACCCTGACCCGCAGTGAAACCGAACAGGGCCGCTACCTCGGCCAGATGAGCGACAAGGTCGAAGGCCGGCGTTTTGTCGAACTGCTGGGCGTGCAAGACGACAAGACCTGGCGCATGTTCGAAGAAGAACAAGTCAGCCACGACAAAGACCTGCTGCTGGGCGACGAGCCGCTGCAAGGCGCTGAAGACCTGAAGAAACCGTAGGCCCCGTTGGCCCCATAGGACCCGTAGGACCCGTAGGAGCTGTCGAGTGAAACGAGGCTGCGATCTTTTGATCTTGCTCGTTAAAAACAACATCAAAAGATCGCAGCCTCGTTTCACTCGACAGCTCCTACCGGCTCCTACAGTGATGAGGCCCGATCCTGATTCAGCGGCATTAGTGAAAACCCCATGACCACCCCAACCCCCTGCTACCACTGCGCCCTGCCCGTCCCGGCCGGCAGCCGCTTCACCGCCGTCGTCCTCGGTGAAACCCGCGAGCTCTGCTGCCCGGGTTGCCAGGCCGTGGCTGAAGCTATCGTGGCCGGTGGGCTGGAAAGTTATTACCAGCATCGCAGCGAAGCCTCGGCCAACCCCGAGACCTTGCCGGTGCAACTGGTCGACGAACTGGCGCTGTACGACCGCGCCGACGTCCAGCAACCCTTCGTCCGCCACGAAGGCGAACTCGCCGAAACCACGCTGCTGATGGAAGGCATCAGTTGCGCCGCGTGCGGCTGGCTGATCGAGAAACACCTGCGCGGCTTGCCGGCAGTGGCCGAGGCACGGCTGAACCTGTCCAACCATCGCCTCTATGTGCGCTGGGCCGACGCCCAATTGCCCCTGAGCCAGGTGCTGAGCGAACTGCGCCACATCGGCTACGCCGCTCACCCTTATCAGGCCGACCGCGCCAGCGAGCAACTGGCCAGCGAAAACCGCCTGGCCCTGCGCCAGCTCGGCGTCGCCGGTTTGCTGTGGTTCCAGGCGATGATGGCGACCATGGCCACCTGGCCGGAATTCAATATCGACCTCAGCCTCGAGCTGCACACCATCCTGCGCTGGGTCGCGTTGTTCCTGACCACACCGATTGTGTTCTATAGCTGTGCTCCGTTCTTCAAAGGCGCGATGCGCGACCTGCGCACCCCGCACCTGACCATGGACGTTTCGGTATCGCTGGCGATTGGCAGCGCGTACCTCGCCGGGATCTGGACGTCGATCACCGGGGTCGGCGAGCTGTATTTCGATGCGGTCGGCATGTTCGCGCTGTTCCTGCTGGCCGGGCGTTACCTGGAACGCCGCGCCCGGGAACGCACCGCCGCCGCCACTGCGCAATTGGTCAACCTGCTGCCGGCCTCGTGCCTGCGCCTGAGTGCCGATGGCCAGAGCGAGCGCATCCTGCTCAGCGAATTGCGCGTCGGCGATCGAGTGCTGGTGCATCCGGGGGCGATCCTCCCGGCCGACGGCAAGATCCTCGACGGCCAGTCGAGCATCGACGAATCCCTGCTCACCGGTGAATACCTGCCGCAACCGCGCACCTTGGGCGATGCGGTCACGGCGGGCACCTTGAACGTTGAAGGCGCGTTGACCGTGGAAGTGCTGGCCCTGGGTCATGACACGCGACTGTCCGCCATCGTCCGCCTGCTGGAGCGCGCCCAAGCGGAAAAACCACGCCTGGCGGAAATCGCCGACCGCGCCGCCCAGTGGTTCCTGCTGCTGTCGCTGATTGCGGCGGCCGCCATTGGCCTGCTGTGGTGGGAGCTGGATTCATCGCGGGCCTTCTGGATCGTGCTGGCGATGCTCGTCGCAACCTGCCCGTGCGCTTTGTCCCTGGCCACGCCAACCGCGCTGACCGCCGCCACCGGCACGTTGCACAAACTCGGTCTACTGCTGACTCGCGGCCATGTGCTCGAAGGCCTGAACCAGATCGACACGGTGATTTTCGACAAAACCGGCACGCTGACCGAAGGTCGTCTGGCGTTGCGCTCGATTCGCCCGCTCGGGACCCTCGGCAGCGATGAGTGCCTGGGCCTCGCGGCGGCGCTGGAAAACCGCTCCGAACACCCGATCGCCCGGGCGTTTGGCCGCGCGCCACTGGCGGCCGAAGAAGTCCTGAGTACGCCGGGATTGGGCCTTGAAGGCCTGGTCGGTGAGCAACGCCTGCGGATCGGCCAACCGGGGTTTGTCTGCGAACTCAGCGGCGCCAGCGTGCCATTGATGCCGGATGAAGCCGGGCAATGGCTGCTGCTGGGCGATCAAACCGGCGCGCTGGCGTGGTTTGTCCTCGACGACCGTTTGCGCGCCGATGCGCCGGCCCTGCTCGCCGCGTGCAAGGCGCGCGGCTGGCGCACACTGTTGCTGTCCGGCGACAGTTCGCCGATGGTCGCCAGCGTCGCCGCCGAGTTGGGCATCGACGAGGCCCGTGGTGGTTTGCGGCCCGATGACAAGTTGCAGGTGCTGCAACAGTTGCACAAGGAAGGTCGCAAGGTGTTGATGCTCGGCGACGGGGTCAACGATGTACCGGTGCTGGCCGCCGCTGACATCAGCGTGGCCATGGGTTCGGCCACCGACCTGGCGAAAACCAGCGCCGATGCGGTGCTGTTGTCCAACCGCCTCGATGCCTTGGTGCAAGCCTTCAGCCTGGCGCGACGCACCCGCCGGGTAATCATCGAAAACCTGCTGTGGGCCGGGCTGTACAATGGCCTCATGTTGCCGTTCGCCGCCCTTGGCTGGATCACTCCGGTGTGGGCTGCGGTCGGCATGTCGATCAGTTCGTTGACCGTGGTACTCAACGCCCTGCGCCTGACTCGCATGCCGAGCACGCCCAAGGCCCGCACCACGCCAGCAACCCGTCCGCTGCCGGCCTGAGCCGCGCGGGCATGGAGTCTTCCAATGCCAGCTCTTTATGTGATGATCCCGGCGGCACTGCTGATCGTGGCCATCGCCGTCTACATCTTCTTCTGGGCGGTCGACAGTGGTCAGTACGACGACCTCGACGGCCCGGCCCATAGCATTCTGTTCGACGACCAGGACCCGGCCCACCAAGCGGCGGTCGATGAAGCCAGCGGTCACCCGGCCAAACCCGACGACAAGGCGCCACCCCATGCTTGAGCTGGCGCCGCTGCTGGTATCAGCGGTGATCCTTGGCCTGCTCGGTGGCGGCCATTGCCTGGGCATGTGCGGCGGTTTGATGGGCGCGCTGACCCTGGCGATTCCCAAGGAACAACGCAGCCGCCGCTTCCGTCTGCTGCTGGCCTACAACCTTGGGCGAATTCTCAGCTATGCCACCGCCGGCCTGCTGATCGGCCTGGCTGGCTGGGCGGTGGCCAACAGCCCGGCGGCGATGGTCATGCGCATCATCGCCGGGCTGCTGTTGATCAGCATGGGCCTGTACCTGGCCGGCTGGTGGAGCGGCCTGACCCGTATCGAAAGCCTCGGTCGCGGCCTGTGGCGGCATATCCAGCCAGTTGCCAACAAACTGCTGCCGGTGTCGAGCCTGCCTCGCGCCTTGTTGCTAGGCGCGCTCTGGGGCTGGTTGCCGTGCGGGCTGGTTTACAGCACGTTGCTGTGGGCGGCGAGCCAGGGTAATGCGCTTGATAGTGCGTTGTTGATGCTGGCATTCGGGCTCGGGACGTGGCCGGTGCTGCTGGCGACGGGCCTGGCGGCGGAGCGGGTTACCGCGTTGTTGCGCAAGCGCAGCGTGCGAATGAGTGGCGGCTTGCTGGTGATCCTGTTCGGGATCTGGACGTTGCCGGGGCCGCATCAGCATTGGTTGATGGGGCATTAGATCGGCGGCGCCCCCTTCGCGGGCAAGCCTCGCTCCTACAGGAATTCGCGGCCCCCTGTAGGAGCGAGGCTTGCCCGCGAAGAGGCCCGAAAGGGCAACACAAATCCTGACCGTTGATGTAAATCAAGATGCCCCAACGCCGCACCCCATAGACTCGCTGACACTGCAAGCCTATCCGGGGGAATGCCCGCATGCTCGACGCCATTCGTTGGGACACAGACCTGATTCGCCGTTACGACCTGTCGGGGCCGCGCTATACCTCGTACCCGACCGCCGTTCAATTCAACAGCCAGGTCGGCACGTTCGACCTGTTTCATGCCCTGCGCGACAGCCGCAAAGCGCTGCGCCCACTGTCCTTGTATGTGCACGTGCCGTTCTGCGCGAACATTTGCTACTACTGCGCCTGCAACAAAGTCATCACCAAGGACCGCGGCCGCGCACTCCCCTACTTGCAGCGCCTGGAGCAGGAGATCCAGTTGATCGCCTGCCACCTCGACCCGGCCCAGAAAGTCGAGCAACTGCATTTCGGCGGCGGTACCCCGACCTTCCTCAGCCACGACGAACTGCGCCAACTCATGGCCCAGTTGCGCAAGCACTTCAACTTGCTGGACGACGATTCCGGCGACTACGGCATCGAAATCGACCCCCGGGAAGCCGACTGGTCGACCATGGGCCTGCTGCGGGAACTGGGCTTCAACCGGGTCAGCATCGGCCTGCAAGACCTCGACCCCGCCGTGCAACGCGCAGTCAATCGCCTGCAAAGCCTGGAAGAAACCCGCGCCGTCATCGACGCCGCACGCACTTTGCAGTTTCGCTCGATCAACATCGACCTGATCTACGGCTTGCCGCGCCAGACGCCCGAGAATTTCGCCCGCACGGTCGATGAAGTCATCGCCCTGCAACCGGACCGGCTCTCGGTGTTCAACTACGCACACTTGCCGGAACGCTTCATGCCGCAACGGCGGATCAACAGCAACGAACTGCCGACACCCGCGCAAAAACTGGAAATGCTCCAGGGCACCATCGAACAACTGACCAAGGCCGGTTACCACTACATCGGCATGGACCATTTCGCCCTGCCCGACGACGAATTGGCGATTGCCCAGGAAGAATCGACCCTGCAACGCAACTTCCAGGGCTACACCACCCACGGCCATTGCGACTTGATCGGCCTCGGCGTCTCGGCCATCAGCCAGATCGGTGACCTGTACTGCCAGAACACCAGTGATTTGAACCTGTATCAAAACACCCTGGCCTCGGCGCAACTGGCCACCAATCGCGGCCTGCTGTGCAACGCCGACGATCGCCTGCGACGGGCGGTGATTCAGCAATTGATTTGCAGTTTCAGCCTGGACTTCGCCGGGATCGAGCAAGCGTTCAATATCGATTTCCGTGGCTACTTCGGCGAACTCTGGCCGCAGTTGGAGGAGATGGCCAGGGACGGCTTGATCGAACTGACCAGCGAAGGGATCACCGTATTACCGGCCGGACGCCTGCTGGTGCGCTCGGTGTGCATGGTTTTCGATGCCTACCTTGAACAACAGAATCGCCAGCGGTTTTCCCGGGTGATTTAGGACTTCATGGCCAATGACGCCGCTTTGAGGATTTGCTGCGGCGTCAGGCCCGCCTGTTTCATGGCTTTACTGAGTGCGGTGTTGGCGGTGATCAGGCCACCGTTGAGGTTGTTGATAAACGCTTGCAAGGCGCCGAGTTTGGCCTTTATTTCTTCCGGGCTCAGACGTTTATCTCTCATCACCGCCTGCATTTCGGCCAGTTTCTCGGCGATCTGCTGCTGCAATTTGCGAATCATCTTCAGGATCTGCTGAATGTTCTCCGGCAAACCGCTTTCTTCGATGTCGCTGTTTTCACCCTTGGGCGCGGCGGCCTTTTCGATCCCGGCACCGGACAGCGAGACTTTGATGCCTTCGACTTTGGTCGGGGTTTCGGAGATCGGCGAGGTGACGTCAGACTCATTGGCCGTTGCGGTTTTCGAGGTATCGATCAACGACGACAAGCCGTTGTTACCGGGACTCAACGTGCCAATGGCGGACATGAATGCAGTTCCTTGCAAGCGATCAGTAGACAGGCTATCGGCCGAGCGCTCACTGGCTTTACAAGCCTGCGGCAAATTCGCCGTGTACTGGCCTGAACGTCCTCCCGTGAGTTACCCTTACGGCTTATGTGTGTTTTTCCCACAAGGATTGAAGAAATGTCCGAGCCAGTAAAGCTGCGCGCTCATACCCAGGCCCATTGCAAGGATTGCAGCCTGGCTCCCCTCTGCTTGCCACTTTCTCTGAATCTGGAAGACATGGATGCGCTGGACGAGATCGTTAAACGTGGTCGCCCACTGAAAAAAGGCGAGTTCCTGTTCCGCCAGGGCGACACCTTCGATTCCGTTTATGCAGTACGCTCGGGCGCCCTGAAGACCTTCAGCCTCAGCGATGGCGGCGAAGAACAGCTCACCGGTTTCCACCTGCCGAGCGAACTGGTCGGCCTGTCGGGCATGGACACTGAAAAGCACCCGGTGTCGGCCCAGGCACTGGAAACCACCTCGGTCTGCGAAATTCCTTTCGAACGCCTCGACGAACTGGCCCTGCAACTGCCGCAACTGCGTCGTCAGTTGATGCGGGTGATGAGCCGCGAGATTCGTGACGATCAGCAAATGATGTTACTGCTGTCGAAGAAAACCGCCGACGAGCGCATCGCCACGTTCCTGGTCAACCTGTCCGCGCGCTTTCGCGCGCGCGGGTTCTCGGCCAACCAGTTCCGCTTGAGCATGTCGCGCAACGAAATCGGCAATTACCTGGGCCTGGCGGTAGAAACCGTGTCCCGGGTATTCACTCGCTTCCAGCAAAACGAACTGATTGCCGCCGAGGGTAAGGAAATCCATATCCTCGACCCGATCCAGCTCTGCGCCCTGGCCGGCGGCTCCCTCGACTGACGGACACCATTGCGGCTGAGCGAAACGGTTCAGCCGCCGTTATACTGCGTCGTTTGCAGCCCTGCCAGGACACCTCGACGATGGTCTTCGACTCCTTCGACATCAAATCCCTGATCCGCCCCGTGATCGACTTTCCCAAGCCGGGCGTGATCTTCCGCGACATCACCCCGTTGTTCCAATCGCCCACGGCCCTGCGCCTGGTGATGGACAGCTTCGCCCACCGTTACGTCGAGGCCGACTTCACCCACATCGGCGCGATGGATGCCCGGGGCTTCCTGATCGGCTCGGTGTTGGCGTACCAGTTGAACAAGCCGCTGGTGCTGTTTCGCAAGCAAGGCAAACTGCCAGCGGATGTGCTGGCCGAAGGTTACGCGACCGAGTACGGCGAAGCCTTCCTCGAAGTGCACGCCGACAGCCTGTGCGAGGGCGATTCGGTGGTGATGTTCGATGATCTGATTGCGACCGGTGGCACCTTGATCGCAGCGGCGAATCTGATTCGGCGCATGGGTGCGCGAGTGCATGAAGCGGCGGCGATTATTGATTTGCCGGAGTTGGGCGGGTCGCAGCGGTTGGAAGACATGGGGATTCCGACGTTTTGCCTGACGCAGTTTGCGTTGAGCGAACAGTAAAGATTAAAAGATCGCAGCCTTCGGCAGCTCCTACGGGTGTACGCCATCCCAGTGTAGGAGCTGCCGAAGGCTGCGATCTTTTTGCTCTTAAAGCCCCATCTGCTTGCTGATGATCTCGTTCATCACTTCCCGCGTTCCGCCGCCAATCGACAGAATCCGGTTATCCCGATACAGCCGCTCCACCAGGCTTTCGCGCATGTAACCCATTCCCCCCAGAATCTGCACCGCATCCGTGGTAATGCGATCCGCCGTGTCGGTGGCGAAATTCTTGGCCATGGATATCTCCTTGATCACACTCTGCCCCGCCGCCATTTTCGCCGCCTGGCGATAGGTGAACTCCCGTGACACTTCCAGGGCCGTGGCCATTTCCGCGAGGCGATGCTTGAGCACCTGGAACTTGCCGATCGGCTTGCCAAAGGCCTCGCGCTGCCGCGCCCATTTCAAGGCTTCTTCCAGCGCCAGCTGCGCGGTCATGTTGGCCATCAGCGCCAGGGCCAGGCGTTCGCTCTGGAAGTTACCCATGATGCAGGCGAAGCCCATGTTTTCGGCGCCGATCAGATGGCCCACCGGCACCCGGCAATCGTCGAAGAACAACTCGGCGGTGTCCGACGCCCACCAACCCATTTTCTTTAACTGTCGGCCAACGGTGAAACCGGGTGTGCCCTTCTCGATCAACAACAGGCTGATGCCGCCAAAACCCGGCGCGCCAGTGCGCACCGCGACGGTGTAAAAATCCGCACGAATACCGCTGGTGATAAAGGTTTTACTGCCGCTGACCCGGTAGACGTCACCGTCGCGCACGGCGCGGGTTTGCAGGTTGGCCACATCGGAACCGCCGCTGGGCTCGGTGATGGCCAAAGCGCTGATCTTCTCGCCGGACAACACCTGCGGCACCACCCGATCACGGACCTCGGGCCGGGCCCACTTGAGAATCGGCGGCAGGCCGATGTCCAGAGAACCAAGCCCCGCCACCAAACCGCCGGAGCCGCAACGCATCAGCTCTTCGCTGGCCGCAACCTTGGCGAACAGATCACCTTCATGGCTGCCGCCCAGGGCTTCGGGGTAACCGATACCGAGAATCCCCGCCGCACCGGCCTTGAGGTAGAGCTCACGGGGAAAGCTTTCGGCTTCCTCCCACTGGTCGATGTCCGGCAGGATCTCGCGCTCGACGAAACGCCTGACACTGTCACGGACCAATTGGTGGCTGGAATCGAAGTATTCCTGGAAGGCAGGCATCGGCGAACTCCACTGAAGGGTTCAGCGACGTTAACCGAGCGCTTGCTTGGTTTTCAAGAAGAGATCAAAAGATCGCAGCCTTCGGCAGCTCCTACGAGGTGTACGCCCTCCCACCGTAGGAGCTGCCGAAGGCTGCGATCTTTTACTTTCAACGGTTACAAGGCGATCGGCTTACGCCCGGCAAACGAATGCGCCAAGGTCCCGCCATCCACCAGTTCCAGCTCGCCACCCAACGGCACGCCATGGGCGATACGCGAAGCGATCAAGCCTTTATTGCTGAGCAACTGGGCGATGTAATGCGCCGTGGCTTCACCTTCCACCGTCGGATTGGTGGCCAGGATGACTTCGGCAAAGGTGCCCGCCTCTTCAATCCGCGCCAGCAATTGCGGAATGCCGATGGCCTCTGGTCCGAGACCGTCGAGCGGCGACAAATGGCCCTTGAGCACAAAGTAGCGACCACGAAAACCGGTCTGTTCCACGGCGTAGACATCCATCGGCCCTTCCACCACGCACAACAACGTGTCGTCACGGCGGTTGTCGGCGCATTGCGGGCAGAGGTCGTCTTCGGTCAGCGTGCGGCACAAGCGGCAGTGACCGACCCCTTCCATGGCCTGGCTCAGGGCCAGCGCCAGGCGCGAGCCGCCGCTGCGATCGCGCTCGAGCAGTTGCAACGCCATGCGCTGGGCGGTTTTCTGACCCACGCCCGGCAACGTTCGCAGGGCATCGATCAGTTGGCGAATCAGAGGGCTGAAGCTCATGGGGAAAAGTCCGACAAAAACAACGAGACGCGGTTTATACCCGCGCCTCTGGCCAGCGTCAAATACTCAGTCCTGAGCGACCCGCACCACCAGTTTGCCGAAGTTGCGCCCCTCCAGCAGACCGATGAACGCCTCGGGCGCCTGCTCCAGGCCCTCGACGACGTCCTCGCGGAACTTGACCTTGCCCTCGCGCACCCACGGCGCCATGGCACTGACGAATTCCGGCTGACGATCACCGTAGTCGTCGAACACGATAAAGCCCTGGATACGCACCCGTTTGGTCAACAAGGTGCGCTGCAATTGCGGCAGGCGATCCGGTCCGCTCGGTGCTTCATGGGCGTTGTAGCCGGCAATCAGACCGCAGAGCGGAATCCGCGCCTTGGCGTTGAGCAACGGCACGATCGCGTCGAAGACCTTACCGCCGACGTTCTCGTAGTAGATGTCGACGCCTTTGGGGCACGCCAGCGCCAGATCACTGGCAAAATCCGGGCTCTTGTGGTCGATGCAGGCGTCGAAACCCAACTCCTCGACCACGTAGCGGCACTTCTCGGCGCCACCGGCCACGCCAACCACTCGCAGGCCCTTGAGCTTCGCCACCTGGCCGACCACCGAACCCACGGCACCCGACGCAGCGGCAACCACCAGAGTTTCACCGGCCTTGGGCTGGCCGATGTCCATCAGGCCCATGTAGGCCGTCATGCCCGGCATGCCCAGCACGCCCAACGCCATCGACGGGCTCGACAGCCCGGCCGGCACCGGAATGATGTTGCGACCGTCGCTGATGCTGTGGCTCTGCCAACCGGTGGAGCCGACCACCACATCCCCTTCCTGAAACTTGGGATTGAGCGAACGCTCGACGCGACTGACAGCGCCACCGGTCATCACCTCGTCGATTTCCACCGGCGCGGCGTAGGACGGCGCGTCACTCATGCGACCGCGCATGTAGGGATCGAGGGACAGGTAAAGGGTCTTGAGCAACACCTGGCCGTCCGCCAGCTCCGGCAGCGCCACGCGCTCCAGGCGAAAATTCTCTGGAGTCGGCGCGCCTACCGGGCGGGACACCAGGACGATACGTTGGTTGAGGGTCAATGCTTGTGGCATGTGAGCGTCTCCTTGATCGGTGAATTCAGCGGTATAGGGAGCAGACCGTCGTGGCGGTAGGGCGTTCGATGTTTATTCAGTGGGACCGAGGTGGATTCATCGCGGGCAAGCCTTGCTCCTGCAGGTTTTACGTCAGCCGCGCGATTCGGGCCGACATATGACACGTAGGAGCGAAGCTTGATCGCGAAGGCGGCCTCACGGACACAACAACCCCACCAGCCAGAAACAAAAATGCCAGGCGCAATGCCTGGCATTTTTTGTAGCCCATCCGACGCGCCTTGGCGAATCAGAATGGCAGTTTCATACCCGGCGGCAGTTGCATGCCTGCGGTTACGCTGCCCATCTTGTCCTGGCTGTTGGCTTCGATCTTGCGCACGGCATCGTTGACGGCGGCGGCGAATACGGCCTCCAGCATCTCTTTGTCGTCTTCGCTCAGGCCTTCAACCAGGCTTGGGTCGATGGTCACGCGCTTGACGTCGTGACGACCGGTCATCACCACGGTGACCATATCGCCACCGGCCTTACCGGTGACTTCGGCGTTGGCCAGTTCTTCCTGCATCTTGGCCATTTTTTCCTGCATCTGCTGCGCCTGCTTCATCAGGCCGGCCATGCCACCTTTCATCATGGTAATCACCTCAAAGTACTTGGATAAAAACGGCGCCCGGCAACGGTAGCCGAACGCCTTCAGTTATTAGCCCTGACTGACCAGGGCTTCGACAGGTTCAATAGTATCGTTCCGGACCACCGCACCGAACTGCTCCATCATCTGCTGGATGAACGGATCGCCGTGGATCGACTCCTCGGCCTCGCGCTGGCGGTTCACACGGCGCCGGGACGCAGCCTGGGCCGGGGTTTCCTGCTCGGGCTTGATCAGCTCCATGCTCAGGGTCAGCGTGCGGCCGTGAAACTGGTTCAGCGCATCGTTCAAGCGACGCTGTTGCGTCGAGTTGAACAAGGCACTGTGAGCCGGGTCCAGGTGCAACAGCCAGTTGTCGCCTTCAACGGAAATCAACGTGCAGTTGGCGGCGATGCTGCCGGTCATGCCGGAGATCGGCAGTTTCGGGAACAGTTCCAGCCATTGCAGCGCCAACCCGGTGGCTGGTGCGGCGGCGGGCTCTGGCTCGGGTTCCGGCGCCGGTTCGGCGGTGTGTTCGCTGGCCAGTTCATCGAGGTAGCTATAGGCCGAGTCGATGTCCGGCTCGATGTAATCCTCGTCCAGTGGCGGCTCGTCGTCGAGGTCGATGCCCGGCGTGGCAGCATCGACGTCGGCCACGGACGGCTCCGGGATCGGCGCAGCGGCCCATTCCGGCGCGTCCGGCACTGCGCTGTCAGGCGTTGGCATCGGCATCGGCGGCAACTCGGGTTGCTCGCTGGCGGTTTCCAGCACTGGCTCGACGGCGGGTTGCTGGACCACTTCGGGTTCAACCGGGTCGTTCCATGGCAGGTCGACGACAGGTGCAACCGCGACCGTTTCAACCACAGGCTCGGGCACGACCACTGGCACAACCGGCTCAGGCTCGGGCTCAGGGGCCGGGGCAACGACCGGCGCAGGCGCAACAGGTGCCGCCGCCGCAGGGACTACCGGCGCAACTTTAGGCGCGGCAGCCACAGAATTGGTGGAATCAACTGTGGCCTGGCTGATCCCCACTGGCTTTAGCGGCTGCCTCGGGGCATCCGCCGTGTCCGCCGGCCTGAACGCCAGCATGCGCAGCAGGACCATTTCGAAGCCACCACGCGGGTCCGGTGCCAGCGGCAAGTCGCGGCGCCCGATGAGCCCCATCTGGTAATAGAACTGCACGTCTTCGGCCGGCAACGCCTGGGCCAGTGCCAGCACCCGGTCACGGTCGCCGTGGCCGTTGTCGACGCCTTCGGGCAAGGCCTGGGCGATGGCGACACGGTGCAGCACGTTAAGAATTTCCGAGAGCACGCCATTCCAGTCCGGGCCTTGCTCGGCCAGATGACGAACCGCTTCGAGCAATGCCTTGGCATCGCCTTCGATCAACGAATGCAGGACATCGAACACCTGGCCATGATCGAGGGTGCCGAGCATCGCTCGCACGTCGGCGGCCATGACCTTGCCTTCACCGAAGGCGATGGCCTGGTCGGTCAGGCTCATGGCATCGCGCATCGAACCATCGGCAGCGCGGCCCAGCAGCCACAGCGCATCGTCTTCGAACGGCACCTGCTCGACGCCCAGCACGTGGGTCAAATGCTCGACCACCCGCTCCGGTGTCATGTTCTTCAGGGAGAATTGCAGGCAACGGGAAAGAATCGTTGCCGGAAGTTTCTGCGGATCGGTGGTCGCCAGGATGAACTTGACGTAGGGCGGCGGCTCTTCGAGGGTTTTCAGCAGCGCATTGAAGGAATGGCTGGAGAGCATGTGCACTTCGTCGATCAGGTAGACCTTGAAGCGCCCACGGCTCGGTGCGTACTGCACGTTGTCGAGCAACTCGCGGGTGTCCTCGACCTTGGTCCGGCTCGCGGCGTCGATTTCGATCAGGTCGACAAAGCGGCCTTCATCGATCTCTCGGCACACCGAACACTCGCCGCAGGGCGTCGAGGTGATACCTGTTTCACAGTTCAGACATTTGGCAATGATTCGTGCGATGGTGGTCTTGCCGACACCGCGCGTCCCGGTAAACAGGTAGGCGTGGTGCAGCCGCTGGCTGTCCAAGGCATTGATCAGAGCCTTGAGCACATGGGTCTGGCCGACCATTTCGCGGAACGAGCGCGGACGCCATTTACGTGCAAGAACCTGATAACTCATCGAAAACCATCGCCACTGGGAAGCAGAAGCGGCTAATGCTAGCGGAGCAGGCCTGAAATTGCATCCGGTGTGCTCGTCTAATCTGGCTAAGCTGCATTTTGGGGAGCTATTTATCAGCACAGGGTTCATCAGTACCGGAGCGTTTATGCGGTTGGCCTTGGGGGCTTTGTTGTTGATCTGCCTGAACGCCACAGCCGCCGACGCGCCGCTGCGCTTCGTCATGGCCGACAGTTGGGCCATGCCGATAGTGCAACTGGATCGCGGCCGGCCAACCCAGGGCATTCTCTACGACATCCTGCTCAGCCTCTCGACCCAGGTCGGCTCCCCCGCCGAATTTCATGTGCTGCCCCGGGCGCGGGTGCAGAACGCCATGGAACACGGCGAAGTCGACGTGCGCTGCTATGCCGCACAGTCGTGGCTGCCCAATCAGTCCGGGGATTACATCTGGAGCATTCCGCTGTTCTTGCAGCGCGACCTGCTGGTCAGCCGCAAGGACATGCCCGTGTCAGTAAACCCGGCGGATCTGCGGCACGAGGCCATCGGCACCGTGCTCGGCTATATCTACCCGACGCTGCAACCGCTGTTCGATGCCGGCCAGTTGCAACGCGAAGACGCGCGCAATCAGGAGCAAGTGCTGGAAAAACTCTTGGCCGGTCGCTCTCGCTACGCCGTCAGCAATCAATGGACCCTGGACTGGTTCAATCAGCGCTTGCTGCCTGATCAGCAACTGCAAGCGGTGGCCATGCTGCAAGAGCAGAATGTCGGCTGCTACGTGCGTAACGACCCGAACGTACCGGTGCAACGTATCTTGCGCACCTTGCTGCGGATGAAAATGTCCGGCGAGATTGATGACATCATCGGGCTCTACATCGGCGCCGAGCCGCGAACGCCCTAGATAATTTTCATGATCGACGCAAAACCCATGTGGGAGCGGGCTTGCTCGCGAAAGCGTCGTGTCAGACGACATCAGTGTTGACTGACCAAATGCTTTCGCGAGCAAGCCCGCTGCCACAGTAGGATTGATGGCGGACACACATTTTGTCAGCCAACCTGATCCAGTTCCCGCCACTGCGCCGGCGCAATAAACCCGGCGACCCAGCCGGGCACTTCCGCCGGAGGCATTGGCCGGGCGATGAAATAGCCTTGAGCCACTTCGCAGCCCAGACTCAGTAACAATTGACCGTGCTCGATGCTCTCCAGCCCCTCGGCGATCACCTGCCGGCCAAACGCCCGGGCCAAACCGATCACCGCAGTGGTCAGCGCCAGGTCGTCATGATCATGAAGAATGTCACGCACAAAGGATTTATCGATCTTGATGGTTTGCGTGCGCAGGCGCTTGAGGTAGCTCAGGGACGAATAACCCGTACCAAAATCCCCCAGCGAAAACTGCACCCCGAGTGCCTGGCAAGCCTGCAAACAGGCGCTGACATGCTGGATATTCTCGACGGCCACCGACTCGACGATTTCCAGGTCCAGCAGTTGCGGGGCGACCTGGTTGTGCCGGGCGAGCACTTGCTGGAGCCGCTCGACGAAATCCACCCGCTGAAAATGCCGCGCCGCAATATTAATGCTGACCGGCCAGCCCTTCCCGGCCTGCTGCCAGCGCTGTAATTGCGACAAGACCTGGTCCATGACCCATTCACCGATATCGATGATCAGGTCAGTCTCCTCCACCAGCGGCAAGAACTCGCGCGGCGGCACCAGGCCATTTTGCGGATGCTCCCAACGCAATAACGCTTCGAAGCCGACCACCTCGCCGCTGCGCATGTTCACCTTGGGCTGAAAATGCAGGCACAACTCGCCGTCCGCCAGGGCTTGACGCACCCGCTCGACCGTCTGGTGGGTGGCTTTGACTTCCTGGTCCCGAGAGACATCGAACAGGTGAAAACGGTTGCGTCCGCGCTGCTTGGCCACGTACATGGCCTGATCGGCGTGGCGCAGCAGGGTTTCGGCATCTTCGTTGTCGTAGGGGAATAGGGTCACGCCAATGCTGGCAAACACATTGATGTCTTTGCCATGCAGCGAGTACGGCGCCGAAATCGCGCCCAACACCCGATTCAGCGCGGCGCGCAGTTCCGGCAAGTCCCGCACGTAACGCAACACCAATACGAACTCATCGCCGGCCAGCCGCGCCACCACATCTTCGCCGCGCACGATCATGCGCAAGCGCTTGGCCACTTCCACCAGCAGCAAATCGCCACTGGCATGCCCGTAGCCATCGTTGACAGCCTTAAAGCCATCGAGGTCGAGCATGCAGACTGCCAGCGGGATGTTTTCCTTGCGGGAGAACTCCAGCGCCTGGTCCAGCAAATCCGAAAGGAATGCGCGGTTGGGCAGCCCGGTCAGCACGTCATGCCCGACCCGCCATTGCAGGGAGTGCAGCAACTGGCGTTTTTCGCTGATATCGAAACGTATCGACAAATAACGGTGAACCCGCCCGGTGGCGTCGTCGAGCACCGGCACCATGGTGCTGTCGACCCAGTACAGGCTGCCATCCTTGGCGCGGTTACAGATCTCGCCCTTCCAGACGCTGCCCAGGGCGATGGTGCGCCACAGGCTGGCGAAGAAATCGGCGGAGTGCAGACCGGAATTCAACAGGCGATGGTTCTGCCCGATCAGCTCCTCGCGGCTATAGCCGGAGATGGTGCAGAACTGGTCATTGACGTAAGTGATCCGGCCGCTCAAGTCCGTTTCGGAAAAAATGGCGGCGGCATCCACGGCCCTGCGGTATTTCTCATCCATGAGTCAGGCTCTCTGTCGCTAGCGGTGGTACCGCTCGACCAGTGCAGAATGCCCGGAAGAGATGTTTTGAAACGAACTGCGCAGAGACACGTGATCACTCCATGGACAGCTGTTGATGGCCCCGGGACAGCCCAGGATCAACTAGGCTCATAGGCCTCGGGCAAGGCTGAAACAGTGAATCAGTTACATTTAATACAGCTTTCCCGCCACTGAAGACTCGTCCGCACACCCGGCAATGGAACGCAATGCTGGACGGCTCACATCGTCTCAACGTCTGTAAGCAGGTCACCAAATGCCCCCTATGAGTGCCGATTCTACGAAATACATCACATTTTGCAAAGCAAGGTGATGGATCATGCAGTTGTCTAATGCAAAAATCTATCGTTAAGTTCTTGATTCTAAATGGGAATTGAGCGATGCAAATTTCAAGTTTGGGTCCGGCCATCCGACGCTACCGCAAGGTCGCGGGGCTTACTCAGGCTGAACTCGGCGAAAAAACCGGTTTTGACCCTAAAACCATCAGCCGCTTCGAAACCGGTACCTATACCCCCAGCGTGGAAGCGTTGTTCCTGCTTTCAGATGTGCTGGGCGTGAAGCTGAAAGCCTTTTTCGCAGATCTGGGCGATGAAGATGAACAGCGAGCGTATCTGTTCGGTGTCATACATAAAGCCACCCCGAAGGATCTGGGAAAGCTGATTGCAGCGGTTGACCAGGCCTTGTCCAAGCCTTAGTGCCAGGAACAAAGAAGGCAGATTTGTCGACATCGACCGATCTGCCTTTTGCTTGTTCAGGCGCCAGAAACAGACTCAAAGGGCGTGCGCCGATAATGGCCGTCCGATATCCTCGCGCTAAATCAATTCAAAATGTAAAGGAATACGATGAAACACCTCCGTCCGTTCTTGATGGCTGCACTGCTGTGCGCCCTGCATAACCCCGCCCAAGCGGCCACCACGCCTGCGCCAGAAACTGTCGAAGCCGCTCAAGCAGAGCAATCGCCCGAGCAGTTTCTCGCCTCCCTCAAGAAGCAGCACGGCACCATCACCCTGCCCTCGGGCACTGCGACGATGAAGCTCAACGACGAGTTTTATTACCTCAACCCCAAAGACACCGAACGCCTGCTGACCGAAGGCTGGGGCAACCCACCCGGCACCGAGACACTGGGCATGATTATCCCGACAGCCATAAACCCGCTGGCCGCCAGCGGCTGGGGCGTGATCGTCAGCTATACCGAAGACGGGCACATTTCCGACGAGGACGCGGCGAAAATCGACTACGCCGACCTGCTCAAGCAAATGCAGGAAGAGGACGAGGAGGACAATAAAGAGCGCCAGAAGCAAGGCTATGCCGGCCTGCACTTGCTGGGCTGGGCCGAGCAGCCGCATTACGACGAAACCAGCCACAAAATGTACTGGGCGCGGGAACTGAAATCCGACGATGCCGAGGGCAGCACCTTGAACTACAGCATTCGGGTACTGGGCCGCAAAGGCGTACTGGAGTTGAACGCCGTTGCCGCGATGGCGGACTTGCCAATGGTCAAGCAAGAGCTGCCGAAGGTCATCGCCTTCACCAACTTCACCGACGGCAACCTCTACACCGACTACAGCCCCGCCACCGACAAACTGGCGTCCTACGGTCTGGCGGCATTGGTGGGTGGCGGTCTGGCGGCCAAGGCAGGGCTGTTTGCCAAGATCGGCATTTTTCTGCTGGCCGCGAAAAAATTCCTGATCGTCGGGCTGGTGGTGATCGCCGGCTTCGTGCGCAAGTTGTTCAGCCGCAAAAAGGCTTAAGGCCTTCATCATTCTGCGCTGTCAGGCGACCCTGACAGCGCAGCATTCTTAAACGACAGACACGAAAAAACCGCCGCATGACAGCGCAGCAGACAAACAGAACATAAAGATTTTTAAAACGAAAAGTATCAGAGCATGTTGCGCGCACAAGCCTCAAAGCTGAGGACTTGGCGTTATGGAGGCAACCCCACCAGCCACACCCCGGCACACGATGTTCCCGCTATGGCTGCTTCCTTCCGGATCTGACCAGGTGGCATGCAAGCATGCTCGGTTAATCGTTGAAAGCCGGACGGCGCTTGGGTTGGCAGGATTTAAAGGGGGTTTGCGTTACCGCCATAGAGCGGCGAATACCATCATTCATCAACACCAAAAACTTGGGGTGTAGCCACCACTGTCACACATAGCTGTCACACATTGGTGTCACACATGACCTACATAATCAGGCGCGGGGCGCTCTACTACCTGAATCTCCGCCTACCCAAGTATCACTCCCGGCACTGTCACACATTGCGTATGAGCCTAGGTTTAAGGGAGCGTAAAGCCGCCCTCTTCCTTGCCTGCTCACTGGCCCATCAAGTACACAACCACATCGCCAATCACCCACTAATTGAACTCGAAGAGCTGCGTGCTCTATGTGCGTCATGGATGGCCGACACCCCCACGCCATCAGTACCCATATCAGCCACCAAAACCAACGCTGGAACTCCGATCAGGACATCCACAAGCGGCCCCACGCTGAGCACCCTTTCGAAGCTATATATAGAAGAAGGTAAACGTGGCGGCACGTGGCGAACCGTCAGCACCTTTGAAGTGCAGCGAGCCTTACGTGATCTCTTTGAGTTGATGGGAGATATGCCCGCTTTAGCCTTCGACGTGGAGCATGCACGCACCCTGAAGGATCGACTAAGCCGATGCCCGCAATACTTCGAGCTTCGTCCAGAGTTCAAAGGGAAGGCACTTCTACAGGTTGTCGAGTCAGGCAGCACGTACAAGACCATCACAGCCACTACGGTGAACAACCGACTCCGCAAGCTCTCTGCATTCCTGAATTGGTGCAAAGCCAACGGCTACATAAAAGAAAACCCGTTATCAGGTTTGAAGGTAATGACGGGGTCAGCGAAAGACGCCCGGCTGTCATTCTCAAACGACGATTTAGGCAAACTGCTTGATCTGAGCAACCTACGAACAGAAGCCCGCAAGCATCCGTGGCGTTATTGGCTACCGCTCCTTGGGCGCTACACGGGTGCCAGACTGGAAGAGTTATGCCAGTTGCACGTTCACGACTTAGCTGAGGTACAAGGTATCCCGTGCATCCGCATCGACGATAATCGAGACGGCCAGAATTTAAAGAATGCCAGTAGCCGCCGCGTCATCCCCATCCACCCAGAACTGATAAGGAACGGCCTACTCGACCATGTCGAAACTATAAAAGCCACTGGTGCTACCCGGCTATTCCCTGAACTTCAACCAACACGTGGCAAGCTCGGCCATGCACCAAGCAAGTGGTTTGGAAGGTATAAAACTAAGCTTGGCATTACCGACACCAAGAAGACCTTTCACAGCTACCGGCACACCTTCATTGATGATCTTCGAGATTCAGGGGTTCAAGACTCGTTAATCAAGCGGATGGTTGGGCACGAAGATAGTTCGGTAACGTTTGGTATCTACGGAAGCAGGACGCCAATGAAGGCCATGTTCGAAGCAATCCAGCACATTACGGGCTAATCAGCTGGCTGTTACGGTTGCGAAGTAAAGTGTGCTCAATAGAGGCGTGTTTAAAATTATTTATTCTCCTTTTTCTTGGCAGCCAAGATGAGCTGCATTTCAATGCTGATGGTTGGCTCTATTGCTGCTGGTGCTGTGGCCGGTTTTGGTGCAGGCACTAAGCACGCTTTGTCGGGCTTATCTGCAACTAGTGTTGTTGGTGCAACCAACGCTGCTTTGGTAGCGGCAGCCGTCAACTTAGCTACTTGCGCCTGTAGAATTTTAGTTTCTTCAGCCACTTGTTCAGGGCTAAGTGCAAGAATGCGGCGATGTTCAGCCGTCTTAACCGCTTGCTTCTTAACTCGTTCGTCGCGCTCTGCTTCTTGTTCGACGGTTAGGGTTGGAGCTGTGAATATGTATTTGGTGCTGGGCATAATGGCCATGTTTATTGAGTCCTTTTAAGTTGGTGCCCCCCCCCCGCAGGGGCTTGCTATGTGATTAAACGATTTTAGTTGTCTTTG
>NZ_JBAGKV010000017.1:0-160051 GCF_037049705.1 Janthinobacterium sp. LPB2021202312-11-4 | reverse complement strand
AGCTTTTCTATCAGACCGCTGAAAAACCCTGCTTATATATAGACGCGACCACAACGAATGCGCAGTATATTGCCCAACACATAAAACAACACTTTCTCCACCCATTCGGACGATGCCTCGCAATGAATGACCAACCCCGCAGCCTTGCCTCGACTCTCTTTTCGGTTGGCCTTCTACTAATAGCCATGGCATCGATCCAGTCCGGCGCCTCCCTGGCCAAAAGCATGTTCCCCATCGTCGGCGCCCAGGGCACCACCACCCTGCGGCTGATCTTTGCCAGCGTGATCATGCTGCTGATACTGCGCCCATGGCGAGCGAAGCTCACCGCCAAATCCCTGCGCACCGTCATCATCTACGGCATGGCGCTGGGCGGCATGAACTTCCTCTTCTATATGTCGTTGCGCACCGTGCCACTAGGAATTGCGGTAGCTCTGGAGTTCACAGGGCCGTTGGCGGTCGCCATCTATGCCTCACGGCGCGCCATAGACTTTCTATGGATCGCCCTTGCCGCTGTCGGTTTGCTGCTTTTAATACCTACAGGCGCTACGAATGCCGGCATCGATCTGGTTGGCGCAGGCTATGCACTTGGCGCCGGCGCATGCTGGGCGCTGTACATTCTGTTCGGCCAGAAGGCTGGTGCCGATAATGGCGTAACAACCGCCGCCCTGGGCGTCATGATCGCTGCGCTCTTCGTTGCACCCATAGGAATCGTCCATGCAGGTGCGGCGCTGCTGACTCCTTCGCTGATCCCGGTAGCCATCGGCGTCGCCATTCTGTCCACCGCCCTGCCCTATACCCTGGAGATGGTCGCCCTGACGCGGATGCCCGCCCGCACCTTCGGCACACTGATGAGCATCGAACCCGCATTCGGCGCACTCTCGGGACTGCTGTTTCTCCATGAGTACCTTTCCCTTTCACAGTGGATGGCCATCCTGTGCATCATTCTGGCCTCCGTCGGCGCGACCATGACAATGGGCAGTGCCGCAAAGCCCGCCGTTGCGGCGGATTGATACAGGATTTGACGAAGCTCTGGCATTTGCCGCTCAATTAGGCCATGTTTAGGCCCGCAACCCAGTGCCACACATGGACTTTTTCAGATAGGGACATCGGAGCGCTACAAGCGAATACGAATGCAGCCAGACCTGGGCACAAGATCCGGGCCGCTATAAGGACAGTAATGAAACGAATTTTGATACTGATCGCCGTTCTTGCAGTTGCGGGCTGCGCAGCAACTTCGAAGACCCAGGTCAAACACGGCAAGAAAGGGCTGCATATCAACTGTTCAGGACTCTCGTCCTCCTGGGACAAGTGCTACACCAGCGCCGCCAACTCGTGCGCGCCCAAGGGTTACAAGGTCATCGCCAAGTCGGGCGACGCCGTGGAAGAGCCCGGTGATTATCCATTCGGCCTCAACCCTGCCGGCTACACCAGCCGCAGCATGATCGTCATTTGCAAATAGCTTGAGGCCGCCCGGCAATCTGGCGGCCAATCTCGTCCTGACTGGACTGCAGCACTGTGCGCTGAATATCCGGTGTAGCTAACATCCGCGCCACGACCAGCGCGCCGATGCATTGCGACAGAATCGCCCATGCCAGGCTGTCGCTCTCCAGAATCCGCGCCCAACTCTCCTGAAGCCGACAAATCCATATCTCCGCTTGCTGCCGAACCAACAAGTCCGAACGGGCAATTTCCGCTCCCAGCGCAGGCAGTGCGCACCCAGACTCAGGCTGATCGACATGAGCCATGCTCAGGTAGTGCTTGAGACAGCGTTCGAGCCGAGTACGATCCTGCTCACCCTGCCCGCCCAGCCTAGCCAGGCTTTGACACAACTCTCGCTCGACAATCGCCGCGAACAATTCGTCCTTCGACGAAAAGTGACTGTAGAACGCCCCGCCACTCAAGCCGATTGCCTTCATCAAGCCATCGACACCGACCGTTGAAAAACCAGACTTCTTGGCCGACACCGCACTGCTTTCCAGCAACTTCTCTTTAGTTTCCAGCTTGTGATTGGGCGAGTAACGCATTGCCTTGTCCTCAGGATTGATCACCTTGACGCTGGCCGGATCGTAGCATAACGCTCGTTCAGTTAACGATCGTTTACCAAAGGGATCTACCCATGAATAACAAGAGGGTCGTACTGGTTGTTGGCGCTGGGGATGCTACCGGCGGCGCCATCGCCAAACGTTTTGCCCGGGAAGGCTACATTGCCTGCGTTACCCGCCGCAGTGCCGACAAACTCCAGCCCTTGGTGGATGCGATCAAGTCCAGCGGCGGCGAAGCTCACGGCTTTGCCTGTGATGCGCGCAAGGAAGAGGATGTGATTGCGCTGGTCGAGCAGATCGAAACCGAGATCGGACCGATCGAAGCGTTCGTCTTCAATATCGGCGCCAACGTGCCATGCAGTATTCTCGAAGAAACCGCCCGTAAATATTTCAAGATTTGGGAAATGGCCTGTTTCTCAGGGTTCCTCAACGCTCGCGAAGTGGCCAAGCGCATGGCAACACGCCAACGGGGCACCATCCTGTTTACCGGGGCAACGGCCGGCATGCGCGGAGCAGCAGGTTTTGCCGCTTTTGCCGGAGCCAAGCACGGCATCCGAGCCCTGGCCCAAAGCATGGCCCGGGAACTGGGGCCGATGAACATCCATGTCGCCCACATCGTGGTGGACGGCGCTATCGACACTGACTTTATCCGCGACAGTTTCCCGGAAAAGTACGCGACCAAGGATCAGGACGGCATCCTCAACCCCGAGCACATAGCCGAGAACTACTGGTACCTGCACAGTCAGCCACGGGACGCCTGGACCTTTGAGCTCGATCTGCGCCCCTGGAACGAACGCTGGTAAGCCCTCCCCCACAACAATAAACAGAGCGCACCGACCATGAGCAAAACCGTGGAGTTCTACTTCGATCTCGGCAGCCCCGCTACTTACCTGGCCTATACCCAGCTACCAAAGATCTGCGCGCAGACCGGCAGCCAGTTGATCTACATTCCCATGCTGCTGGGCGGCGTCTTCAAAGCCACCGGCAACGCCTCCCCTGCGACCATCCAGGCCAAGGGTCGCTACATGTTTCAGGACCTGGACCGCTACGCCAAACGCTACAACGTGCCGCTGAAGTTCAATCCGCATTTCCCGATCAATACGCTGATGCTGATGCGCGCCGTCACCGGCATGCAATTGCGTCATCCCGAACGTTTCCAGGCGTTTATCGATTGCCTGTTCACGGCCCTTTGGGTCGAAGGTCGCAGCCTCGATGATCCGGCGACTGTCGCGGCCGTGCTGACGCAACACGGTTTCGACCCGAACGAGATACTGGCCCTGACCGCCGACGAGGAAGTCAAAACCGTACTCAAGGACAACACCGAGACAGCCGTGCAGCGCGGTGTATTTGGAGCACCCAGCATGTTTATCGATAACCAGCTGTTCTTCGGCCAGGACCGACTGGACTTCGTGCTTGAAGCCCTGAGTTAGATCTCGATCACCAACCGACCCTTGGCCGCTCCACTCGCGAGCAAGTCATAGGCAACCTCGGCAGTGGCCAGCGTGAACTGCCGAGGATCGAGCAATGGCTTCAGTTGCTCCGCCTCAATCAACTGCGCCGCCTCATGAAGTATCTCCCCGTGACGCTCGCTACCCTTGCCCGTCAGCAACGGCAACAAAGTAAACACCCCGGAATACGTCGCCCCGCGAAACGACAGTGGCGCCAGGCTGTGTTGGCCCCAGCCGAGACAGCTCACCACATGACCGTGATACACCCGCGCAGCCTTGAATGACGCATCCAGAGTCGCCCCGCCCACCGTGTCATAGACAATGTCGAAACCCTCCCCCGCCGTGTGCTCCGCCACATACTCTTCCACCGAAGACTTGCGGTAATCAATGAAGGTCGCCCCAAAGCCCTCGATGATTGCCTGTTGACCCGCCGAACCGGTAGCAAACACTTCAGCACCGAACGCTCGAGCCAATTGCACGGCCACATGCCCAACCCCACCGGCACCGCCATGGATCAGTACTTTCTGGCCGGCCCGCACCCGGGCACGATCCACCAACCCTTCCCACGCCGTAATCAAAACCAACGGCAGCCCCGCCGCTTCACGCATGCTCAGGTTGGCCGGTTTGCGCGCCAACAGCCGCGCATCCACCGCGGCGAACTCTGCCAGGGAACCCTGGGCACCTCCGATGCCGCTGGCCATGGCGTAGACCTCATCACCCGGCACCCAGCCACTGACACCATCCCCCCCACTTTCAACGGTTCCCGCCAAATCGATGCCCAAAACCGCCGGTAACGCCTGACGCGCATGAGCGGCCTGACCCGCACGGATTTTAAGATCCAGCGGGTTCACCCCACTGGCCTTGATCCGAACCAAGACCTGCCCCGCTCCAGGTATCGGGCGTTGAATTGAAGCCAAGCGTAATGGCCCATTGGCCGCGTCAACAATCAGACAACGCATTTCAATTGAGTCAGTCATTTCGCAAGTTCCTGTCAGAAGTGTGTCACCCATCTTCCTGCAAGCCACTCATGCCGATAAGACGCTATATAGCTATAGTGACCATGCCCATTTGGCATCAATGAGAAACCCCGTGGATAAACTCAACGCAATGGCGATCTTCGTCCGGGTGGTGGAGCGCGGCAGCTTTTCCGCCGTCGCCCGGGAATTGCACACCAGCCAGCCGACCATCAGCAAAGTGCTGCGCGCATTGGAAACCGAACTCGGTGGAAAGCTGATTTCCCGCAGCACCCGACAGCTTTCCCTGACCGACGAAGGTCAGCGGTACTACAGCGAATGTCGACAAATCCTCGCCGCTGTCGATGCCGCAGAACACAGTTTTCAATCCGGGCGCGAAACTGTCGCCGGCAATCTGCGGATCGGCTCATCCGTAAGTTTCGGGCGGTTACAAATCGCAACGCGACTCCCAGGCTTCCTCAAACACTACCCACAGGTGCACATCGACCTGCAATTGAGCGATCAAAATCAGGACCTGGTCAGTGAAGGGCTGGACGTCAGTTTCCGCATCGGCGAGTTGAACGACAGCGGCATGATTGCTCGCCATATCGGCACCACGCACCGGGTCACCGTCGCCGCGCCGGATTACCTCAAGCAACACAAAACACCCCAAACCCCGCAGGACCTGAGCGAACACAACTGCCTGCAGTTCAACCTGCTCAACAGTCAAAACCTGTGGGTTTATGAGAAAGCAGCCCTGCGCCACGAAGTGCGAATCAAAGGCAACGCACAAAGCAACAATTCCGAGGCGATCCGCGAAATGGTCTTGGGCGGATTGGGAATTGCGCTGTCACCGGTGTGGCTGTTCAGCGAGGATCTGAAAGCCGGGCGCGTCACGGCGGTTCTTAAAGACTACACGGCGCAGTCACTGCCGATTCATGCCGTGTCCCCGGCGAATCGTCGCCAATCCGCCAGGGTCAAAGCCTTTGTCGATTACATGAGCCAGGCGCTGGAGGCCGCGCCCGAACTCAAACCGGTCAGATAGCTGCGGTCCGGGTGTTCAGCCATTCCAGCGCGGCACCGTCGAGCAACGGGCTCAGGCGTTCGCGCACTTCGGCGTGGTAAGCGTTGAACCACTGTTTCTCGTCCAGCGTCAGCAGCGACGGTTCCAGGCAACGAGTGTCGATCGGGCACAGGGTCAGGGTTTCGAATTTCAGGAATTCACCGAACTCGCTCTTGCCTGCTTCACGGTTCAACACCAGGTTTTCGATCCGCACGCCCCAGCGGCCTGGACGGTAAGTGCCCGGTTCGATGGAGGTGATCATCCCCGGCTGCATCGCGGTTTGCGGTGCCGTTGCGGCTTGGTAGGCAATCACTTGCGGGCCTTCGTGCACGTTCAGGAAGTAACCGACGCCGTGCCCGGTGCCGTGACCGTAATCCACGCTTTCGGCCCAGATCGGCGCACGGGCGATGGAATCCAGCAACGGCGACAAAATACCCCGAGGGAATTGCGCACGGGTCAACGCAATCACGCCCTTGAGCACCCGCGTGCAATCGCGTTTTTGCTCGTCAGTCGGCGTGCCGACCGGCACCATCCGCGTTATGTCGGTGGTGCCGCCCAGGTACTGGCCGCCGGAGTCGATCAGCAACAGACCGTCGCCCTCGATCACCGCGTGTTCTTCTTCAGTGGCGTGGTAGTGCGGCATCGCGCCATTGGCGTTGAACGCGGCAATGGTGTTGAAACTCAGCGACACATAGTCCGGGCGACGGGTACGCGCGGCGGTCAGGTGTTCGTCGATGGTCAGTTCGGTGATGCGCTCACGGCCCCACGCCGATTCCAGCCAGGCGAAGAATTCGCACAGTGCCGCGCCGTCCTGCTCCATGGCCTGACGAATGTGCTCGGCGTCGGCCAGGCTTTTCTGCGATTTGGCCAGGGTCGTCGGGTTCAAGCCTTCCAGCAGTTTCACGCCGCTGTTCAGGTTATCCAGCAAACCGGCGGTGACGCGGGCCGGATCGACTTGCAGCCTCGCCCCGCTCGGCACCGCGCGCAGGGCATCGGCCACTTCGCTGTAATCGCGCAGGGTCACGCCGTCTTGTTCGAGAATTGCCCGCAGTTCAGCGCTGACTTTGCTCAGCGCCACGAACAAAGTCGCCTGCTGCTGACTGATCAAGGCGAAGGACACGAACACCGGGTTGAACGACACATCGCCGCCGCGCAGGTTGAAAAGCCAGGCGATGTCATCGAGGGTGGCGATGAAATGCCAGTCGGCCCCGCGCGCTTCAAGGGTCTCGCGCAGCTTGGCAAGTTTCTCGCCGCGGCTGACGGTCGCTTGCGGCGGCAAGTGTTGATAGATCGGCTCGTTCGGCAGCGTCGGGCGGTCGCGCCAGACTTCGCTCAACAGATCGATGTCAGTGCGCAGGCGAGCACCACGTTCTTCGAGTTTGCCGCCCAAGGTTCGCGCTGAAGCCACGGCCATCACCGCGCCATCGACGGCCACCACGCCACCTTCAGGGGTTTGTTCGGCCAGCCAGTCCAGCGGCCCCGGCTGACCCGGTTGCAGCTTGACCAGTTCGATGCCGCTGCCCTTGAGCTCCTTGCTCGCTTGCTCCCAATAACGGCTGTCGGCCCAGACGCCGGCGAAATCCGGCGTAACAATCAACGTGCCGACCGAGCCGTGGAAACCCGACAGCCATTGCCGACCTTGCCAGTAACCCGGCAGGTATTCAGACAAATGCGGGTCGGCCGACGGCACCAGCAGGGCATGAATGCCCTCGCGGCTCATCAGTTCACGGGTTTGCGCCAGGCGCTGGGGAACCAGTCCATTGGTCGAAGGCTGCGTACTCATCATGTCTCCTGCTAACCACTTCATCATTATTGTTGAGTGCCGATCCGGGCCGGCGCTCTCATCGTTCTATTGCCAGAACGCCGGTGCACTGGCGTTAGCGGTTTTAATCAATTCGATCGCTTGCTCGATATCCTGCTCGGTGGTGAAACGCCCGAGGCTCAAGCGGATGGTGCGACCGGCCGAACGAGCGTCGAGCCCCAGGGCCAACAGCACATGGGACGGGGCGTTACTGGCGGAATTGCAAGCCGACGTCGCGGAAAACGCGATCGAATGACCCAGCGCCGCAGCATTGAATTCGCCTTCGCTGAAGGTCAGGCTCAGGGTATGTGGAATGCGTTGGGTGGCGCTGCCGTTGAGGCGTACGCCGGGCAGGCTCAGCAGTTGCTCAAGCAAGCGCTCGCGCAGACGAACGATGGTGGCTTTCTCGGCATCGAACTCCGAAGCGGCCAGCGCAAACGCCGCGCCCATGGCCACGATCTGGTGAGTCGCCAGGGTGCCGGAACGCAAGCCGCCCTCGTGGCCGCCGCCGTGAATCTGCGCTTGTAAACGCTGCTGCGCTCGCGGGCCGACGTACAGCGCGCCGATGCCTTTGGGACCGTAGATCTTATGCGCCGAGAACGACATCAAATCCACCGGCCATTCGGCCAGATCGATCACAACCTTGCCCGCGCCCTGGGCCGCGTCGACGTGAAACAACGCGTCACGATTGCGCACCACCTGACCGATGGCCGGGATGTCGTTGACGGTGCCCAGTTCGTTATTGACCAGCATCAGCGACACCAGAAAAGTGTCCTCGCGCATGGCTTCGCTGACCGCTTGCGGGGTAATCAGGCCCTCGGCGTCCGGCACCAGATAGGTCACCGCCACACCGGCGTCCTGCAGTTGTTTCGCGGTATCGAGAATGGCTTTGTGTTCAATCTGGCTGGTGATGATGTGGCCACCGGACACACCTCGGGCCTGGGCGACGCCCTTGAGTGCCAGGTTGTTGGATTCGGTGGCGCCGGAGGTCCAGACGATTTGCTCGGCACGCGCGCCAACCAGTTCAGCCACTTGCTGGCGCGCCTGTTCGACCGATTGCCGGGCCTGCTGGCCGAACGCATGGGAACTGGACGCCGGGTTGCCGAAATTGCCGTTGAAACCCAGACACTCGACCATGACCTTGATGACTCGCTCATCCACCGGCGTGGTGGCGGCGTAGTCGAAATACAACGGACGTTTAATCATAAAAAGACTCGCAGAGCGTGTTCCGGGATCAGGAAGCTCGTGACTGAATAACTCAAAGCGTCGCCTTGTGAGCGACGCCGAATTATCCGCACGCCAGCAATACCTGATCGGAGGCCGTTAAAGAAGAACAACTTCATTTAAAAGTGCGTAGGAACGCTCCTGAAGTCGAGCTTAACAGGCATCGGCCAACCGGTTGAAGCAATGCATCAGCTAAAACTTTCCGCCAGCAACGGATACAGCGAAGCCACCAGCAGCAGGGCCATGCCCCAGTTGAAGATCCGCAACCAGCGGCGATCCTTCAACACATTGCGCAACAACGTGCCGCAACCGGCCCAGACGCCGACGCTCGGCAGGTTGATCAAGGCAAACACGGCGGCAATCACGATCACATTGGTGAAGTAGCCCTGCATCGGCGTGTAGGTGCTGATGGCGCCGATGGCCATGATCCAGGCCTTGGGATTGACCCATTGGAACGCCGCCGCGCTGAGGTAACTGATCGGCTTGCTCTCGCCCTGCTCGCTGTCGGAAACCGGCCCGGAGTGGGCGATTTTCCATGCCAGGTACAGCAAGTACGCGGCACCGACGTAGCGCAGCACGGTGTAGAGCAACGGATAGGTTTGAAACACCGCGCCCAGGCCGAAACCCACCGCGACCACCAGGACGAAGAAGCCGCAGGTGATGCCGAGCATATGGGGGATGGTGCGGTTAAAGCCGAAGTTCACGCCCGATGCCAGCAACATGGTGTTGTTCGGGCCGGGGGTGATGGAGGTCACGAGGGCAAACAGGGCGAAGCCCAGCAGCAGATCGAGCGAGAGCGTCATGGGTGGCAGTCCGTCAGGGTCAGTCAGGTATTGACCCTATCGCACGCCTTGCCCGAAACCCACGGACAGTTGGGTAAAAGTTCGAGCAGTACAGTCGGTACTTAGCTTGGGCGACCGTGAAGGTGTACGGCACGATCAGCGTTCATTTCGCCCTGGCTATCAAAGCCGTAGGACTTCTGTGGCTCGCCCAGCAATGCCGCTTTTTTTGAGTGGTATTCATCGAAGGACAAACCCTGGCGGTTCAACGCTTCCAGCGCCAGTTCCTTGCTTTCTTCGGCGGTGTAGGGCCGCAGTTCTGGCGAAACGTGGCTGGCACATCCGGCGAGAACGGAGATGGCGAGCAGCAAGGAAACAGTGAGTAAGCGGTTCATGAGGAGCGTCCTGACAAAGTTGTGTTTGGCGATGGGTGAAGGCTACGCCCGCGCCTCTGACAGCAGAAATCAACGCTCGTGATAGTGGGTATTGGACTTGGTAGAAACGCTGGGAGATCAAAAGATCGCAGCCTTCGGCAGCTCCTACGGGGGAGGCTTATATATTCAATAAAGATCTATAAATATCTGATTACGGTATTTTGAGGAATAACAGAGAGCCTTTATAACAACCTCATCGCTTCAACCGCTGTTGCCTGCGCAACTGTTTGCCTGGCAACAGTCATTCAACAAACAGCCCTGTTAATCGCACAGTCGAAGTCGCCAGCAGCGCTGAAAGCCCCGTAAAACGGGGCCTTGCAGGATTGGTACAGGTCTTGCTCAAGCCCAGTGACTCTTCACTGCTCCCTGAGCAACTGTTTAAAAAGGAACTGATCATGTCGCGTCCACTGAACGTCGTTGCCCTCTCCGGCGGTACCTGGCGTCCGTCCCGCACCCTGGTGCTGACCCAAGCCCTGTTGGCCGAACTCGGCGAGCAATTGCCGATCGAGAGCAAACTGATCGAACTGGGCGACATCGCCCGGCCATTGGGCGCGGCGCTGTCCCGTCAGGAACTGAGCGCCGAGATCGAAGCCGAGCTGCAAGCCATCGAAGGCGCCGACCTGCTGATCGTCGCCGCACCGGTTTATCGCGGCTCCTACCCGGGCCTGCTCAAGCACCTGTTCGACCTGATCGACCTCAATGCGCTGATCAACACCCCGGTGTTGCTGGCCGCCACCGGTGGCAGCGAGCGGCATGCGTTGATGCTTGATCATCAGTTGCGACCGCTGTTCAGTTTCTTCCAGGCCCTGACCCTGCCGATCGGCGTCTACGCCACCGAAGCCGATTTCTCGAATTATCAAATAACCAGTGAGCCCTTGAAGGCCCGCATTCGCCTTGCTGCAGAACGCGCCGCGCCGCTGTTTGGCGTGCACCCCAACAATCTGCTGAAAATCGCTTAAGGATCTTTTCATGGATGTTTTCTGGTTTCTGCCGACCCACGGCGACGGTCATTACCTGGGCACCACCCAGGGCGCCCGCCCGGTGACGCTCAACTATCTGAAGCAAGTGGCGCAAGCCGCCGACAGCCTGGGCTACCACGGTGTATTGATTCCCACCGGGCGCTCCTGCGAAGACTCGTGGGTGATCGCCTCGGCCCTGGTGCCGTTGACCGAACGCCTGAAATACCTGGTGGCGATTCGTCCGGGGATCATCTCCCCGACCGTTTCGGCGCGCATGGCCGCCACCCTGGATCGTTTGTCCAACGGCCGTTTGCTGATCAACGTGGTGACCGGTGGCGACCCGGACGAAAACCGTGGCGACGGGATCTTCCTCGACCACAGCGAACGCTACGAAGTCACCGACGAATTCCTGCAGATCTGGCGCCGGGTGCTGCAAGGCGAATCCGTCGACTTTGAAGGCAAACACCTGCAAGTGCAGAACGCCAAGGCGTTGTATCCGCCGGTGCAGAAACCCTATCCGCCGCTGTACTTCGGCGGTTCGTCCGAAGCGGCCCATGAACTCGCTGCCGAACAGGTCGACGTGTACCTGACCTGGGGCGAACCACCGGCCGCCGTGGCGGAAAAACTCGCCGATGTGCGTGAACGTGCCGCACGCAACGGGCGCACGGTGAAGTTCGGGATTCGCCTGCATGTGATCGTGCGCGAGACAGCCGAAGAGGCGTGGAAAGCCGCCGACAAACTGATCGAACACATCAGCGACGACACCATCGCCGCTGCGCAGAAATCGTTTTCGCGCTTTGACTCCGAAGGCCAGCGGCGCATGGCGGCGTTGCATGACGGGCGTCGCGACAACCTGGAAATCTCGCCGAACCTGTGGGCCGGTGTCGGCCTGGTGCGTGGCGGTGCCGGGACCGCGCTGGTGGGCGATCCGCAGCAAGTCGCGGCGCGCATCAAGGAGTACGCGGACCTGGGGATCGAGAGCTTTATCTTCTCCGGCTATCCACACCTGGAAGAGGCGTATCGCTTTGCCGAACTGGTGTTCCCGCTGCTGCCGGAACCCTACGCCAGCCTGGCCGGTCGCGGCGTCACCAACCTTACCGGACCGTTTGGCGAAATGATCGCCAATGACGTGCTGCCCACTAAAGCCACGGCCTGATCCCAGCCGCCGGGTCTGCCCCCGGTAGGAGCTGACGAGTGAAACGAGGCTGCGATCTTTTGATCCTGTTTGTAAAAGCAAAATCAAAAGATCGCAGCCTCGTTTCACTCGGCAGCTCCTACAAGGGTTCTGATTGACATATAAGGAACGCCCGCGTGACTGCCAAACCGCAAAACGCCCTGCTATCCCCGTTGCAGACTGCCCGTCAACTGGCCGCCAAATTTGCCCTGACCGCCGTCGAGCGTGATGAACGCGGCGGTACGCCCAAAGCGGAACGTGACGCCTTGCGCAACAGCGGTCTGCTCGCCTTGAGCATTCCCACCCAGTACGGCGGGCTCGGCGCCAGTTGGAGTGACACCCTGACCATCGTGCGCGAGTTCGCCAAGGTCGACAGCTCGATTGCCCATGTCTTCGGCTTTCATCACCTGATGCTCGCCACCGTGCGCCTGTTCGCCAAACCCGAGCAATGGCAGCCCTGGTTCGAACAAACCGCGCGCAAGAATTGGTTCTGGGGCAACGCCCTGAACCCGCTCGACACCCGCACCGTGGTGAAAAACCTGGGCGGCTGGCGGGAGTTTTCCGGCAAGAAAAGCTTCTGCTCCGGCGCCACCGATTCACAAATGCTGATCGCCTCGGCGGTCGACGAAAGTGCCGGCGGCAAGCTGTTGATCGCCGCCATTCCCAGCGGTCGCAGCGGCATTACCTTGCACAACGACTGGAACAACATGGGTCAGCGCCAGACCGACAGCGGCAGCGCAACCTTCGAGCGGGTACGGGTCGAGGAATCGGAACTGCTGCTCGATCCGGGGCCGTTGAGCACACCGTTCGCTTGCCTGCGCCCGTTGATCGCCCAGTTGACCTTCACCCACATGTTCCTCGGCATCGCCGAAGGCGCGTTTGAAGAAGCCCGGCAATACACCCTGACCGAAACCCGGCCCTGGCATAAATCCAGCGCTCAGGATGTGCGTCAAGATCCGTACATCCTTGGCCACTACGGCGAGTTTTGGGTCGCCCTCGAAGGCGTCCGGTTGCTGGTCGAGCGCGCCGCCGACCTGCTCGACAAGGCCTGGGCCAAAGGCCCGAACCTCAGCGCCGAAGAACGCGGGCACTTGGCGACGGCCATCGCCACAGCCAAGGTGGCCGCCACGCGCAACGGTCTGGAACTGTGTAGCCGCTTGTTCGAAGTCACCGGCGCACGCTCGACCCACGCCTCACTGCGACTGGATCGCCACTGGCGCAACCTGCGCACGCAAACCCTGCACGACCCGGTGGATTACAAACTCCATGAGCTGGGTGATTGGGCACTGAACCAGTCCCTGCCGGTTCCGACTTTCTATTCCTGACCTTCTCTTCATGGAGCCTGCCATGCAACTGCTGACCCTACCGCCCTCGCCCGCCCTGGCCACGTCGATTCGTGCCACTGCGCAGGTGTTCGAAGACCCGAAATCCCAGGCCTTGCTCGCGCATTTGCAACAGGTCGCCCCGAGTGAAGCCAGTGTGCTGATCATCGGTGAAACCGGCACCGGCAAAGAGTTGGTGGCGCGGCACATCCACAACCTCAGCGCTCGACGTAACCGGCCGTTCGTGGCGGTGAACTGCGGTGCGTTCTCCGAATCGCTGGTCGAGGCTGAACTGTTCGGCCATGAGAAAGGCGCGTTCACCGGAGCGTTGAGCGCCAAGGCCGGGTGGTTCGAAGAGGCGGATGGCGGCACCTTGTTCCTCGATGAAATCGGCGATTTGCCGATGGCGATCCAGGTCAAATTGCTGCGTGTATTGCAGGAGCGTGAAGTGGTGCGCCTGGGCTCGCGCAAAAGCATTCCCATCGACGTGCGGGTGCTGGCGGCGACCAACGTGCAACTGGAGAAAGCCATCAATGCCGGGCACTTCCGCGAGGATTTGTATTACCGCCTCGACGTGGTCAGCCTGGAGCTGAGCCCATTGCGCGACCGTCCGGGCGACATCCTGCCGCTGACCCGGCACTTCGTCGAATCCTACAGCCAGCGCCTCGGCTACGGCACCATCACCATCAGCAAAGAAGCCGAACTGAAACTGCGCAGCTACAGTTGGCCGGGCAATATCCGCGAACTGGAAAACGTCATTCACCACACGTTGCTGATCTGCCGTAACAGCGTGATCGAACGCGATGACCTGCGCCTGTCGAACATGCGCATCGAGCGTCAGGACGATCACCACGGCAATGTCGATGATTCCCCGGAAGCCTTGCTCGACCGGGCGTTCCAGAAGCTTTTCGAAGAACAGGCCGGGGCGCTGCACGAAAAGGTCGAAGACGCGTTGTTGCGCGCGGCATACCGCTTCAGCCATTACAACCAGGTGCACACCGCTGCGTTACTGGGCTTAAGCCGCAACGTGACCCGCACGCGTTTGATCAAGATTGGCGAACTGGCGGTGAACAAACGCCGGCCGACGGAAAACGTCCAGGGCGAGCGCTTGATGCAGTTATCGATCTAGCTGACCAGGTTGCAGTGCAACGCGTTGTCATGACTGCGTTCCAGGCTGTGCAGCACCTGGAACGAGCCGAAGGTCACGGTTTTCGCCTGATGGGCGCGGATCAGTTGCCAGAAATCCTGCTCGCCGCTTTCAAAGCCCTTGAACGCGGCCTCTCCGGCCTCGCGGGATTGCCATTGCAGGTAATTGAGCACTCGCCGGCCATCGTCGCTGGCCTGGATGCTCGCACTCAAGAACCCGCTGAAATCCTGGGCCAGGCGTTCGGTCTGGGCCGACAGTGCCGACACCAGCGCCGGTTGTTGATGCGGTTCGATCTCGAATTCGATCAGTTGGGTAAAACTGCGGTTTTTCTCTGACGTCTGCATGAATAGTCCCCACTCACCTGTAAGCCGTTTCTTGCGATCCGAAGGCGTGCAGGGTAAAACCTCGAGCTAACTAGAGGTCAAGGGACTTTTTCAAATGATCACCCCGGAGCACCTGCACAAGGAACTTAGCGTCGGCCAGGTCGCCGCCCGCAGCGGCGTGGCCGTCACCGCCCTGCACTTTTATGAAACCAAGGGTTTGATCAAAAGTTATCGCAATCAGGGCAATCAGCGCCGTTATCCACGGGAAGTGCTGCGCCGGGTGGCGTTGATCAAGGTCGCGCAGCGGCTGGGCATTCCGCTGGCGGAGATTGGCCAAGCGTTGCAGAACTTGCCGGACAACCGTGCGCCGACGGCGGCGGACTGGAAGGTGTTGTCAGCGCAATGGAGCCGGGATCTGGATGAGCGGATCAATCAACTGACATTGTTGCGGGATCGGCTCAATGGCTGCATCGGCTGTGGGTGTTTGTCGATGGAAGCGTGTCCGTTGCGCAATTTTGGCGATGTGCTGGGGGAGCGTGGGACGGGGGCGCAGCTGTTGGAATCGGGGGCTGATCCGGAATAGGTGTTGCGGCCTTCGCGGGCAAGCCTTGCTCCTACAAGTTTGGCGGCGTTCACGCGATCACGAACGACACACATCCGTAGGAGCAAGGCTTGCCCGCGAAGGCGTCTTCAAAACTGACCGAAGCTTAGAACCCCGGCGCAATCTGCCCTTTGTAGCGGGTCAGGATGAACTGGCGAACCTCATCGGAATTCAACGCCTTGGCCAGTTTCTGGATGCGCGGGTCGTTGATGTTGTCCGGGCGGGCGACCAGGAACTCGATGTACAGGCTCTTGCCCTTCTCGACGATCAACGCACTGTTGGTGTCGATCCCCGCTTCAAGAGCGTAGTTGGCGAAGACAAATGCCAAGTCCACCTGACTGACCGAACGGGCCAGCAACGCCCCTTCCAGTTCACGAATTTTCAGGTGTTTCGGGTTGTCGATAATGTCGCGCTGGGTGGCCAGGGTGTTGCTCGGGTCCTTGAGTTTGATCAGCCCCGCTTCGTGCAACAGCACCAGCGCGCGACCGGTGTTCACCGGGTCATTGGGGATCGACACCGTGGCGCCGTCCTTCAATTCGCTGATGTTTTTGATCTTGGTCGAGTACGCGCCAAACGGTTCGATGTGCACGCCGACCACCGGCACCAGGTCGGTGTGGCGGGTTTTGTTGTAGTCATCGAGGAACGGCCGGTACTGGTAATAGTTGGCGTCAAGGTTCTTCAGCGCCAATTGCTGATTGGGCTGGATAAAGTCGGTGAAGACCTTGATGTCCAGGTCCACGCCTTCCTTGGCCAGGGTTGGTTTGACGAATTCAAGGATTTCCGCGTGCGGCACCGGAGTGGCGCCGACGACGAGTTTTTCGTTGGCGTGAACGCTGAACGACAGGACGGCAGCCAGAATGGCCAGGGTCTTTTTCATGCTAGGTGCTCCAAGGCAGATTGAATGGCCGTCGTGGGGCGGACGTGGGGCCTGATTGTTTGTTGAATCAAATGGAATTGAATGTTTAGCGTCGGGAGTAGCGCGCCACCAAGCGGTCGCCGGTCATTTGCAGGGCCTGGACCAGGACCAATAACAGCACCACGGTGACCACCATCACGTCGGTCTGAAACCGCTGATAACCGTAGCGAATCGCCAGGTCCCCCAGCCCGCCGCCACCGATCACCCCGGCCATCGCCGTGTAATCCACCAGCACAATCGCGGTGATCGTGACCGCCGCCAGTAACCCTCCCCGGGCCTCGGGCAACAAGGTGTGGCGGATGATTTGCCACATGGTGCCGCCCATCGCCTGGGTCGCTTCCACCACCCCGCGATCGACTTCGCGCAACGCGGTTTCCACCAGCCGCGCGAAGAACGGCGTGCAGCCCACCACCAGCGGCGGAATCGTTCCCGGTACGCCAAGGGAAGTGCCCACCAGCAACGTGGTCAGGGGAATCAGCACGATCAGCAAAATGATGAACGGCAGCGAACGCAGCATGTTCACGATCACCGACAACACCCGGTAAACCCCGACCGCTTCATGCAACTGGCGTTTACCGGTGAGGAACAACACCACCCCCAGCGGCAGCCCGAGCAATACGGTAAAACCGAGGGCCGCACCGAGCATGCTCAAGGTGTCGAGGCAGGCCTGGGCGATGTCGGCCCAGTAGATGTGTTTGAGTAACTCGGCCATGGTCAGGACCAGTCGTGGCGCGGTGGTTTCACGCCGTTGAGCAGCCAGTTGCCGACCACGTGGTATTTCCAGCGCACCGGGTCGTGCAAGGTGTGGACCCGGGCATTGCGCCAGTGCCGGTCGAAATTGTGCTTGCGCAAGGTCGAACGGGTACCGCCGAGTTCGAAGAGTTTGTTGCTGGCCTCAATCGCAATTTCGGTGGTCAGCACTTTGGCTTTGGCCACGGCCAGTGAGGCCTGGGCAACGTTGTCCTCATCCGGTGCCGGACGCGCCGCATCGAGTGCCCGACCGGCCCGCTCCAGCAAGGCTTCGGCCGCTTCCAGGCGAATCTCCAGACCACCGACTTGAATGATGGTCAGCGGATCTTCACTGGCCTTTTCCACCCCGGCATCGATCCATGGCCGAGCGAATTGCTGAACGAAGGCAATGGTGTCGCGCAGGGCCGCCCGGGCGATCCCGGCATCGATCGCGGCGGTGGTCAGTTGGGCGAACGGCCCGGCCAGGGTCGGGCTTTCGTAAGAGCGATAGGTCGGGAACACGTTGAAGGCTGGCACGTGCAGGTCCTCGGCCAGCACGGTGCCGCTGGAAGTGGTGCGTTGGCCGATGCTGTCCCAGTCATCAACGATCACCAGCCCCCTCGTACCGCGCTCGACGAACGACAACTGGCCCTTCTGCTCTTCATCCACGGCCAGCACCGCCAACCAATGGGCGTAGAGCGAACCGGTGCAATAGCCCTTGCGCCCGTTGATCACATGACCGTCGCCATAACGGCGAATGGTCGCCCGAATGTCCTGCACGTTCTTGCCGCCGGTTTCCGACAGCGCGTTGGCAAACCGATGACCTTGCAGCGCCAGGCGGAAGAAATGTGCTTGCTGCTCCGGGGTGCCTTGCAGGCGAATGTCTTCGAGCAGGCAGTAGTGGTTTTGCGGGATCTGCCCCAGGGACGGATCGGCCGCCGAGATGATCGCAATCACCTGCGCCAGCACCGCGTAGGACACCTGCGCACCGCCGAACTCCCGAGGCACGCTGATGCCCCACAAACCGCTGTTGGAATACAGGTCGACGACCTCGGCCGGCACCTGGCGCGTGCGGTCGCGCTCGGCGTCCTGCTCCAGTAAAACGGCGGCGACGCGCTTGGCGACACGCAAGGCTTCGGCCTCGTCGGCGATCCGATGAGCGGCCGACGGGTTGATCGGATAAACGGCAGATTCAGGCATACAAGAGACTCTCGACAACAGTGTTTAAGGGAGTCATTGCAGCTTCTGTGCCGACTGTATCGATCAATGTTTTCGGGGGTTTTAGCGGATTTCGGGATGACAAACCCGGGCAATCTGCTGCTTCACTGTTGATGGCTGAACAGTGGCGTTTTTGCGCCCAAACCCGTAGGAGCTGCCGAAGGCTGCGATCTTTTGATCTAGATTTTTGGTGACGTGGGCATTGAGGAGATCAAGGGCAAAGTCAAAAGATCGCAGCCTTCGGCAGCGCCTACTATATTTGTTGGCTCACGATATTTTTTTCCCTTGGGAGAACCGTCATGAGCGTCAAACCCATTCCAGAGGGTTATCACAGCATTACCCCGTACCTGGGCATCCAGAAAGCAGCCGAAGCCATCGAGTTCTATAAAAAAGCCTTCGGTGCCATTGAAGTCATGCGCTTGAGCATGCCCGACGGCGGCATTGGCCACGCCGAACTGCGGGTCGGCGATTGCCCGGTCATGCTCGGCACGCCGTGCGATCAAGGGCCGTTGAGCAATCCCGACAAGTCACCGTCCGTGGGCCTGCACCTGTATGTGACCGATGTCGACAAGTCCTATGCCAAGGCGATTGCCGCCGGTGCCACGGTGGTGTCCGAGGTCAAGGACCAGTTTTATGGCGACCGCTCCGGGACCTTGAAAGATCCCTATGGGCATTTGTGGTTTTTGGCCACGCGCAAGGAAGACCTGACGCAGGCGCAGATTGAACAGCGGGCCAAGGAGCTGTTTAGTCAGGGTTGAGCCCTGAAAAGATCGCAGCCTTCGGCAGTTCCTACGCCGGACGCATTCCCCTGTAGGAGCTGCCGAAGGCTGCGATCTTTTGACCTTGCCACTACACACTTCATGAACAACCACCCCACGCTTTGCGCCTTGCCGTAACCCCCGAACAATTTCAGGATGCAGGCAACTACAACAAGGAGTCATTCCCCATGTTCGCCGGATTCCTGAAAGACCAGCGCCACGTCAACGGCGTGGACATCGCCTACCGCATCGGCGGCACCGGGCCGGGTTTGCTGTTGCTGCACGGTCACCCGCAAACCCACGTCATCTGGCACAAAGTTGCCGAGCAACTGGCCGAGCATTTCACCGTGGTCACCGCCGACCTGCGCGGCTACGGCGACAGCGCTAAACCGCCGGCCAACGATCACCACACACACTATTCCAAACGGGAAATGGCCAAGGACGGCGTAGAGCTGATGCAGTCCCTGGGCTTCGAACGTTTCTCGGTGTTGGCCCACGACCGTGGCGCCCAGGTTGCCCATCGCCTGGGGCTGGATCATCCCGACAGCGTGCAACGCATGGTGCTGCTGGACATCGCGCCGACCCTGTCGATGTACGCGCAAACCAACGAAGCCTTCGCCCGCGCCTATTGGCACTGGTTCTTCCTGATACGTCCGGCGCCGTTGCCGGAAACCCTGATCGAAGCCGATCCCGAAGCCTATCTGCGCAGCGTCATGGGCAGCCGCAGCGCCGGGCTCAAGCCGTTCACCCCCGAAGCCTTTGGCGAATACCTGCGTTGTCTGAAACTGCCCGGCACCGCCCGGGGCATCTGCGAGGACTACCGCGCCAGCGCCAGTATCGATCTGGATCACGACCGCGCCGACATCGACGCTGGCCGTCACCTGAATCTGCCGCTGCTGGTGTTATGGGGCGCCGAAGGCACGGTCGGCCGTTGCTTCGAGCCGCTCAAGGAATGGCAACGGGTAGCCACCGACGTGCGCGGCAAAGCCCTGCCCGCCGGCCATTACATCGCTGAAGAAGCGCCCGAGCTGCTGCTCGCCGAAGTCCTCGGCTTCCTGCGCTAACAGCCGCAACAGCCTGACCTGAATCCACCTCCCACCGCGGGCCGTCACTGGCCCGTGCGGGATCGGCCTGCCCGAAAAACCTCTGGAGATAATAAAAATGACACTCAGAAAACTGCTGGGAACCCTCTACGTGCAGGTGCTCATCGCCATCGCGATGGGCATTGCGATCGGGCATTACTGGCCGCAAGTCGGCATCGACCTCAAGCCGTTGGGCGACGGCTTTATCAAACTGATCAAGATGATCATCGGCCCGATCATCTTCTGCACCGTGGTCTCCGGGATCACCAGCATGCACGACGTGAAACAGGTGGGCCGGGTCGGCGGCAAGGCGTTGCTGTATTTCGAAGTGGTGTCCAGTATCGCGCTGTTGATCGGCTTGCTCGCCGCCCATGCATTGCATCCGGGCGCCGGTTTCAACATCGACGTGAAGACCCTCGACACCTCGGCCATCGCCGGGTTTGTCGGCCAGGCCCAACACGGCGAAGGCGTGACCGGGTTTCTGTTGCATGTGATTCCGACGACGTTTTTCGAGGCGTTTTCCCAGGGCGAAATTCTCCCGGTGTTGTTCGTGTCGGTGCTGTTCGGGATTGCGCTGGTGATGGTCGGGGAAAAGGGTCGGCCGCTGGTGGGCATCATCAATCAGGCCAGCGAGGTGTTTTTCCGCATCGTCGGCATTATCAGCCGCGTGGCGCCGATCGGTGCGTTCGGCGCGATAGCGTTCACCATCGGCAAGTACGGCCTCGGCTCGTTGTTGCCGCTGCTGAAACTGATCGGCACGTTCTACCTGACGGCGTTTATCTTCGTCGCCTGTGTACTGGGCAGCATCGCCCGTTACGCCGGGTTCAGCATTTTCAAATTGCTCGCGTACATCAAGGCTGAGCTGTTGATTGTGCTGGGCACCAGCTCGTCGGAATCGGCGCTGCCGCAGTTGATCCAGAAACTCGAAAGCCTCGGCGCGTCGAAAGGTGTGGTCGGCATCGTGGTGCCGACTGGGTACACATTTAATCTGGACGGCACCAACATCTATATGACTCTGGCGGTGCTGTTTCTGGCCCAAGCGACCAATATTGACCTGACCCTGGAGCAGCAATTGACCTTGCTGGCGGTGGCGATGCTCACCTCTAAAGGTGCAGGCGCGGTAGTCGGCGCGGGGTTCGTGGCGTTGGCCGCGAGCCTGGCGGTGGTGCCGACCGTGCCGGTGGCGGCGATGGTGCTGATCCTCGGCGTCGACCGCTTCATGGCCGAATGCCGGTCACTGACCAACATCATTGGCAACGCGGTCGCCGCGTTGGTGATAGCCGCGTGGGAAGGTGAACTGGACCGCAGCAAAATGGCGCCGATTGCCCTCAAGCGCGGGCGCCATGCCCGGGCCGCGGCCAAGCTTTCCGCGGAATAATCAACCTGCGCTCCGATGCTATGCTGGCGGCTCATGCCGCCAGTGCTCGTTCTGCCATGACCCTCAAGAAAGACACCGTGCCCCTACCCGAAGACTTGCGCGTTTTACTCACCGTCATCCGCAAAAACGGGTTCGCCGCCGCCGCTGATGAACTGGGGCTGTCCCCTGCCTATGTCAGCAAACGCATCCAGATTCTCGAAACCACCCTCGGCACCCGCCTGCTGCATCGCACCAGCCGGCGCATTGCGCTGACCGAGGACGGCGAGCGGGTGCAGCGCTGGGCCTTTGCGCATTCTCGATGACTTCCAGCAACTGCACGACGAACTCTCCGACGCCCACGACAGCCCTCGCGGGCGTCTGCATCTGTGCAGCAGTTTCGGTTTCGGCCGTAATCATGTGGCGCCCGCCGTGTCGTTGCTGGCCGAGCGTTATCCGGAGCTGGAGATTCGCCTGGACCTGTTCGACCGGGTGGTGGACATCGTCAGCGAAGGCTTCGACCTGGAGATCCGTGTCGGCGATGACATCCCCGGCCAGCACATCGGTCGGCGGCTGGTGAGCAATCGTCGGGTGTTGTGCGCGGCGCCCGGTTATCTGGAGCGACACGGTACGCCGCAAACGCTCAATGATCTGGAACAGCATCATTGCCTGGTGATCAAGGAGCGCGACAACGCGTTCGGCATCTGGAACCTGGAACGCGACGGGGTTCAGGAGAGCGTGCGGGTCAGCGGGCCGTTGTCGTCCAACAACGGCGAGATTGTCTTGCAGTGGGCACTGGATGGGCGCGGGGTATTGCTGCGTTCATTGTGGGATGTGAAGCCGTTGCTGGAGCAAGGCCGGTTAGTGCAGGTACTGGCGGATTACACCCAGAGCGCGAATGTCTGGGCGGTGTATCCGACGCGGTTGGCGTATTCCGGGAAGTTGCGGGCTTGTGTGGAGTTTTTGCAGGAGCATTTCAAGGGGTTGTCGGTTTAGACGATCAAGATCAAAAGATCGCAGGCTTCGCCAGCTCCTACGGGGTTTTGTGTCCCCCTGTAGGAGCTGCCGAAGGCTGCGATCTTTTCCTCAAGACAACCAGGGATTCGCGGCCAGATGATCTCGCTCAAAAGCCTTGATCTGCTCACTACGCTGAAGCGTGCTGCCAATGGCATCAAGCCCCAGCAACAACGCAGTCTTGCGCAAGGCATCAATCTCAAACGGGATAACCTGACCATCGTTCAGGCGAATCTGCTGCGCTTCCAGATCGACGCTGATTTCAGCACTGTCCGGCTGGCTCACCACCCGCCCCAGCCGCTGCAACACCGCCTCGTCCAACGTAATCAACAACACCCCATTCCTTTGGCAATTGTCATAAAAAATCCCGGCAAAACTTGAGCCGATCAAGGCACGAATCCCCATCTGCTTCAAACCCCAAACCGCGTGCTCCCGGCTCGACCCACAGCCGAAATTCGGCCCGACCACCATGAAACTCGCGCCCTGCCAGCCCGGTTGATTGAGCACGAACTCAGGATTGAGCGAACCGTCCGGCAAAAACCGCAGGTCGAAGAACAACCCGCGATCCAGCCCGACGCGGTCGATACCCTTGAGAAATTGCTTGGGCATGATCACGTCGGTGTCGATATTGGCCGCCAGCATCGGCGCGGCGTTGCCGCTGACGTGGGTGAACGGTTGCAGGCTCATGCGCGGTCTCCAAAGTGGCGAATGTCGGTCAGACGCCCGGTGATGGCGGCGGCAGCGACCATCGCCGGGCTCATCAAATGGGTGCGGGCGCCGGCGCCCTGGCGGCCTTCGAAATTGCGGTTGGTGCTGGAGGCGCAGCGGTCGCCCGGCGCCAGCACGTCGTCGTTCATCGCCAGGCACATCGAGCAACCGGACTGGCGCCATTCGAACCCTGCGTCGATAAAGATCGCCGCCAGGCCTTCGGCTTCGGCCTGGTCGCGCACTTCGGTGGAACCCGGCACGATCATCGCCCGCACATGGCTGGCGACATGTTTGCCGCGCACCACACTGGCGGCGTCGCGCAGGTCTTCGATGCGCGCGTTGGTGCAGGAGCCGATAAACGCATGGCTGATGACGATTTCGCTCAGCGGCATGCCGGCCTCCAGGCCCATGTAGTTCAGGGCGCGGCGCATGTCCTGGCGCAGGATCAAATCGCTGACGGCTTGTGGGTCCGGCACCCGTGCGCCAATGGGCGAAGCCTGATCCGGGCTGGTGCCCCAGGTGACCATCGGTTCCAGGGTGCTGGCGTCCAGCGCCACTTCGCGGTCGAATTGCGCGTCCGTGTCCGTGTGCAAGGTGCGCCACTGTTCTACAGCGCGATCCCACAACGCACCTTTGGGGGCACGGGGTTTGTCCTTGAGGTAGGCGAAGACCTTCTCGTCCGGTGCCATAAACGCACCGCGAGCCCCCGCCTCCACCGCCATGTTGCAAATGGTCATGCGCGCTTCGACGCTCAAGGCATCGATGGTCGAACCGCGAAATTCGATGGCGTAACCGGTGGCCCCCGACGCGCCGATCTGGCCGATCAGCGCCATGATCACGTCCTTGGAGGTCAGCCCGGTGGCCAGTTCGCCGTCCACGTTCACGCGCAGGCTTTTCAGGCGTTTGTAGACCAGGGTCTGGGACGCCAGCAGGTGTTCGATCTCCGATGTGCCGATGCCGAAACCGAACGCCCCAAGGGCACCATAAGTGGTGGTGTGGCTGTCGCCCGCAGCGATGACCATGCCCGGCAGGATGAACCCCTGCTCCGGGGCAATCACGTGTTCGATGCCCTGGCGTTTATCGAGGATGTCCAGCAGTTCAATGCCGAAGTCCCGGCAGTTTTCCGCCAGGTACGACACCTGCCGCGCCCCGCCGGCATCCGGCATCGTAGCGATGCGCACCGGCGCGGTGGGGTTGACGTGATCGACCACGGCCAGCGCGGTTTCCGGGCGCCAGACAGTGCGTTTGGCCTCGCGCAAACCGCTGAAGGCTTGAGGGCTGGTGTATTCGTTGATGACCTGGCGGTCGATGTACAACAGGACGTGGCCCTGGTCATCGAGGCGACACACCGTGTGGGCATCGATGTGTTTGTCGTAGAGGGTTCGGGCTCGGGTCATGGCGGTGCTCGCTCGGGGGACGTCTGGGTTCCATCTTAAGGAGCGCGGGTTGGGCATCAATGGGCGGAGGGTGATGGCTTGGAACATGGATCGTGTTGGATCAGAGGCAAGATCAACAGATCGCAGCCTTCGGCAGCTCCTACATGGACCGTGTTCGCCGCAATGGCGGAGACCATCAATCCTGTAGGAGCTGCCGAAGGCTGCGATCTTTTCAAAAACAGGAACGCGAAACATTTACTTTCATATACCCGTTCGGGATTTGCCCTACTCATCCGTCCTATATAGATGCAGTCAGGCCGCGTAGGCAAAAGCCACGGCCGGACCTTTCAGGGGTCACCGTGCGACGAAGCCCGTGGCAGAGGCCCTCTCATCGAAACAAGACCTTCAATCATGTCGAAGAAATCCCGTTCCAAACTCTGGTTTCTGGTCCATAGCTGGCTGGCGCTGCCGATCTGGTTTTTCGTGTTGATCGTCTGCGTGACCGGGACCCTGGCCGTCGTCAGCCAGGAAATCGTCTGGCTGGCCAACCCGCAAATGCGTGCCAGCCCGCCGTCGGACGATGCGCCGCTGCTCAGCTACGACCAGATTCTCGCGGCCATGAAGAAAGCCGAGCCGCACACCCTGGTCCAGGCCATCAGCCGTCCCGACGAATCGCACTTTGCCCTCGACGTCGATGTCAGCTACCCCGACGGGCGCTCGCTGACGGTCTACGTCAACCCCTACAGCGGCGTGATCCAGGGCGTCGCGCCGCAGTTCAACTTCAAGGCCTTCACCCGCGCGCTGCATGGCTGGTGGCTGGTGCCGTTCACCAATGGCTATAGCTGGGGCTGGTACCTGGTGTCGTTCCTCGGCCTGCCGCTGCTGGTGTCGCTGATCACCGGGCTGGTGGTCTACAAGAAGTTCTGGAAAGGCTTTCTGCGCCCGACCCTGCGCATTCGCCATGGCGCACGGATTTTCTGGGGTGACTTCCACCGGCTCAGCGGGATCTGGTCGATCTGGTTCATCGCGGTGATTTCCATCACCGGCACCTGGTTTCTGATTCAGGCCCTGCTCTTCGATAATCAGGTGTCCATCTCCAGCGCACCGATCATTCCCTCCATGGCCCGTGAAGCCGTGCCGCTGTCGCCGGACGGTACGCCGCCCGCGCAGATCGATATCGACCGTGCGATTGAAATCGCCCTGCAGAAGATCCCGGGGCTGGAAGCCAGTTTTATCAGCCTGCCGGGCAATGCCTACAGCCATATGGATGTGGGTGGCCGCGGTTGGTACCCGCTGATGTTCCAGACCGCGACCATCAACCCGTACAACGGCGAAGTCGCCGCCACGCGGCTGATCTCGGACCGAAGCGCGCTGGAGTTTGTAACCGAGTCCATGCGCCCGCTGCACACAGGGGATTTCGGCGGGCTGTGGATCAAGCTGATCTGGTTCTTCTTCGGCCTGGTGCTGAGCATGATGGTCCTCAGTGGCCTGCTGATCTGGACCAAGCGCACCGCCCTGGCCACCGCCAACGCGCTCAAGCGCAGTAAAAAGAAAGAACACAGCGCCTCGGCGCAACCGAGTCGTGAAACGTCGGAGGCCAGCCTGTGAGCAAATCCATCACTGCCCCGCAACCCTCGCGCCTGAGCGTGCTTTGGCACAAATGGCGATTCCATCTGAACATTCTGTTGCTACTGATCCCTTTGGGTTTCATGCCCAAGTACTTCAGTGAAGCCGCGCTGTTTCGCGGTGACACCGGTCTGGGCGAGCGGGAAATCGGCGAGATCCAGGTCGGCCCGTGGAGCCTGCGCCTGGCCGAGTTGCGCGATGAAGGCCCCCGCGCCGATGGCCCGGCCGGTTATCTCAAAAGCTTCAATGCCGCCTTGTGCGACGCCTGCATCGAACCGGTCAAGGCCACTTACCTGCGCATCGGCAAACCCCGCAGCCTGCGCGCCGCCGGGGTGATTTTCTTCGGCACGCCGTACCGCATGGGCGCTTCGGTGCCGGTGCCGGAAAAGACCAAAACCGACGCCGAGCTGTGGATCACCATGGAAGGCTGGGACGGCAGCATGCACCAGGCCTCGATCCCCCTGAGCCAGGCATCCCCGGCCACCATCGCCTGGCTGAACAAACACGGAGGCAAACCATGATTAACGTTCTACGCCCGCTGCGCGCCGCACTGCTGGTGCTCGGCGCCGGTTTCAGCGCCAGCGCCCTGGCCCACAACCCGATGTGCGAGTGCAAGGCGATCGATGCCGAGCAGATCAAATGCACCGGCGGCTTCTCCGACGGCAGCGGCGCGCCGGGGGTGACCCTGGACGTGATCGGCTACGACGAAACGATCCTGGTACCGGGCAAACTCGGCAGCGATTCGACCCTGACCTTCAAGAAACCCGGCGCGGAGTTCTACGTGCTGTTCGACGCCGGTCCCGGCCATGTGGTCGAGATCGACCAAGCCGACATCGAGGCGCCCTGAACATGAGTACGCCCACTACGCAAATCGTGCGCCCGGCCGGTGCCGGCCATGAAACCCTCTATGTGTTGCTGTTGTGCCTGATGATCCTGGCGGTCGCCGGTTCGGTGGTTGCCTGGCGTCATGAATCCCAGGAAGTGAGCAGCGTCGGCAGCCATCAACTGGATGCGCGCCGCGACCTGAGTGCCTCTGAGCAAGGTATCTACGCCGATCTGCGGGTGACCCTGGACGAGATTCACTTGCTGCGTCAGGAGCAAACCGCGCTACCCACGCCTCAAGCCCTGGCCGACGAAGGCTTTGCGCCGTTTGCCCAGGACGCCAGTTCGGTCAGCCGTGGCGGCCATGCCTGGCAGTTGCTGGCGGCCAAGGCGTATTTCGGCCAGAGCCAGGCGCCCACGGTGGCCGGTTCGTTTCTGATGCGCCTGACCGCCAATGACGATGCGCCGGACGTCTGGCTCAACCGTGGCAAAACCCTCAGCGCCCCGACCGACCTGACGGACGCCGCGCTCGAAAGCGCTGGCTGGCAGCAGATCGTCGCGCAATTCGATGCCGGCGTGACCCGCCAGCACCGGCACTGAACCCTCGCCTTCACCCGAGAGAAGACCGTTTTCCCATGCCTATTTCATCTCAACGTTCTTTCCTGCGCCTGTTGTTGGTCGGGTTGTTTGCCCTATTGCTGACGCCCCTGGCCAGTGCCGATCAGGCCAAGCGCCTGCGCATCGGCATCACCCTGCATCCTTATTACAGCTACGTGGCCAACATCGTCGGCGACAAGGCTGACGTGGTACCGCTGATCCCGGCCGGTTTCAACCCCCACGCCTACGAGCCGCGCGCCGAAGACATCAAGCGCATCAGCGGGCTGGACGTGATCGTGCTCAATGGCGTGGGCCATGACGATTTCGCCGACCGCATGATCGCTGCCAGCGAAACCCCGAACATCCCGGTAATCGAAGCCAACGAAAACGTGCCGCTGCTGGCCGCCACCGGCGTCGCCGCGCGCGGTGCCGGCAAAGTGGTCAACCCGCACACCTTCCTGTCGATCAGCGCTTCGATTGCCCAGGTCAACAACATCGCCCGGGAGTTGGGCAAGCTCGACCCGGACAACGCCAAGACCTACACCCAGAACGCCCGCGCCTACGGCAAACGCCTGCGGCAGATGCGCGCCGACGCCCTGGCCAAACTGACCCAGGCGCCCAACGCCGAGCTGCGGGTAGCCACGGTCCACGCGGCCTACGATTACCTGCTGCGCGAGTTTGGCCTGGAAGTCACCGCCGTCGTCGAACCGGCCCACGGCATCGAGCCGAGCCCGAGCCAGTTGAAAAAAACCATCGACCAACTGCGTGAACTGGACGTGAAGGTGATCTTCTCCGAGATGGATTTCCCGTCCACCTATGTCGACACCATCCAGCGTGAATCCGGGGTGAAGCTGTACCCGCTGTCGCACATTTCTTACGGCGAATACACCGCCGACAAGTACGAAAAGGAAATGACCGGCAACCTCAACACCGTGGTGCGGGCGATTCAGGAGTCGGGCTCATGACGGCGAAAGAAACCCTCACCCCGAACAACCCCGAATCCCCTGTGGGAGCGAGCTTGCTCGCGATGGCAGTGGGTCAGCCAACATCATCGCCAAATGACACTCCGCCATCGCGAGCAAGCTCGCTCCCACCGGTACTGGGGCCGACTTTGGATTTTGCGGAGGTCAGCCTGACGTTGGGTCGTACGACGATCCTCGACAACGTGACCTTCCAGGTCCAGCCCGGCACCGTGCATGCCCTGGTCGGCCCGAACGGTGGCGGCAAGAGTTCGCTGATCAAGACCTTGCTCGGGCAGATGCCCCATCAGGGACGCCTGAGCCTGCAATGGCCCGGCGAGCCCGGCACCATCGGCTACGTCCCACAAGCCCTGGAATTCGACCGCGGCTTGCCGATGACCGTTGATGATTTCATGGCCGCCATGTGCCAGCGGCGCCCGGCGTTTCTCGGTGTGAGCAAACACTACGCCGCCGCGATTGGCGAGGCCCTGGAGCGGGTCGGCATGCAGGACAAACGCAAGCGGCGCATGGGCGCCTTGTCCGGTGGTGAACGCCAACGGGTGTTGCTGGCCCAGGGCTTGATCCCGGCGCCGCAGTTGCTGGTGCTCGATGAGCCGATGTCGGCCCTCGATGAAGCGGGCATCCAGGTGTTCGAACGGTTGCTCGGCGACTGGCGCCAAAGCGGCATCACGGTGCTGTGGATCGAGCACGACCTGGAAGCCGTCGGGCGTCTGGCCGACCGGGTCACCGGGCTCAATCGCCGGGTGCTGTTCGACGCCACGCCGAAACAGGCACTGACGCCGGAACGCTTGCTCACCCTGTTTTCGACCCATCCACGGAGCGCTGTCTGATGAGTTATGAAGCCTTTCGCTTGATGGTCCAGGGCTGGGCCTCTGCGGGTTACCTGCCGGAAGCGCTGGCCTATGGTTTTGTGGTGAACGCACTGCTCGCCGGGTTGTTGATCGGCCCGGTACTGGGCGGGTTGGGCACGCTGGTGGTGGTCAAGCGCTTCGCGTTTTTCTCCGAAGCGGTAGGCCACGCGGCGCTGACCGGCGTGGCTATCGGCATCCTGCTCGGCGAACCGTACACCGGCCCATATGGCAGCCTGTTCGGTTACTGCTTGCTGTTTGGCATCTTGCTTAATTACCTGCGCAACCGCACGGGGCTCGCGCCGGACACATTGATCGGGGTGTTCCTCTCCGTGTCGTTGGCACTGGGCGCCAGCCTGCTGCTGATTCTGGCGGGCAAGATCAACGTGCACATTCTGGAAAACGTGCTGTTCGGTTCGGTGCTGACGGTCAACGGTAATGACCTGCTGGTGCTGGCCATCGTCGGTTCGCTGGTCATGGCCCTGGCCCTGCCGCTGTACAACCGCATCATGCTCGCCAGTTTCAACCCGCAACTGGCGGCGGTGCGCGGGGTGGCGGTGAAGACCCTGGATTACCTGTTCGTGATTCTGGTGACGCTGATCACCGTGGCGGCGGTGAAAGTCATCGGCGCGATTCTGGTCGGTGCGTTGCTGGTGATTCCGGCGGCGGCGGCGCGGTTGCTCAGTCAGTCGCTGAAGGGGTTTTTCTGGTGCTCGGTGGCCATTGCGACGATCAGCACCTTGTGCGGGATTCTCGCGCCGATTGTCTTCGACCTGCCGATCCCGTCCGGCGCCGCGATCATTCTGGTTGCCGGCATCGCTTTCGCCCTGTCCGCCATTGCGCGCGGCGTCGTCCCCAGCCTGAAAGGGAACCTCGGATAATGTCTTTTTCTCTACGACAACTGACCCTGGCCATCGCCCTGTGCGGCTTGGCCCAAAGCTCTTTTGCGGCGGACAGCGCCAAGCCATTGCGCGTACTGGCCTCCTTGCCGATTACCTATGGCCTGGGCGAAGTCTTGCTCAAAGGCACCGATGTCAGCCTCGAACGGGCAGCGCCGGACAATTTGCCTGGCAGCCGGCAGACCGCCTACTTCACCGGGCGTGGCGCGCCGGCGCTGGCCAAACTGGCGACAGACGCCGATGCGGTGATCGGCCTGCGTTCGCTGTGGGCGGACGACCCGCTCTACCCCATCGCCCGTCGCAGCAACATCCGCATTGTCGAAGTCGACGCCGCCCGCCCGGTGGACGGCGCCCTGCCAGGCATTGCCGTGCAGCCGGGCAATAAAGTCGACGGTTTGAACAGTCAGCCGTGGCTGGCGAGCAACAACATGGGGCGGATGGCGGACGTGATGGCGGCGGATCTGGTGCGCCTGGCGCCCACCGCCAAACCGAAAATCGAAGCCAATCTGGCCGCCCTCAAACAGCGTTTGCTCAAGCTCAGTGCCGACAGCGAAGCACGCTTGGCCAGCGCCGATAACCTCACGGTGATGAGCCTGAGCGATCACTTTGGCTACCTGATCGGCGGGCTTAATCTGGAACTGGTCGGCCTCGATGCGCGGCCGGATGCCGAGTGGACACCGGAAGCGCTCAAGCAATTGGGCGCGACGTTGAAGGAGCATGATGTGGCGGTGGTGTTGCATCATCGCCAGCCTTCGGAGGCGCTGAAAGCGGTGATCAGCGAGGCCGGGAGTCGGTTGGTGGTGTTGAGTACCGATGCGCCGGACCCGGTGGCCGAACTGGAGGGGAATGTGGATTTGCTGATCAAGGGGTTGAGCGACGGGCCTTCGGCCTGAGATCAAAAGATCGCAGCCTTCGGCAGCTCCTACGGGTGTTGGGTTCGCCTGGGGAATCACGGGGGGCCTTCGGCCTGGGATCAAAAGATCGCAGCCTGCGGCAGCTCCTACGGGTGTTGGGTTCGCTTGGGGAATCACGGGGGGCCACGGTCAATGTAGGAGCTGCCGAAGGCTGCGATCTTTTGATGTTCAATGCCAACAAAAAGCCCGTTGACCTTAGCGGTTCAACGGGCTTTTTGTTACGCGGTAACGTTAGTGAGCCACAGCCGCCTGCTCTTCCATCTTCTGGCGCAAGCTCAGCGGACGCATGTCGGTCCAGGTTTCTTCGATATAGGCCAGGCATTCCTTCTTCAGGCCACTCTTGCCCACGGTACGCCAGCCTTGTGGCACGGCTTTGTAGTCGGGCCAGATCGAGTACTGCTCTTCGTGGTTGACCACGACCTGAAAGAGGATGTCCTCGCGGTCGAATACTGACGTCATGGTGTGTCTCCATCGCTGTAAGGGTGGGCTGCACTGCGCGTGCAGCCGGTATGTAGAAAGAACGTTCGGGGCTCGGAAAAATTTAGAGGCCGGCGGTCGCCGCCGCCAACGCCCGGCCGAAAATTTCCGCGACCTGGTCGATTTCTGCGCCAGTGATCACCAGCGGCGGCAGGAAGCGCACCACCGCGCCATGCCGACCGCCCAGTTCAAGAATCAAACCGCGCTTGAGGCATTCACGCTGCACCAGCGGCGCCAGGCGACCGAACGCCGGCGGATGACCTTGCACGTCTGGCGTCCCGTTCGGATCGACCAGTTCGACGCCGAGCATCAAGCCGCGACCACGAATGTCACCCAGTTGCGGGAAGTCCCGTTGCAGGATGCGCAGGTGTTCGCCCAAGCGTTCGCCCATCGCAGCGGCATGCGCGCAAACGTTGTTGTCGACCAGATAACGCATCACCGCCGAACCGGCCGCCATCGCCATCTGATTGCCACGGAACGTGCCGGCATGAGCCCCCGGCAGCCAGGTGTCGAGCCAGTCACGATAAACCACCACCGCCAGCGGCAGGCTGCCACCAATGGCCTTGGACAACACCACCACATCGGGAACTATCCCGGCGTGTTCAAAGGCAAACATCTTGCCGGTACGGGCAAAACCGCTCTGGATTTCATCGACGATCAACGCCACGCCCGCCTGTTCGGTGATGCGCCGCAAGCCGCGCAACCAGTCGAGATCCGCCGGGATCACCCCGCCCTCGCCCTGCACCACTTCAACAATCACTGCAGCGGGCAATTGCACGCCGGCCTCGGGGTCGTTGAGCAGGTTTTCCAGATAGTTGAGGTTGACCTGCACCCCTTGGGCGCCACCGAGCCCGAACGGGCAGCGGTAATCGTAGGGGTACGGCATGAATTGCACGCCACTGCTGAGCAACGCGCCCAACGGCTTTTTCGGCCCCAGGCTGCCCATCAGGCTCAACGCGCCCTGGCTCATGCCGTGGTAACCGCCCTGGAACGACAACACGGTGCTGCGTCCGGTGGCGGTGCGCACCAGTTTCAGCGCGGCTTCCACGGCGTCGGTGCCGGTAGGGCCACAAAACTGGATTTTCGCTTCCGCCGCCAAGGCTGGCGGCAACAGGCTGAACAGGTCCTGGACAAACTGATCCTTGACCGGGGTGGTCAGGTCGAGGGTGTGCAACGGCAGCTCATCGGTCAGCACCTGCTGGATCGCTTCGATCACCACCGGGTGGTTGTGCCCCAGCGCCAGCGTCCCGGCGCCGGCCAGGCAATCGATGAAACGGCGACCCTCGACGTCTTCGACATAAATGCCCTTGGCGCGCTTGAGCGCCAGGGGAATGCGTCGCGGGTAACTGCGGGCATTCGACTCCTGCTGGCTCTGACGGGCCAGCAACGGCGATTCGTTGAACTGGTAAAGCGTCTCGGCAGGCGTCGGAGCGACCCGGGCCGGCTGATCTTCGATAAGGCTGGTAGCGACTGACATCTCTCGACCCCTCAATACGCTGTGGATAGTGACCAAAACTGCACACCGGGCAGGTGCGCGTTCCGGTCACGGGGCGCACTTGCAGGTTTTCCTGTTCTGGAAACGCATCAGGGGCTCGGGGATTTAGACCTGCGATCAGCTTTCTATGGGAGTGGCGTCAGCACCTTGTGCATGGGAATGGCGTACAGCCCCGCTACGCTGAAGGTTTCGGCGCAGGCGTGATAACCCAGATGTCGATAAAAGGCTTCACTGGTGCGGGTGCTGTTGAGCCGTGCCTGGTGCACACCTTGAGCGAGCAACCAGGCTTCGAGGTCGTGAATCAAGGTGTGTCCGGCGCCACGACGAAACCATTCCGGTTGCACGTAGCAGAACGCTACCCGGCCGCTGATCGAGGCCATGGCCACCCCAATCGGTTTGTCCTGAAGCACCGCGATGGTCAGGTACAACCGTTGGTCGGCCAGCCAGGTGTGGATATGTTCGACGGTTTTGTTGCGGGTCCAGGCGGCGACGACTTTCGCGTCGTTACGGTGGTCGAGTGCGCAACCGACCCGGATCGAACGTTCGATGATCCGGCTGATAATGCCGGCGTCGGCAGGTGTGGCCTTGCAGATGTGCAGGGGTGCATCCATGGCGCTGTTACCTCAATCCATTGAGTCCAAGCTGCCGGAAAGATAGCGCTGCAAACGGCGAGTGGCCAATGGAGAGGCGTTACATTTGATGTGCAACAACGACCCTCCCGGTAGGAGCTGCCGAAGGCTGCGATCTTTTGATCTTGTTTTTAAAAATCAAAGTCAAAAGATCGCAGCCTTCGGCGGCTCCTGCGGGGTTCAGGCCGGCTGTAATGGCATTGTCAGCTCAACCCGCAAGCCGTCCGGGCGGCTGTCGAAGTGCAACGTGCACGCACAGCGCTGAACAATCGCCTGGACGATCGCCAGGCCCAAACCGCAACCGGTGCTCTGGCCGTTGCGCCAGAAGCGTTGGGTCAGGTGTTGCAGGTCATCTTCGGCAATCCCCGGCCCATGGTCGCGGACCACGAAGCGCACGCGGTTGCCGGTGGTTTCCAGGCTCAACTCCACCGCGCCGTCGCTGGGGGTATGACGCAGGGCGTTGTCCAGCAGGTTGCGCAGTGCGGCAATCGACAGCACGGCAGGCATTTGCACCGGGGCGGCGGAAATCTTCGTCGGCGCCTGAAACTTGATGCGCTGGCGATCACCGCTGGCGGCGTCCTGAATCGCCAGTTTCGCCACCTGCTCGGCGCTGCACTGCACGCCATCATCGAACGACAGGCTGCCCTCGACCCGCGCCAGCAGCAGCAATTGTTCAAGGGTGCGATGCAGGCGATCCGCGCCCTCTTCGGCCCGGGCCAGGGATTGGTCGCGAGCCGCGCCGTCGGTCATGCGCGCCACTTGCAGGTGGGTCTTGATCGCGGTCAGCGGGCTGCGCAGTTCGTGGGCCGCATCCCCGGTCAGGCGTCGTTCGCGTTCGATGGTCTTGCCAATGCGCAAGAACAACTGATTCTGAGTATCCAGCAGCGGTTGCAACTCGCTCGGCAACGGCTGGATCTGCAACGGTTCGAGGGAATCGGCGCTGCGCCGCATCAAGGCATCGCGCATCCGATTGAGTGGCGCCAGCCCCTGGCCGATGCCCAGCCAGAGCAGACACAAACACCCCAGCAGGGCCACGCCCACCGGCACCGACGCGGCCAACAGAATCGACATGTTCAAGGCTTCGCGTTCGATCTGCCGATCCGCCGTGGTGATCCGCAGATCACCGCGCGCCAGGGTGAAACTGCGCCACGGTGCGCCATCGATCATCTGATCGTGGAAGCCCATTTTCTCGGCTTCGAGGGTTTGTTGCGGGTCGGTGTGGCTGCGGGCGAGGATTTCGCCACGTAATGAACTGACCTGACAGGCCATGCCGCCGGGCACATTCAATTGCTCGGCGCTGAAATGCGTACCCTCGCCCTTGGTCGGCAGCGCCGGCAGTTGCTCCATCAGGCCGGCGACCATCCGCGCCGACGCCACCAGCCGCTGGTCGAGGGAAAACATCATCTGGTTGCGCAAGTCGCTGAGCATCCAGGCCGCTGCCAGGGCCCAGATCAGCGCAAACGCGGCGCCGAGGGTCAGGCTCAGGCGCAAACGCAGGCTCATCACTTCGATTGATCTCCGCCATCAGCCGGCCCCAGGCGATAGCCCAGGCCACGCACGGTCTCGACAATGCCATTGCCGAGTTTGCGCCGCAGGTGATGGATATGAACGTTGAGGGCGTTGCTTTCCAGCTCATCGTTGAAGCCGTAGACGCTGTCCTTCAACTGCTCGGTGGACAGCACCCGGCCACGGTTATGCAATAAGGCTTGCAACAGCGACTGTTCGCGACGGGACAGGTCCACCGGTTGCCCGGCGAGCATGGTTTCGCGGCTGCTCGGATCATAGGTCAGCGCGCCGTGCTCGATCAGGTTGACGCTGCGCCCGGCCACTCGTCGCAGCAAGGTGTGCAGGCGGGCGGCGAGTTCGCGCAGGTCGAACGGCTTGAGCAGGTAATCGTCAGCCCCGGCTTGCAGGCCGTCGACCCGGTCGGTGACCGAATCCCGGGCGGTGAGGATCAGCACCGGGATTTCCAGGCCGCTGTGACGCAATTGCTGCAACAACTTGAGGCCGTCTTCATCGGGCAGGCCAAGGTCGAGCACCATGACGTCGAACTCGGCGACCTTGAGCATCGCCCGGGCCGACGAAGCGGTGGCGACGTGTTCCACGGTCAGGCCTTGGGCGGTGAGGCCGGCGACGATGCCGCTGGCAATCAGCTCATCGTCTTCGCAAACCAGTACGTGCATGGTGGGACCTTCGCAAAATTGATGATTAAGGGGCATGCCGATTAACCCGGGATTATGACGCCTCACGTGGCGCGCAACGCGAATGCGCAGAATAACGGATGCCATACATATCTACCGCACTCCGCTGTGCCCTTATCCCTAGCCTGTGTCGGGCAGCACCTTCATTTTCCGACTAACACAGGTACACAAAATGTATTCCCAAGTCAGTGCATTAACGACCCTTTTCAGTCTGCGCGACGCGTTGCTGGGGCTGGTCACCCAACTGGACAAACAACAAAAGGAAAGTACCACCAATGGACTGGAGCTCTACAACCTCGGCGAGTTTGTTCAAGCACCGCCCTATCTGACGATTGGCGCCTGCGCCGGTAACCCCGAGGCCCAATATGCGCTGGCGGAAATCCTCAGACGTCAGGACAACACGCTGAGCGATGAAGCCAAAGACTGGTACCGCCGCGCTGCCGCCAAGGGGCATGTCTACGCGATGATGCGTCTGGGCGATGAAGCGTCCCTGAAAAACGCCAAGGCCTTGGCCCAGGCCAGCGTCGAGCGGAACGAAGCCCAAGGCATGCTGACCATGTACGAACTGACCCAGGACATCGCCTGGCTGAAAAAATCCGCCGAGGCCGGTCTGGCCGAAGCCCAGTACATCCTGGCGGACAAGTATTACAAGGACGAAACGCTGATCACCGATGCCATCGTGCGCCGTACCACCATCGATGGCTTGTTGAAAAAAGCCGCGGACGCCGGTTTTTCCAAAGCGATCTTCTGGTACGGCAATCGCCGCCCGGTCGCCCAGGACCTGCATGCCAGGCGCCAGTGGGTGGAAAAACGTGCGCAACTCAATGACGTGAACGGCGTGCTGGATTACGGCCTGGCCCTCACCGGGTTTTACGAGAACGATGAGGGCGTCGATCTCGAGTACGGCTTCGAGAAAGACCTGGTCAAAGGCTACGGCTTGATCTGGCTGGTGATCGAAAGCACCCGCGAGCTGTCTCGGCACAGCATGGCCCGCTCGTATCTGGTCGATCTGGGCACTGAAATGACCGACGTGCAGATTGCCGCCGCCAAGGCCTTCGCCCAGCAATGGAAGGCGAGCCACGGCCCGATGTCCCAATACCGGCTCAGCTATAACGACATCAACTGATAGCCGCGGCATTCGCCAGCGCCCTGTTAACACGGGGTTAATCGCTGCCCATCATGTTGGGCAACGTGTGTAAACCTCAAGGCGTTGTCGATGCGTTATTTTCTTTTCCTGTTTTTTGGGTTGTTTGCCAGCCTGGCCCAGGCCGGCAACAACCCGTTTGACACCAAGCCTGATTTCCTGCCTGTCGGCAAAGCCTTCATCTTCACCTCCGAACGCCTTGAGTCCGGCGAAACCCAGTTGTATTGGCAGATCGCCGATGGCTATTACCTGTACCAAAAACGCCTGAAGTTCGACGGTTTGCCGGTGGAACAACAACCGGTACTGCCTGAAGGCGAAGCCCATAGCGACGAGTTTTTCGGCGCGCAGCAAGTCTATCGCCAGGGCCTTGAACTGAAGATTCCGGCCGGGGCCACGGGTCAGGTCAAGGTGGGTTTCCAGGGCTGCGCCGATGCAGGGTTGTGTTATCCGCCGCAAACTCAAGTGGTCGATCTGGGTGGCGCTGCGGCGGCACCGATTGCCAACGAAGCACCCGATCAAGCCCTGGCCAGCAACCTGCAACAACGGGCACTGGGCTGGAGTTTGCTGGTGTTCTTTGGCCTGGGTCTGCTGCTGGCGTTCACCCCTTGCACGTTACCGATGCTGCCGATCCTCGCCGGTTTGATCGTTGGCAGTGGTGCCTCGCCCAAACGCGGTTTTGCCCTGGCCAGCAGCTATGTGATCTGCATGGCGCTGGTGTATGCGGCGATGGGGGTTCTGGCGTCGATGCTGGGCGCGAACCTTCAGGCGCTGCTGCAAAATCCATGGCTGCTGGGCAGTTTTGCCGCCGTGTTTGTGCTGCTGGCGCTGCCGATGTTCGGCTTCTTTGAATTGCAATTGCCCGTGGCGGTAAGGGATCGACTGGAAAACGTCTCGCGCAATCAGCGCGGCGGCAGCCTGATTGGGGCCGGGGTGCTCGGGGCTTTGTCCGGTCTGTTGGTCGGCCCGTGCATGACCGCGCCACTGGCCGGCGCCCTGCTGTACATCGCCCAGAGCGGCAATGCGTTGCACGGCGGGTTGATTCTGTTCGCTATGGGCATCGGCATGGGCATACCGCTGTTGTTGCTGGTGACCGTCGGCAACCGCTTCCTGCCCAAGCCTGGTGCCTGGATGAATTTGCTTAAAGGCGTATTCGGTTTCCTGTTTCTCGCCACGGCGCTGCTGATGCTGCGTCCGGTACTGGATGAATCACTGTGGATCGGCCTGTGCGGCGCCCTGTTGCTGATCGCGGCCTACAGCGCCTGGAAACAGTCGGAAGGTTTTGGTCGTGTCGCCCATGTGTTCGGCGCCAGTTCGCTGTTGCTGGGCGTGTGGGGCAGCCTGTTGATAATCGGTGCGGCGGGCGGCAGTGATGACCTGTTCAAGCCATTGCAGGTGTACAGCGCTGCCCGCTCGAACAGTGCCGCCAGCCCGGTCGGCCATGACGCGTTCACCACGATCAAGGACCCCGCCGCCCTGCAACGGGAACTCGATGCGGCGCAGGCCCGGGGTCAGTGGGTCTTGCTCGATTACTACGCCGACTGGTGCGTGTCGTGCAAAGTCATGGAAAAACAGGTCTTCGCCAAACCTCAGGTGCTTGAAGCCCTGAGCGATGTGCGCTTGCTACGGCTGGACGTCACCGCCGACAATGCCGCCAGTCGCGAGCTGCTCGGCCGCTACAAAGTGCCGGGGCCGCCGAGTTTGCTGTGGATCGGTGCCGATGGCGTCGAGCGCCGCAGCCAACGCATCACCGGTGAGGTCGATGCCGAGACTTTCCTGCAACGCTGGACCATCACCCGAGATGCCCTTTAATGCTGACCTTTACCCTCGGCACCTTTGCCATCGCGCTTAATCACTTGCTGCTGATCAGTGCCCTGGCGCTGGCAACCTTCGTCGGCTGGCGGGTGGCCAAGCGCGGCGGCGAGAACCCCGAGTCGGTGCTGTTCAGCCTGTTCCTGCTGGGGATGCTGGCGGCGCGGATCAGCTTCGTGATCGCTTACTGGGCGCAATATCGCAACGATCCGTGGCAGATCATCGACCTGCGCGATGGCGGTTTTCTCGCCTGGCCCGGGGTGATCGTGCTGGTGCTGGCCGCGCTCTACCGAGGCTGGCGTCGACCGGGGTTGCGTCGGCCCATGGGGTTCGGGGTCGTCAGCGGTTTGGCCTTCTGGTTGCTCGCGACCTTTTCCTTGAGCCTTTACGAACAAGGCACGCGCCTGCCGGACATCACCTTGCGCAATGCCGCTGGCGAAACCGTGCAACTGACCGATTATCAGGGCGGCCCGCTGGTGATCAATCTGTGGGCCACTTGGTGCCCGCCGTGTCGCCGGGAAATGCCGGTGCTGGAAAACGCCCAGCAACAACGCCCGGACCTGACCTTTCTGTTCGTCAACCAGGCCGAAAGCATGCAAAGCGTCGCCACGTTCCTGGAAACCCAGGGCCTGAGCCTGTCCAACGTGTTGTTCGATGGCAGTGGCCGATTGGGCCAAGCGGTCGGTTCGATGGCGTTGCCGACTACGCTGTTCTATAGCGGCGACGGCCGCTTGCTGGGCAGCCATCTGGGCGAGTTGTCGCAAGCCAGCCTGGCCCGGGCCCTGGAAAATTTCGACAGCCCCCACCCTGCCACACCGGCCACCTCTTCAAGGAAACTGCCATGCCCCGCCTCCGCCACCTGCTGACGCTGACCCTGGGCGCCGCCCTGCTGCACCTGCCATTGGCACAGGCTGCCGAAGAACTGCCGGAGGCGATCAAGAAGATCGAAGCCAAAGGCGCGAAAATCGTCGGGCAGTTCGACGCCCCGGACGGTTTGCGCGGTTACGCGGCGCAATACCAGAACCGCGGCATGGCGCTGTACCTGACGCCGGACGGCAAGCACGTCCTGCTCGGCAACCTGTACGACGCCGATGGCAATGACCTGAGCAGCGCGCCGTTGCAGAAACTGGTCTACGCGCCGATGTCCAAGGAAGTCTGGGGCAAGATGCAAGCGAGCAACTGGATCGGCGACGGCAACAAAGGTGCCCCGCGCGTGGTGTACCTGTTCAGCGACCCGAACTGCCCTTACTGCAACATGTTCTGGGAGCAGGCGCGGCCGTGGGTCAACTCGGGCAAGGTGCAGTTGCGCCACATCATGGTCGGCATCATCCGCGAAGACAGCCCCGGCAAATCCGCCGCGCTGCTGGCCGCCAAGGACCCGAGCAAAGCCCTGGAAGAACACGAAAAATCCGGCAAGGCCAGTTCGCTCAAGGCCCTGAAAGACGTGCCACCGGCGATTCAGGCGAAACTCGCGGCGAACATGCAGTTGATGGAAGACCTGGAGTTGCAGGCCACCCCGGCGATTTTCTATATGGACGACAAGGGCGAGCTGCAGCAACAACAAGGCGCGCCGTCGCCGGACAAGTTGTTGAAGATTCTTGGGCCTAAGTAAGCAAGATCAAAAGATCGCAGCCTTCGGCAGCTCCTACAGGGGTACGCATCCCTCTGTAGGAGCTGCCGAAGGCTGCGATCTTTTTCTTACTTAGCCAAAAACTTCAGCAGTGCCTGCGTCACAAACTCAGCATTCTCCAGATTGGAGATATGCCCCGCCTCCGGCACCAACACACACGGACACCCAATCAACTCGGCCATTTCCCGGGCCTCGGTTGGCGGACGCGGTTTGTCCTGATCGCCGCACATCACCAGCGTGGTTGCGGCATTCAACTCCGACAAACGCGGCAACACATCATCCCGCCCAAACGTAATCCGCCCCATCGGCACAATACTTTCGCGCAGCCGTTCAGCAGGCAACGCCGCCAATGACGCGCGAAAATCCTGGTACAACGCCGACTGTGGATCGATGCCCGGACGGAAAAAGATCGGCACCACGATGTCCAGTAGCTGCGGCGAGATCACGCCGGTGTCTTCGATCTGTTTGAACAGCGAGAAGTAATATTGGCGGGTGGGCTCGGGCTCGACGCCGACGTAGGTGTCCATCAGCACCAGTCCATTGAGCCGTTGTGGTGACGACAGCGCCAGACGCACGCCCCACATGCCACCGACCGACAGCCCGACCAGGGTGACGCGATCAATGTCCAGATGATCGAGCAACGCCAACGCTTGACGCGCAATGTCATCCAGCGAAGTCGTTCCTTCGGGCAATTGACCGGATTGACCGTGGCCCCAGAGGTCCAGGGCGATCACCCGGTAGTGCTGCGACAGCACCGCGATTTGCGGCGCCCACATGGCCTGGTCCCACAGGTAGCTGCCGGCCAGCAGCACCGCCGGGCCGGTGCCTTGGTCAATGTAGTGCAGGGGTTGTCCGTCTATTGTGGCGAAGGGCATCGACTGTCTCCGTTGAAAAGGGTCTACCGAAAAAGCCTTGGCAGGCTGAACCGGTACAGCTCGGCAGTCAACGCGCAAATTGTGGCGACAGCTTGGACGCCATCGCGGGCAAGCCTTGCTCCTACAGGTTTGGGTCGTTCACAAATATCGCGACCGACATCAATCCGTGGGAGCGAGGCTTGCCCGCGAAGAGGCCCTTACAAACGCTAGAGAATCAAAGCCCCTCCAACTCCGCCATCAGGTCATTCAACCGATCCACCTTCTCCTCCGTCATGTCACTCGCCGCCAACCCGTCGATGTACTCGGCCAATTCCTCCACCGTGCTGCACTCGAACATCGCCCGTAGCGGCACATCCCGTTGCAGGGATTTCTGCACCCGCGAAGCAATCTGCGTCGCCAGCAGCGAATGGCCGCCCAGTTCGAAGAAATTGTCGCGAATACCGACCTGCTCGACTTTCAGCACTTCAGCCCAGATATCCGCCAGGGTCTGCTCCAGGTCATTGCGCGGCGCCAGATAATCCTGGCTCTGCAACTGGCCGATCTCCAGCACCGGCAGGGCCTTGCGATCCAGCTTGCCGTTGGCATTGAGCGGCAGTTTGTCGAGCCACAACCAGTGCAGCGGCACCATGTATTCCGGCAGTTCGGCACGCAGACGTTGCTTGATCCGCTCCAGGCGTTCGCTTGGGTTGAGCGCGGAATCCGCCGCCACCAGATAGCCGACCAAATGCTTGCCGTTGACACCTTCCTGCACGCCGACCGCCCCGTCGCGGACTTCCGGTTGTTCGTGCAGACGCGCCTCGATTTCCCCCAGTTCGATGCGGTAACCGCGAATCTTCACCTGATGGTCGATCCGGCCAACGTATTCCAGCACGCCGTCACTGCGCCGACGGGCCAGGTCGCCAGTGCGATACAAACGGTCCCCCGGCTCGCCAAACGGGTTCGGCACAAACACCTGGGCGGTGCGCAGCGGATCACTGACGTAACCGCGACCGACGCCGGTGCCGGCCACACACAACTCGCCCACCGCACCCAACGGCACCAGTTCCAGCGCGCCATCGAGCAGGTACAACCGGTTGTTGTCGGTCGGCGTACCAATCGGCAAATAGCTGCCGCGCGTCGAGGCCATGTCGACGCGGAAGAACGCCACGTCATCGGAACATTCCGCCGGGCCATAGGCGTTGACCAGCCCGATGTCCGGGTAGCGCAACAGCCACTGGTGCGCCAGTTCCGGCGGCATCGCTTCGCCGGTCGGCAGCATCCAGCGCAGGCCGTCGAGGCTCATGCGCTCCTGGGCGAGCATGCCCTGGATCAGCGACGGCACGCTTTCCAGCACCGTGATGCCCTGGCTCTGCACGTGGGCCAGCAAACCTTGCGGATCGTGGGCGATGGTGTTCGGCACGATGTCCACTCGCGCCCCGAACAGCGGCGCGGCGAGGAACTGCCAGACCGAAATATCGAAGCTTTGCGACGCGGTTTGCGCGATCACATCCGCCGCGCTCAGGTTCAGGTACGGCACCTTGCTCAACTGGTTATTCAGCATGCCGCGCTGTTCGACCATCACGCCTTTGGGCAAACCGGTGGAGCCCGAGGTGTAGATCACGTAGGCCAGGTTGTCCGGGGCGCTGTAGATGCCGGGGTTTTGCACCGACGCATCGCTCGCTTGCACGTCTTCCCAGACCAGCAGTTTCGGTCGATTGGCACAGGCAAATTCGTCCAGCAATACCACGGCTTGTTCACGACAGGCCTGGGTGCAGACCAGCAGCGGCGTGCGACTCAGGTCGATGATCCGGCTCAGACGCTGACTTGGCAGGCCCGGGTCCAGCGGCAAGTAACCGGCGCCAGCCTTGAAGCTGCCGATGATCATGCCGAGCAAATCGAGGTTACGTTCAGCCAGCAACGCCACCGGTTGATCCCGCCCGACACCCGCCGCGATCAACGCATGACCGAGACGGTTACTGCGCTGGTTCAGCTCGACGTAACTGTGCAAGCGGTCGAGGCAACTGGCGGCGATGCGCTGCGGATGTTGTGCGACCTGAGCTTCGAACAACTCGACGTAGCTCTGCTGCAACGGGTATTCGTGTTCGCTCTGGTTGCAGCCATGGATCAGGAAATCCTGCTCCTCAGCGCCCAGCAGCGGCAAATCGGCCATGTCGCCATGGAAGCCTTGCACCAGCGCCAGCAGCAAGCGCTTGAACTCGCCGAGCATGCGCTCGACCGTGGATTCGTCGAAATAACGCTGGTCGTAAGACAGGTGCAAGCCGAGGTCATCCCCCGGATAGCAGACCGCCGTCAGCGGGAAGTTGGTGTGGGTGCGGCCCGAATCCGAGGTGGCGTTGAGGCTTTGCGCACGGTCCAGCACCGAGACTTCCACCGGGGCGTTTTCGAACACGAACAGGCTGTCGAACAGTGGTTGGCCTTTGGGCAACTCGCTGTTTTCCTGGATGGTCACCAGCGGCAAGTATTCGTACTCGCGCAGTTGCATGTTGCTGTCGAGCAAACCGCTGAGCCACTGACGCACGCTCACACGCTGGTCGTCTTCCGGCATTTTCACCCGCAGCGCGACGCTGTTGATGAACAGGCCAACCGTGCGTTGCATCTGCGGCATGTCCACCGGGCGCCCAGCCACCGTGACGCCGAACAACACGTCGCGATCACCGCTCAGGCGTCGCAACACCAGGGCCCACGCTGCTTGGGCGAAGGTGTTGATGGTCAGTTGATGCGCTTGGGCCAGTTCACGCAATTGCGCGCCGTCACGGGCATCGAGTCTTGTGTAGCGGTCGCCAACAATCATGCCGCCGCTGTCACCGGCGTGTTCGCGCAGGAACGGCCGGTCACTCGGGATCGGCGTGGTCCGTTCGAAACCTTGCAGGTTGGTTTTCCACCACTGCCGCGCTTCGGCCAGGCTCTGGCGTTGCAGCCAGCCGATGTAGTCGCGATAACGCGGCGGCACGGCCAATTGCGCGTCCCGACCTTCGCCGAGGGCCATGTAGATTTCAAAGAAATCGTTCATCAGCAGCGAACGGCACCAGGCGTCGATCAGGATGTGGTGGTTGCTCATCATGAACCAGTAACGCGCCGCGCCGACCTTGATCAGGCGCAGGTGGAACGGGGCTTGGTTGAGCAGATCGAAACCGGCCTCGCGCTCGCTTTTGAGCAGCGTTTGCAGCGTCGGTTCGTGTTCGGTTTCGGCGACGGCAGTCCAGTCCAGGTACTCGATCGGCGTGCTGCCCGGCTTGTGGATCACTTGCAGCATGTCTTCGCCGACGTTCCAGCAGAACGAGGCGCGCAGGGCTTCGTGACGGGCAATCACCGCTTGCCAGGCCTGGGCGAAACGCTCGGGGTCGAGGTCGCTGTTGATGCGGTAGCGGTCCTGCATGTAGTAGAGGCCGGTGCCCGGTTCCAGCAAGGTGTGCAGCAACATGCCTTCCTGCATCGGGGTCAGCGGGTAGACGTCTTCGATGACCGCAGCCGGAATCGGCAGCGCATCGAGTTGCGGCTGGGTCAACCGGGCCAGCGGGAAGTCCGATGGCGTCAGGCCTCCAGCGTCGTCTTGCAGGCAATGGTCGATCAGGCTTTGCAGCTCGCCCAGATACGACTGCGCCAACTCATTGATGGTCTGCGGGTCGTGGCGCTCGGCGCTGAAGGTCCAGCGCAGCACCAGTTCGCCGCCGTAGACCTGACTGTCGACGCTCAACTCATTGGGTAGCGGCGCGTGGGGATCATGGGCGGCGCCGACCGGTTCATCGAGGGGACGGAACAACGCGTCCGCGCCGAAGCTCTGGTCGAACTGGCCGAGGTAGTTAAAGGTGATCGGCGCCACCGGCAATGCGGCCATGGTCTGGCGGCACAGGTCATCGGCGAGGTAACGCAATACGCCGTAACCCAGGCCTTTGTGCGGTACGGCGCGCAGTTGTTCCTTGATCGATTTGATCGAGGCGCCCTGCTCCTCCATTGGCGCCAAACGCAGTGGATACGCGCTGGTGAACCAACCGACAGTGCGGGTCAGGTCGATCTCGTCGAACAGGCTTTCGCGGCCATGGCCTTCGAGTTGAATCAACGCCGATTCGTGACCGCTCCAGCGGCACATGACCCGCGCCAACGCAGTTAGCAGCAGGTCGTTGACCTGGGTGCGATAGGCGCTCGGGGCTTGTTGCAGCAATTGCCGGGTGCGCTCGGTATCCAGGCGCACGCTGACGGTTTGGGCATGGCGATTCTGCTGGCCGCCCTGGGGACGATCACACGGCAACTCGGCACTTGGCCCGGCCAATTGCGCCTGCCACCAGCTCAATTCTTCACGCAAGGATTCGCTGCCGGCATAGGCCTGCAAACGTCCCGCCCAGTCCTTGAAGGCACTGGTTTTCGCCGGCAGGTTCACCGACTGTTGCGCGTCGAGCTGGCGATAAACCGTTTGCAGATCGTCCAGCAGCACCCGCCAGGAAACCCCGTCCACCACCAAGTGGTGAATGGCGATAAACAGCCGTTGCTGGCCTTCAGGACCATCAACCAACAAAGCGCGGACCAACGGCCCTTGTTCGAGGTCGAGGCTGCGTTGGGCATCGGCGAACAGCGCGGTGCACTTGTCCATCGAGGCGACGCGAACCTGCCACAACACCGGGATGTCATTTATCGCCTGGTGTTCGGCGTGCCATTGCCCGTCAACTTGGGTGAAGCGCAGACGCAAGGCGTCGTGTTGCTCGATCACCGCCAGCAGCGCTTGCTCCAGGCGATGGGGGTCCAGGGCCACGCTCGGTTCCAGCAGCAACGCCTGGTTCCAGTGCTGACGCTCGGGGATGTCGGTGTCGAAGAACCAGTGCTGGATCGGCGTCAAACCGGATTCGCCAGTGAGCAAGCCTTGCTCGGCGCTGACCTGCTCGGTGCGGGTTGCGACGGCGGCGAGGGTCTGCACGGTCTGGTGCTGAAACAGATCACGGGGACTGAAATGAATGCCCTGCTGCCGTGCGCGGCTGACCACTTGAATGGACAGGATTGAGTCGCCGCCCAGTTCAAAGAAGTTATCGTTGAGCCCGACCTGCGCGACGTTCAGTACTTCGCACCAGATGCCGGCCAGGGTCAGCTCCAGTTCATTGCTCGGCGCCACGTAGTGTTGGCGGTTCAGCTCCGGGTCTGGCGCCGGCAGTGCGCGGCGGTCGAGTTTGCCGTTGGCGGTCAGCGGCATGCTCGCCAACAGGATCAGGTGCGTCGGCACCATGTAGTCCGGCAGTTGGGATTTGAGGTGCGATTTCAACGCTTCGCGCAGGGCCGCTTGTTGTGCTTCGTCCTGCTCGGCGATGTCCGTGACGAGGTAGCCAACCAGTTGTTTGCCGCTGGGGGCATCGAGGGCCAGCACCACCGCTTCACGGATGGATTCATGCTCCAGCAGACGGGTTTCGATCTCGCCCAGTTCAATGCGGAAACCCCGGATTTTCACCTGATGGTCGATACGCCCAAGGTACTCCACCAAGCCGTCGGCACGCTGACGCACCAGGTCGCCGGTGCGATAGATACGCCCGCCATTGACGGCAAACGGGTCCGCGACAAAACGCTCGGCGGTCATGCCTGCTCGTGCGTGATAACCCTGGGCCAGGCCAGCACCGCCAACATACAACTCACCGGTCGCACCTTGGGGCACCAAGGCCAGATCGGCGTCGAGGATATACGCCACCCGCGCACCGATCACGCTGCCGATGGGCACGCTGCCCAAACCTTCTTCCAATTGCTCCGGCGCCAGACTGGCCAATGGCATGACCACGGTTTCGGTCGGGCCGTAAGCGTTGAAGAACAGGCTCGGTTTGAACGCCGCACGAATCCGCGACAGGTGCTCGCCAGTCAGGGCCTCGCCGCCGGTGATGATCATGCGCACCGGCAGAATTTCGCCCTGGGTCGCCAGCCATTGCGCCAACTGGCTGCCGTAGCTCGGGGTGAAGCCGAGGATGTTGATCTGGTGCTGACGAATCAGGCCGCAGATTTCTTCGGCATCCCACTGGCCCTGGGCACGCAACACAACCTGCGCACCACTCAACAGCGGCACCAGCAGACGCTCGGTGGCGGCATCGAAGTTGATCGAGTAGAAGTGCAGTTCGCAGTCGTCCGGGCGCATACCAAAGCGCTCGATTACCGCTTGGCAATGCATGGCGATTTCACCGTGGGACACCACCACGCCTTTCGGTTTGCCGGTGGAGCCGGAGGTGTAAATCAGGTACGCCTGATGTTGCGGCAGGCTGATAAACGGCAACTCGCTGGCCGGGTAGTTGACCAGTTCGGCGGCGTCCTCTTCCAGGCACCAGCGGGCCACGGTCGAGGGCAATTCGCCGAGGGCGGTGAACATCGCCTGGTCACTGAGCAGCAGACCGATGCCGCTGTCTTCAATCATGTAGTGCAGGCGATCGAGGGGGTATTCCGGGTCCAGCGGCACGTAGGCGCCGCCGGCCTTGAGGATCGCCAGCAGGCCGACGACCATCTCCAGGGAACGCTCCAGCGCCAGGCCAACGCGAACCTGCGGGCCGACGCCGCGCTCGCGCAGCATCCAGGCCAGGCGATTGGCGCGGCTGTCGAGTTCGGCGTAGCTCAGGGTTTGCCCGACGAAGGTCAGGGCCGGCGCGTCTTTTCGGGCCAGGGCTTGCTCGCTGAACAGGTGATGAATGCACTGGTCGAGGCGATGCTCGCCGGGCTCGATGCCGAGGCTTTCGAGCAGGTTCTTTTGCTCCGTGGCTTCTAGCAACGGCAACTCGCTGAGGCGTTGCTGCGGATCGGCCAGCAGCGCTTCCAACAGATTGCGCCAGTGCCCGGCCATCCGGGCAATGCGTGGTTCATCGAACAAATCGGTGCTGTAAGTCAGGCAGCAACCGAGGCGATGATCGAGGTCGGTGACTTCCAGGTTGAGGTCGAACTTGGTCGCCCGGGCATCGTTGGCCAGGTATTCGACGGTCATGCCGGCCAGGGTGCGGCTCTGCTGGAACTCCCAACGCTGCACGTTGCACATCACCTGGAACAACGGGTTGTACGCGGCGCTGCGCGGAGGTTGCAAGGCTTCGACCAAGTGATCGAACGGCAAGTCCTGATGGGACTGGCCTTCGATCACGGTGTGGCGAACCTGCTCAAACAGTTCGCCGACGGACATCTGCCCATCGAGCTGGCAACGCAGCACTTGCGTATTGAGGAACGCGCCGATCAGGCCTTCGCTTTCCGGACGAATGCGGTTGGCCACCGGGGCGCCGATGCGCAAATCCGTCTGGCCGCTGTAGCGGTAAAGCAGTACGGCCAGAGCGGCGGTCATGGTCATGAACAAGGTCAGACCGTTTTGCGCATTAAAGGCGCGGACGCGGGCGGCGAGGTCATCGCTCAGGTCGAACCGGAACAGCTCGCCCCGGTGGCTTTGCACTGGCGGACGTGGACGGTCGGCGGGCAATTCCAGCAGCGGGTGTTCGCGGCCCAGTTGCGCGGTCCAGTAGTCGAGTTGACGCTGACGCTCGCCGGATTCCAGCCACTGACGCTGCCAGACGCTGTAATCCAGGTACTGCACCGGCAGCGGTTGCAGCGGCGATTCGCGGTCATCGACGAAGGCTTCGTAGAGTGCGCTCAGTTCCCGGGCAAAGATGTCCATCGCCCAGCCTTCGGTGACGATGTGGTGCAGGGTCAGCACCAGGTAGTGTTCTTGCTCATCGGTCTTGACCAGGCAGGCGCGCAGCAACGGGCCGGTTTCCAGATCGAACGGCTTGTGCGCCTCGTCGTCCGCCAGTTGCTGGACCTGCCACTCGCGGCCATCGGCATCGAGCGCGGTGAAATCCTTCCAGTCCATGCGCATACCGGTGTCGGCATGCACCTGTTGCCGGGCCACGCCATCGACGCTCGGGAACGTGGTGCGCAGGGTTTCGTGGCGGATGATCAGCGCTTGCAGCGCCGCCTCGAAACGCCCGACATCCAGCACCCCGCGCAACCGCGCCATGCCGCCGACGTTGTAGGCCGGGCTGTCCGGCTCCATTTGCCAGAGGAACCACATGCGCTGCTGGGAATAAGACAACGGCACCGCTTGGCTGCGGTCGACTTTCTCGATCGGCGGCTGCTGGTTGGTTTTGCCGCTGGCCTGGATCAAGCGGACCTGTTCGGCGAAGGCGCCCAACTCACTGTGTTCGAACAGCGCACGCAGGGGCAATTCGACGTCGCAGGCCTGACGGGTGCGGGAAATGATTTGCGTGGCCAACAGCGAATGACCGCCGAGGGCGAAGAAATCGTCGCGCAGGCCGATTTGCTTCAGGCCCAACACTTCACGCCAGATGCCGGCGATTTGTTGCTCAAGGGTGGAAACCGGTTCGACGTGTTCGCGAACCTGCCACTGCGGTTCCGGCAAGGCACGGCGGTCGAGTTTGCCGCTGGGGCTCAGGGGCATTTCATCCAGGCGCATCAGTTGCGTCGGGACCATGTACTCCGGTAGTTCAGCGGCCAGCGCGGTTTTCAGGCGCTGATTTTGCGCATCGAGATCTTCGGAAGAATCGGTGGATGTGTAGTAACCAATCAACTGGCCGCCAGCGGCGGTTTCACGCACCAGCACCACGGCTTGGGCGACGCCATCCTGGGCCAGCAAACGGGCTTCGATCTCTTCCGGTTCAACCCGGAAGCCGCGCAGTTTGACCTGCTGATCGAGACGTCCGAGGTATTCGATCACGCCATCAGCGGTCCAGCGCGCACGGTCGCCAGTGCGGTACAGCCGCGCGCCCGGCTCGCCCAGTGGATCGACGACAAAGCGTTCGGCAGTCAGGGACGGACGCCCGAGGTAACCCCGGGCCAAGCCGATGCCGCCGATGCACAGTTCACCCGGCACCCCGGCCGGTACGGGATTGAGGTCGCTGTCGAGCACGCGGCAAATCACGTTGCCCAATGGCCGGCCAATCGGCGAACGCTCGCCATCGGCCGTGGTGCAATGCCAATGGGTGACGTTGATCGCGGTTTCGGTCGGGCCGTAGCGGTTGTGCAGTTGCACGGCGGGCAGTTGTTCCAGCACGCGGTTGCGCAGTTCGGCGGGCAAGGCTTCGCCACCGGAGAACACCCGGCGCAGGCTGGTGCATTCAGCGGTCAGCGGTTCTTCGATAAACAGCGCCAACAGCGGCGGCACGAAGTGCAGCGTGGTCACGCCATATTCCTGAACCCGTTGCGCAATGCGATGGGGATCGCGGTGCTCACCCGGCCCGGCAATCAGCAACCGTGCGCCGGTGATCAGTGGCCAGAAACATTCCCACACCGACACGTCGAAACTGATCGGCGCTTTTTGCATCAGCACGTCGGTTTCGTTCAGTTGATAAGTGTTCTGCATCCATTGCAGCCGTTCGGCGAGGGCGGCGTGGGTGTTGCCGACGCCTTTGGGCTGGCCGGTGGAACCGGAGGTGTAAATCACGTAGGCCAGGTTGTCGCCGTGCAGGTGCAGACCCGGTGCCTGGCTCGGCCAGTTTTCCAGGTGCAACGCATCCATGGCGATCACGCTGACGCCGTCGGTGGCCGGCAAACGGTCGAGCAATTCGGTCTGGGTCAGCAGTAATTCGACGCCGCTGTCGCTGAGCATGTAGGCCAGGCGATCAGCCGGATATTCCGGGTCCAGCGGCACATAGGCGCCGCCGGCCTTGAGGATCGCCAGCAGGCCGATCAGCAGTTGCGGCGATCGCTCGGCAGCGATGGCCACGCACACGTCCGGGCCGACGCCTTTGTCGCGCAGGTAATGGGCCAAGCGATTGGCCTGGGCGTGCAGTTCGGCGAAGTCCAGTTGCCCGCCGTCCCAAATCAGCGCGGTGCGTTCCGGGGTCTGGCGCAGTTGTTCATTGAGCCGTTCTGGCAGCCATTGGCCGGCCGGTGTGCAGGGTGCCGCGCCCCACGAGGTGTGCTGATCGCGCTCGGTCGAGGTCAGCAGTTGCAGATCGCCGATGGCTTGCTGTGGACGCTCGCAGACCTCGCGCAGCAGATGGCTGAAGTGCTCGGCCAGGCGTTCGATGGTCGCGGCGTCGAACAGTTCGTCGGCGTAGTCGAAGGACAGGCTCAAGCGACCATTTCGGTCTTCTTCACTGTGCAGTTGCAGGTCGAACTTGGCTTCGCGGCTGTGCCACGGCAGCTCTTCGGCCAGCAGCCCCGGCAAGCGGCGCAGTGCGCTCAAATCCCGTTGCTGGTGGTTGAACATGACCTGGAACAGACCCGACTCGCGGGCCTGGGGAAAGGCTTCGAGCAATTGCTCGAACGGCAGATCCTGATGGGCCTGGGCGCCCAACGCGGCTTGGCGGGTTTGCGCCAGCAGCTCAACGAATGGCAAGCGTGAATCGATGTCGGCGCGCAGCACCTGGGTGTTGATGAAGAAGCCGATCAGCCCCTGGGTTTCCAGGCGCGGACGGTTGGCGTTCGGCACGCCGATGCGGATATCGCGCTGACCGCTGTAGCGGTGCAACAGACTCTGGAACGCGCTCAGCAACAACATGAACGACGTGGCTTCGTGAGCCTGGGCCGTCTGGCGGATCGCTTCGCTCAGGCTCACGCCCAACCGTACGGTGTGCCGGGCGGCGCTGTGGGTGTATTGCGCGGAACGCGGGTGATCGGTGGCCAGGCTCAACACCGGATGCTCATCGCCCAACTGGTTTTTCCAGTAGGCCAGTTGCCGCTCACCCTCGCCTTGCGCCAGCCATTGGCGCTGCCAACTGCCGTAATCGGCGTACTGGGTCGGCAATGCCGACAGCGTGGTTTTCTCGCCTTGAGACGCCGCCGCGTACAGCCGCGAGAACTCGTCGATCAACACGTTCAGCGACCAGCCGTCCGCGATGATGTGGTGCATCGTCACCAGCAGTTGATGCTCTTCATCGTCGAGGCGCACCAGGGTCACCCACAGCAGCGGGCCTTTTTCCAGATCGAACTGGGTGCGGGCTTCGTCCTCGCGGATTTGCTGCGCACGGGCTTCGCGCTCGGTGGCGGGCAAGTCACTGATGTCGATCCGTTGCAGGTTGAATTCACCGGCGGCATCGACTTGCTGCAGGGCCACGCCGTCACGCTCGAAGAAACGCGTACGCAGGGATTCATGGCGTTCGATCAACTGCTGGAAACTGGCGCGCAACGCGTCTTCGTCCAGTTCGCCGCGCAAGCGCAAGGCACCGGGAATGTTGTAGGCGCTGCTGTACGGGTCGAGTTGCCAAGTGATCCACAAACGGTTTTGCGCCAGGGACTGCGGCATCGCTTCGCTGCGTGACAGCGCGGTGATTGAGCCTTGGGCGAGGCCGCCGTCCTGTTGCTGTTGCGCGACGGCGCTGGCGAATGCGCCAAGGGTCGGCGCTTCGAACAACAGGCGCAGGTTCAACTCCAGACCGAGTTCTTCACGCAGGCGCGCGACCACCTGAGTGGCGGCGATGGAGTTGCCGCCGAGCAGGAAAAAGTGATCGTCAGCGTTGACCTGTTTGACGTTGAGTTGCTCGCTCCAAATTGTGGCGATCAGGGTTTGCAGTTCGGAAGCGGATGGCGTGCCGGTTGCGTGTTCGACGTCTGCCGACGGGAACAGCGCATAGCTGTCGAGGCTGCCGTCCGCCAGGCGATTGCGGCACGCCGAGCGTTGCAACTTGCCGCTGGAGGTCTTCGGCAGCGCGCCCGGATTGAGCAATACCACTACGCTCGGTGCTTGCTGATACGCCTCGGCCACCGCTTGGCGAATGGCTTTGATCAGCGCCTCGGGGGGGAGGATTTTCTGCACGCTGCGGCTGATTTCCGCCGCAATGCCAATGCCTTCCTGACCGTCGATATTCACCGCGAACGCCGCGACCCGACCTTTGCGCACCACTTCCACTTCGCGCTCGACGGTTTGCTCAAGGTCCTGCGGATAGAGGTTGTGGCCGCGCACGATCAGCATGTCTTTCAGGCGCCCGGTGATGAACAACTCACCGTCGCGCATAAAGCCCAGGTCACCGGTGCGCAACCAAGTACGACCGGCGTGCTGGACGAAGGTCTTGGCGCTGGCCTCGGGGTTGCGCCAATAGCCATGGGCGATGCTCGGCCCGGCGGCCCAGACTTCGCCGACGGCGTTATCCGTCAGTTCGGTGAGCGCGACCGGGTCGACAATCAGCACTGCATGATCGGGCTGGCTGATGCCGCAACTCATGATCGCCGCGCCCTCGCCCGCTTCGGCTCGGTTTTGTGCCAACGCCTGATCGTCCACGCGCAAGTTGTTGATGCCTTGACCCCGTGGCGTGCCGGCAACGAACAACGTGGCTTCCGCCAGACCATAGGACGCCATAAAGCTGTCCGGGGTGAAGCCGCACGTTGCGAACTTCTCGGCGAAGCGCTCCAGGGTGTCGAGACGAATCGGCTCGGAGCCGGAATACGCCACGCGCCAGCCGCTCAAATCGAGACGCTCCAGCGCCGATTCGCTGACCCGTTCGCTGCACAAGCGATAAGCAAAGTCCGGCCCGCCGCTGATGGTGCCGCCGTATTCGCTGATCGCTTCGAGCCAGCGCAATGGCCGGCCGAGGAAGTATGCCGGCGACATCAACACGCAGGGCACGCCGCTGAAAATCGGCTGCAACAGACCGCCGATCAGGCCCATGTCGTGGTACAGCGGCAACCAACTGACGATCACGTCGTCCGGGTTCAGATCAATGCCGAAGCCGTGGCGGATCAGCAGTTCGTTGGCCACCAGGTTGCCGTGGCTGACTTGCACACCTTTAGGCAATGCCGTCGAACCGGAGGTGTATTGCAGGAAGGCGATGTGGTCGTGCTCAAGGGCCGGCGTAACCCAGCCATCGGCCAGCGCCGTGTCGAGGGTATCGACACAAAGCAGCGGCGGCGCACCGTCGATGTGCTGCAAGGCGTCGCGCAGGCCGGCGCTGGTCAGCAGCAGACGCGGTTCGGCGTCGCTGATGATCGACAACAGCCGTTCCTGGTGATGACGTTTGGCCGACTCCGGCGGATAGGCCGGCACCGCGATCACCCCGGCATACAGGCAACCAAAAAATGCCGCGACGTAATCCGGGCCGCTGGGAAACAGCAGCACCGCGCGATCGCCAAACGCCGCTTCGGCCTGCAACGCACCGGCAATGGTCCGCGCCCGCAGATCCAGTTCGCGATAACTGAGTACCACCGCTTGATCCGGGGTTTCGGCGAGAAACCGCAAAGCAACGCGGTCCGGCGTCAGGGCCGCGCGGCGCTGGAGGGCTTGGACCAGTGTGCTGGGGAGTTCGAACGCGTCGGTCATGAGGTTTCCTGCCTGAATTCGGCTTACAAGTTGGAATCGGTTTTCCTACGTCACGCTCATACAAATCGCGTGCAGGGCGCGGTCTTCGCCGACCGCGCAAGGCTTGGGAATGCTGTTTTGGCCGGATCGTGTCCGGAACCATTCACCAATGAGAACGATTGATGTCTTGAAATAATTAGTCGGCAGGCTCCAACCCCAACAGGGCCAGCCGCGTCAGCGTGTCGCAGTTCGCACTCTGCACTTTTGTGGAGCATTAATTCTCTTTCTCAATTGACAATCATTATCATTCAACATAATTTGTCGCTCGATGTGTAGGACGGCTCCGATGGGCCTGTCGTCCCACAACCCTATTTGCAGCAAGGTGATTTCCATGACGGAACAAGTATCCACAAGCAGGTGCGATTCACCGCTACTTCAGGCATTCGTCGACAATCGACTGATTCTGGTCAAGATTGCAGCCCGCATTACCGGCTGCCGGTCGCGTGCTGAAGACGTGGTGCAAGATGCGTTTTTCCGGCTGCAATCGGCGCCGCAGATCACGTCTTCGATCAAGGCACAGCTCAGTTACCTGTTCCAGATCGTGCGCAACCTGGCGATCGACCACTACCGCAAGCAGGCGCTGGAGCTGAAGTATTCGGGCCCTGAAGAAGAGGGTTTGAACGTGGTGATCCAGGGCGCGTCGCCGGAAACCTCGCACATCAACTTCTCGACCCTGGAACACATCGCCGACGCGCTGACCGAGCTGCCCAGCCGTACCCGCTACGCGTTCGAGATGTACCGCTTGCACGGCGTGCCGCAAAAGGACATCGCCAAGGAACTCGGCGTCTCGCCGACCTTGGTGAACTTCATGATTCGCGATGCGCTGGTGCATTGCCGCAAGGTGTCGGGCAGTCGCGCGGATACGTTTGCCCGTCGTTAAAAGCTTCGCGGGCAAGCCTCGCTCCTACAGGTTTAGTGCCAACCGTGCCATTGCGGCTCGACGCAAAACCTGTAGGAGCGAGGCTTGCCCGCGAAGGCTGACTCAAGACCGCAACGGATCTTGAGCCTCAAGCATCAAGCCAACCTGCACCGATCAAAAAACCGCTCACGCCCCAACATCATCAGCGCGGCGCGTTTGTGCGGGAAGTCGAACTCTTTCTCACAGTGGAAACACTGATTGTGCATATGCCCGATCATCTTCGCGTTGTCGGCGCGAGGCTCGGCGACCACGCGCTGGGTGCGCGGATCATCGAGAAACAGGTAATGCACCAGCGCCGATAACCAGCTCGCCACTTTGTGCGGGCCGCGATGCGCCTCCTCCCCGACCAGCATGTGAATGCCGCGGTCGTAATCGCCGGCGTCATAGAATGGCGCGATGCGATCCTCCTTGGCCCAGTAGGCTTCAAAGTACGCAAACGGCTGATCATCGAAACAGCCGATCAGCGTCAAGGTGTGCGGGTCGGCGTCGAGTTTGCTCAGGTACTCGCGATGTTTCTCGAGGCTGCCCTCCTCCTGCCAGAAACTGGCTACCCGCGGGCTGTTCTGCCAGCGATTGAAACGGGTCAGGTCCTGCTCGATTTCCAGCGTGCGCAATGAAACCCAGGCCCCGAGCCGTGCATCGAAACGCCGATAGACTTCGCCGCGCGGTTTGACCGGGCGCAGCGGATGACGCTTGGCGTTGCTGATGACCATCTGCTGCGGGTAGCTGCCGGTCAGCGACTCGCCAAGCCACGGCTGCGGCAACTGCCAGAACAGCGTGCGTTCACAACGGTACTCACCCACGGTTTCAGTCGCGATCAGCAAACCACTGAGCAAGGCCTCGGTCGGTGCTTCGCCCAGACGCCAGGTCAGGCGTTGGCAGGCCGGGTCGCGGGCGAACAGCCAATAACACGCCGCCCAGAACGCCTGACTGGCGGGCAGGCCGAAGCGTTCTTCGACTTCCAGGTGCAACTCGGGCTCGCGGGTCAGGCGCAAACGGATCAGCGATTGCCCTTCCAGGCTCAAGCTCAGGCGTGTTTCGGTTTCATCGGCTACAAGACTGCGCCCTGACGGCAAGGCCAGGGCAGTCAGGTCATTCAGATTGGACATGGGTCGGGCTCACAGTAATCGTCGACAGTTCAACGATGTGACGTGAGCCGGGGCGGGAAATTTAAGCGAAGGGGTTAAATCCGCGACCTGCGGCACCTTTTCAGGGTTTGGGCACCGGTACCACGGCGATTTTGTACGGCTCGAAAATCTTCAGCATCTGGCCGTTATCGCGCAGGCCTTGCAGCAACTTGCTGAAAGCGGGGCCGCTGATCGGTGCCGCCGGGCTGAGCAGTGCGTAGTGGTGATAAACCTGATCGATACGTTGGGACACCAGCAACTGATCGGCGACTTTCTCGTTGCGCAGCAGGTAATCACTCAAGTAGGAACGCGTGACCAGGGCAATGTCCGCCCGCCCGCGCAGCACCATCAGCAGGTTGCTGTCATGGGAATAAGTCAGCGTGGCGTTGTAGTTTTGCGCGAGGAATTTCGGGTCGGCGTTGAAGTTGGCGAACTCATAGTGATAACCGCTGAACAGCGCCAGACGCTTGCCGGTGAGGTCGGCAAAGTAACTCTCGCGACGTTCAGGCTCACGTTGCGCGACAAAAATCTCGGCGTCTTCCAGGCCCATGTCGACGGTGGTGTGCGGAATGTCCTTCCAGCCCCAGTCCGGGTTTTCGAAGATCGCCATGTCGATGCGACCTTGCTTGAAATCACCGAAACGCCGGGGAATCGAGGTTGGCACCAGCACAAACTGGTAATCGGTTTGCAACTGGTTCAGCGCTTCGACCAACTGCGGCAGCAAACCGGTGTCGGCGCCGGACTCCGGGCGCACCGTGTAAGGAGGGAAATGCGCGGCACCGACCCGCACCTGTTGCGCGGCCTGGGACGGCAATATCCAGAGTACTGTCAGTGCCGCCAGCAAAATCCGCGAGACCGTCCACTTTGGCGAAGACATCAAAACAACCTACTCCCCGAAAAAAATACCCATCATTGCATTCAAGCTAGGCGGTTTCGCCTACTTAGCCAGTTTATTGTCGAGATAGACACATCACGGCTTCTCTTCGAGCACCAGAATCAGTGCCTCTTCGGCCAATTGATCGAGGCTCATGCTGCCACCGGCACGAAACCAGGTGGTGGTCCAGGACAACGCTCCCGTCAAAAACCGCCGGGTGATGAACACATCGCCGCGAATAAACCCGGCGTCCTTGGCCTCACCGAGCACCTGCAGCCAGAGGTCTTCATAAATGTCACGCAGCGCCAGTACCTGGGCCTGCCCTTCATCAGACAGCGAGCGCCATTCGTAGACCAGCACCGCCATCGCCTCGCCGCTGCCGCCCATGATCGACTGCAATTCGCAGCGGATCAGCGCCAGCACCCGTTCGCGCACATCAGCGGCCTCGGCCAGTGCTGCGTGCATCAGCGCAGTGTTGTAGCGAATGGTTTCTTCCATCACGGCGCGCAGGATCTCGTCCTTGCTTTTGAAGTGATGAAAAATACTGCCCGACTGAATGCCCACGGCACTGGCCAGATCGCGCACCGTGGTGCGTTCGTAGCCTTTATTGCGGAACAGGTGAGCCGCCACTTGCAGCAGTTTGCCGCGGGCGCTGTCCGGGTCGGTCAACTGGCCGTTGTCGACCAATTCGCGCATCACCCTCAGGGCTTTTTGCTCGTCCACCCGTTCTCTCCTACAGTCGATCAGTCAAATGCGCCGCTCGCCGCTAAAACAGCGGGGTTGCGCGGGCAATTTAAGCTGGCGAGGGCGACCAAGCAAGCGCTTGGGAAGAAGATATTTCAGACGTTTACAAACCAAGCGCTTGCTTGGTAGTCTCAAGCCACTTCCGTCTGACCTGACCATGGAGTTGACCGTGCCAAAAACAATCCGCATCGGTTGTGCCAGTGCCTTCTGGGGCGACACCTCGACCGCCGCCGCGCAACTGGTGCAGGGCGGGCACCTGGACTATCTGGTGTTCGACTATTTGGCCGAAATCACAATGTCGATCATGGCCGGCGCGCGGATGAAAGATCCCCAGGCCGGCTATGCCAGCGACTTCATCGAAGTCCTCGCCCCGCTGCTTCCTCAACTCGCCGAACACCAGATCCGCGTCATCAGCAATGCCGGCGGCGTCAACCCGCAGGCCTGCGCGGCGGCCCTGCAAGCGGCGTGCGACAAGGCCGGGGTGGCGCTGAAGATCGCCGTGCTGCTGGGCGATGACCTGCAACCGCAGTTCAAACAGCTGAGCAGCCAGGGTCTGCGCGAAATGTTCAGCGGCGCGCCGTTGCCTCCCATGTGCGTGTCCACCAATGCGTACCTCGGCGCGCCAGGCATTGTCGAAGCCCTGCGCCTGGGCGCCGACATCGTGATCACCGGGCGGGTGGTCGACAGCGCCGTGGTCAGCGCCGCGCTGGTGCATGAATTCGGCTGGTCGTGGCACGACTACGACAAACTGGCCCAAGCGGCGCTGGCCGGGCACCTCATCGAATGCGGCGCCCAATGCACCGGCGGCAACTTCACCGACTGGCGCGAGGTGCCCGACTACGAGCACATCGGTTTCCCCATCGTCGAAGTCAGCGCCGACAGCCAGTTCATCGTCAGCAAACCCGAAGGCTCCGGCGGACTGGTCACGCCGCTGACCGTTGGCGAACAAATGCTGTATGAAATTGGCGACCCGCAGGCCTATCTGCTGCCGGACGTGGTCTGCGATTTCAGCCAGGTCAAACTTCAACAACAAGGCAAGAACGCGGTTCAGGTGCACGGTGCCAAAGGCCTGCCGCCCACCGACCAATACAAGGTCAGCGCCACTTACCCGGACGGTTTCCGCTGCACCGCCAGTTGCCTGATCGCCGGTATCGATGCAGTGGACAAGGCGCGGCGGGTCAGCGAAGCGATCATCAACAAGACGTCGGAGATTTTCAGCCAGCGCGGCTGGGCGCCCTACAGCGAAGTGAATATCGAACTGCTCGGCAGCGAGGCCACCTATGGCCCCCACGGCCAGCGCCAGGACAGCCGCGAAGTGGTGATCAAACTCGCCGTGCGCCATCCGGGCAAACAGGCCTTGATCGTGTTCTCCCGGGAAATCGCCCAGGCCGCCACCGGCATGGCGCCGGGGCTGACCGGGATCGTCGGCGGCCGGCCGACGGTGTATCCGCTGATCCGGCTGTTCTCGTTCCTGATCGACAAAAATGCCTGTTCGCTGGAAATTGATCTCAACGGTCAGCGCCACCCCTGCGCCCTGCCCACCCTCGATGCACTCGACCCGGCGGATTTGCCCGTGCCGTTCGATCCCCCCAAACCCACCGAGCGGGCCGATGCCAGCGTGGCATTGGTCAAACTCGCCGTCGCCCGTTCCGGCGACAAGGGCAATCACAGCAACATCGGAGTCATGGCGCGGCAGCCACAGTTCCTGCCATGGATCGCCGAAGCGCTGACCCCGGAGGTGATGGTCGACTGGATGAGCCACATACTTGATCCGGTCCACGGCCGGGTCGAGCGCTGGTACTTGCCCGGCACCCACAGCTTGAATTTTCTGCTGGAAAACGCCCTTGGCGGTGGCGGCGTGGCCAGCCTGCGGATCGATCCGCAAGGCAAGGCCTTCGCCCAGCAACTGCTGGAGATCCAGATTCCGGTGCCTCAGTGCATCGCCGACCAGGTCAACTAGAGGACCGCTGCCATGGCTTACGACTCGATTTTCAAACCCGACCTGTTCGCCGGCCAAACCATTATTGTCACCGGCGGCGGCAGCGGCATCGGTCGCTGCACCGCCCACGAACTGGCGGCCCTCGGTGCCCATGTGCTGCTGGTCGGACGCAAGGCCGACAAACTGAAAGCCGTCGCCGCCGAAATTGCAGAAGACGGTGGCAAGGCTGACTGGAAGACCTGCGACATTCGCGAGGAAGAAGCGGTCAAGCACCTGGTCAGCGAGTTGATCCGCCTGTACGGGCCGATTCACGGCCTGGTCAACAATGCCGGCGGGCAGTTCCCGTCGGCATTGGCCTCGATCAATCAGAAGGGTTTCGAAACCGTGATGCGCACCAATCTGGTCGGCGGTTTCCTGATGGCCCGGGAAGTCTTCAACCAGTCCATGAGCAAGCATGGCGGCAGCATCGTCAACATGCTCGCCGACATGTGGGGCGGGATGCCCGGCATGGGCCACTCGGGGGCCGCACGCTCGGGCATGGACAACCTGACCAAGACTGCGGCGTTCGAATGGGGTTACGCCGGGGTGCGGATCAATGCCGTAGCGCCGGGCTGGATTGCGTCCAGCGGCATGGACACCTACGAAGGCGCGTTCAAGGCTGTGATTCCAACCCTGCGCGAGCATGTACCACTCAAGCGTATCGGCACCGAATCGGAAGTCAGCGCGGCGATTGTTTTCCTGCTGAGCCCGGCGGCGGCGTTTGTCAGCGGCAGTACTTTGCGCATCGACGGCGCGGCGAGCCTGGGCGGTCGGGCGTGGCCGATCCATAAAGCGCAGAACAGCGAGTCCTATAACGGCTTCCACCGTGCCTATTTGCCCGATGTACTCAAGGACAAGGAATAAGCCATGCCGGTGATCCAGTCCCAGGTAGACCCGTTCAGCGAACAGTTCGCCCGCAATCGCGCGGCGATGCTGGTGGCTATCGAGCATGTCCGCCAACTCGAACAAAACCTGCTGAACAAGGCTGCCGAAGCCAAGGAGAAATTTGACAAGCGCGGCCAGTTGCTACCCCGTGAACGTCTTAACCTGCTGCTCGACCCTGGCGCACCGTTCCTCGAACTGGCGAGCCTGGCCGGTTACAAGTTGCACGACGACAAGGATGGCAGTTCCGCCGGCGGCGGATTGATTGCCGGCATTGGTTATGTCTCTGGAGTACGAGTGCTGGTGGTGGCGAACAACAGCGCGATCAAGGGCGGGACCATTTCCCCCAGCGGTCTGAAGAAATCCCTGCGCCTGCAACAGATCGCCATGGAAAACAAACTGCCGGTGATCACCCTCGCCGAGAGCGGCGGCGCCAACCTCAATTACGCCGCCGAAATTTTCGTCGAAGGTGCCCGCAGCTTTGCCAATCAGGCGCGAATGTCGGCCATGGGCTTGCCGCAAATCACCGTGGTCCACGGCTCGGCCACGGCGGGTGGCGCTTATCAGCCAGGGTTGTCGGATTACGTGGTGGTGGTACGCGGCAAGGCCAAGCTGTTTCTCGCCGGCCCGCCGTTGCTCAAGGCTGCCACCGGCGAAATCGCCACCGATGAAGAACTGGGCGGCGCCGAGATGCATGCACAAACCGCCGGCACCGCCGAGTACCTGGCCGAAAACGATGCCGATGGCGTGCGTCTGGTGCGCGAGATCGTCAGCCTGTTGGCTTGGAACGAGCAGTTGCCGTGGCTGCCCGAACCGCAGTGGAAGGAACCGCTTTACCCCATCGACGAACTCTTGGGCCTGATCCCGGACGATCCGAAAAAACCCTACGACGTGCGCGAAATCATCGCCCGGATTGCCGACAGCTCGAACTTCCTTGAATTCAAGAGCGAGTTCGATCAGCAGACAGTCTGCGGCCACCTGAAAATCCAGGGTCGTGCCTGCGGCTTTATCGGCAACAACGGCCCGATCACGCCCAAAGGCGCGAGCAAAGCGGCGCAGTTCATTCAGCTCTGCGACCAGAGCCAGACGCCGCTGCTGTTTTTCCACAACACCACCGGGTTCATGGTCGGCACCGAATCGGAACAGCAAGGCGTGATCAAGCACGGCGCGAAGATGATTCAAGCGGTGGCCAATGCCCGGGTGCCGAAACTGACCATTGTCGTCGGTGGCTCCTACGGTGCCGGCAATTACGCGATGTGCGGCCGTGGCCTCGACCCGCGTTTCATCTTCGCCTGGCCCAACAGCCGCACTGCCGTGATGGGTGGCGCCCAGGCCGGCAAGGTGCTGCGGATCGTCACTGAGGCCAAGCAACTCAAGGACGGCCTGGTGCCGGACCCGAAAATGCTCGACATGCTGGAGCAGGTCACCGCGCAGAAACTCGACAGCCAGTCCACTGCGCTCTACGGCAGCGCCAGTTTGTGGGATGACGGGCTGATCGATCCCCGGGATACCCGCACCTTGCTCGGGTATTTGCTGGATATCTGCCACGAGGCCGAGATTCGACCGCTGCAACCCAACAGTTTTGGTGTAGCCCGCTTCTAGGGCGTTCAGGAGAACAATAAAAATGATCTTCACCCAGGAACACGAAGCACTGCGCCGCACCGTTCGCCAATTCGTCGATCACGAGATCAACCCGCACGTCGAGGAATGGGAAAAGGCTGGACGCTTTCCGATCCATGACATTTTCCGCAAGGCCGGCGATCTCGGTCTGCTGGGGATTTCCAAACCGGAAAAATTCGGTGGCATGGCCCTCGACTACAGCTATTCGATCGTCGCCGCCGAAGAGTTCGGCACCATCCATTGCGGCGGGATTCCCATGTCCATCGGCGTACAGACCGACATGTGCACCCCGGCCCTCGCCCGGTTCGGCTCCGATGAACTGCGTGAAGAGTTCCTGCGTCCCGCGATCACCGGCGAGCAAGTCGGTTGCATTGGCGTCTCGGAAGTCGGCGCCGGTTCCGATGTCGCCGGGCTGAAAACCACCGCCCGCAAGGATGGCGACGACTACGTGATCAACGGCAGCAAGATGTGGATCACCAACTCGCCGAGCGCCGACTTCATCTGTTTGCTGGCCAATACTTCGGACGACAAACCGCACATCAACAAGTCGCTGATCATGGTGCCAATGAATACACCCGGCATCAGCCTGAGTTCGCACCTGGACAAACTCGGCATGCGCAGCTCGGAAACCGCCCAGGTGTTTTTCGACAATGTGCGGGTGCCACAGCGCAACCGTATCGGCCACGAAGGCGCGGGGTTCATGATGCAGATGTTGCAGTTCCAGGAGGAGCGGCTGTTCGGCGCGGCCAACATGATCAAGGGCCTGGAATACTGCATCGACAGCACCATCGAGTACTGCAAGGAACGCAAGACCTTCGGCAATGCGCTGATCGACAACCAGGTGATTCACTTTCGCCTGGCCGAATTGCAGACCGAAATCGAATGCCTGCGGGCGCTGGTCTACCAGGCCACCGAGCAGTACATCAAAGGCCAGGACGTCACGCGTCTGGCGTCGATGGCCAAACTCAAGGCCGGACGCCTGGGCCGGGAAGTCAGCGACAGTTGCCTGCAATACTGGGGCGGCATGGGTTTCATGTGGGACAACCCGGTGGCCCGGGCCTACCGCGATGTTCGGCTGGTGTCGATCGGCGGTGGCGCCGACGAAATCATGCTGGGGATCATCTGCAAACTCATGGGCACCCTGCCGGGGAAAAAGAAATGAACAGCCTGCCGGATTGCCAGACGCTGTTGCTTGAACCCCACAACGGCGTGCTGCACATCACCCTTAACCGCCCGCAAAGCCGCAACGCCATGAGCTTGCAGATGGTTGCCGAACTGCGCGCGGTGCTGGCGGCGGTGCGCGATGACCGAGCCGTTCGGGCCTTGGTGATTGGCGGTGCCGATGGGCATTTCTGTGCCGGCGGCGACATCAAAGACATGGCCAACGCCCGCGCTCAAGGCCCGGAGGCCTATCGCGATTTGAACCGGGCGTTCGGCACGCTGTTGCAAGAGGTGCAACACGCGCCGCAAGTGGTGATCACGATTTTGCAGGGCGCGGTACTGGGCGGTGGTTTTGGACTGGCCTGCGTCAGCGACGTGGCGCTGGCCGATCATCAGGCGCAGTTCGGTTTGCCGGAAACCAGCCTCGGCCTGTTGCCGGCGCAGATCGCACCGTTCGTGGTCCAGCGCATCGGCCTGACCCAGGCCCGCAGACTGGCGCTGACGGCGGCGCGGTTCGATGGCATCCAGGCCAAGCGGATCGGCCTGGTGCATTTCGTCGAGCACGACCCGCAAGCCCTCGCCGAGCGCCTCGAGGAGGTGTTGGCCCATGTGTTGTGCTGCGCACCGGGAGCCAATGCGCAGACTAAAAAACTCTTGCTGGCGAGTGCCGGGCAGCCGTCCGAGGCGCTGCTGGATCAAGCGGCCCAGTGGTTCAGCGAAGCGGTGACCGGGGCCGAGGGCGTTGAGGGGACGATGGCCTTCGTGCAAAAACGCAAACCGGGGTGGGCGCCCTAAAAGCATCGCGGGCAAGCCTTGCTCCTATAGGGCATTGCGCAAACCTGTAGGAGCAAGGCTTGCCCGCGAAGAGGCCATCACCTTCACCGCACAACTTGAGAGACGACCCATGCCCGGACTCAACAAAATCCTGATCGCCAACCGTGGTGAAATTGCCTGCCGCATCCAGCGCACTGCCCAGGCCTTGGGCTACCGCACGGTCGCAGTCTTCAGTGACGCCGACGCCGATGCCCTGCACGTGCAAATGGCCGACGAAGCCGTAAACATCGGCCCGGCCCCGGTGCAGCAGTCCTACTTGAACATCCCGGCGATCATCGAGGCCGCCCGGCGCACCGGGGCCGACGCCATCCATCCCGGCTATGGCTTCCTCTCGGAAAACGCCGCGTTCGCCCTTGCCTGCCAACAGGCCAGCCTCACCTTTATCGGCCCCAGCCCCGAAGCCATCGAACTGATGGGCAGCAAACGCCTGTCAAAAATCGCCATGCTCGCGGCGGGCGTGCCCTGCATCGACGGCTATCAGGGCGCCGGACAGGACGACGCGACCCTGAGTCGCGAGGCTGAACGCATTGGCTACCCGCTAATGATCAAGGCCAGCGCTGGCGGCGGCGGGCGGGGTATGCGCCTGGTGCACAACGCCAGTGATTTGCTGGAGCAACTGCGCACCGCCCGCTCTGAAGCGCTGAACGGGTTTGGCAGCGATGAACTGATCCTCGAACAGGCACTGATTGACCCGCGCCATGTTGAGGTTCAAGTGTTCGGCGACCAACACGGCAACCTGATCTACCTCGGCGAGCGCGACTGTTCGATCCAGCGTCGACATCAGAAAATCATCGAGGAAGCGCCCTGCCCGGTGATGACCGCCGAACTGCGCCGGGCCATGGGCGAAGCGGCGCTCAAAGCCGGGCGAGCGGTGAATTACGTCGGTGCCGGCACGGTGGAATTCCTGCTGGATGCCCGTGGGCAGTTTTATTTTCTGGAGATTAACACCCGGTTGCAGGTGGAACATCCGGTGACCGAGCTGATCACCGGCCTGGATCTGGTGGCCTGGCAACTGCACGTTGCCGAAGGCCTGCCGCTGCCGTTGCGCCAGGATCAAGTGCAACTCAACGGGCATGCCATCGAGGTGCGCCTGTACGCCGAAGACCCGGCCCAGGGCTTCCTGCCGCAGACCGGGCGGATCAGCGCTTGGGCGCCGGCCTTGCAAAACGGCGTGCGCATCGACCATGGCCTGATCGAAGGCCAACACGTCAGCCCGTTCTACGACCCGATGCTCGGCAAGCTCATCGCCCACGGCGCCACCCGCGAAGAGGCCCGGCGCAAGTTGCTGCGGGCGGTGCAGGACAGCGTGTTGCTGGGTGTGCAAAGCAATCAGCGGCTGCTCGCCAGCCTGTTGGAACATCCGCAATTCATTCGCGGCGAGTTCAGCACCGGGTTTATCCCAACGCACTTTGCGGAGCATCCTTGCCTGCATGCCCATATCCCCAGCGCCGAAGAGTTGGCCATCGCCGCAGCGCTGATGTATCGAGCCTCCGCGCACCAACACTCGGCCCCATTGGCCGGTTGGCGCAACAACGCCAGCGTGCCGCTGCACTACCGCATCGGCGTGGAAGACTCTGACTGGATCGTGGAACTGAACGCAGTGCCTGGCGAACCTTACCGGTTACAGATCGACGGGCGCACGCTTGAACTGAAGATCATCCACTGCGACGCCCACCACGCCACCCTGGAAATCGACGGCATCCGCCAGCGCCAGGCCTATCGCTTCGACGCCGGGCAACTCTGGCTATTCACCCGCCCCGGCAGCCTGCAGTTGGAGGACCGCACCCAAACCCCGGTCAACAGCCAGATCAGTGTCAGCTCCGGCACGCTCAAGGCGCCGATGGACGGGGCGATTGTCGACGTGCTGGTCCGTGAGGGCAGTACCGTTAGCAAAGGCCAACTGCTGGTGGTGCTGGAAGCCATGAAAATGGAGCATCCGCTCAAATCCGGCATCGACGGCGTGCTGAAACGCTTGCAAGTCAGGGTTGGCGACCAAGTCAAAAATCGTCAGATTTTGTTGGAGGTCGAATAAGACGCTAGGCGTATCCGCCGGGTTTGGCTACGCTCAAGCCCTATCAGGACGCGGATACCAGGAACCTTGCGATGCCTCACTGGTTGGTCATTGATCTGGAAGCCACCACCGATGAGGGCGGCTGGCCAGTCACGGAAATGGAAATCATCGAAATCGGTGCCACCCTGGTGGACCGAAAAGGTCGAGAAGTGGATCAGTTCCAGCGCTTCGTGCGCCCGACGCGCCGGCCCTTGCTGACGCCGTTTTGTCGGGAACTGACCCACATCACCCAGGCCAATATCGATGCGGCGCAACCGCTGACCGAGGTCTGGGCGGCATTCGAGCATTGGCTCACCCAGCACCACTCGGTTCTGGAAGGTTGGGCCAGTTGGGGGGATTACGACCGCCAACAATTGGTGCAGGAATGGCAGCGCCTGCAACTCGACAGCGTGTTGAGCCGGGTGCCGCACATGAACCTCAAACAGCGCTTCGCCAAGACCCGGCGGCTTGAACGTCCCCTGGGGCTTAACGCCGCGCTGCAATTGGCCGGCATGCAGTTCAACGGCCAGCAACACCGGGCGCTGGAAGATGCACGTAATACCGCGCGGTTGTTACCGCTGGTTCTGCCCATCTAGAGAGGTGACGGCGCCAAGGGCCTTGTGCATACTGGCCGGCCCTTTTAAGCCCTTTTCGAGGAATCGCCCATGTTTAAAGTCAACGAGTACTTCGACGGCACCGTCAAGTCGATCGCTTTCGGCACCGCTGAAGGTCCGGCGACTATCGGCGTCATGGCCCCGGGCGAATACGAATTCGGCACCAGCCAGCGTGAAATCATGCACGTGGTGACCGGCGCCCTGACCGTCAAACTGCCAGATGCCAATGACTGGGAAACCTTCGCTGCCGGCAGCCAGTTCAACGTGCCCGCCAACAGCAAGTTCCAGTTGAAAGTGGCCGTCGACACTGCTTACCTGTGCGAATACCGCGGCTAAAACCCTGGGTTTCACAGTGACAAAAAAATGCCCGTGTCCTTGGACACGGGCATTTTTCATTCCTCGGAGACTATTCGAGAATCGTCACTGGCATGCCCACTTCCAGTCGGCCATTGCTGTCGTTGACCAGGTTCTGGCCAAACATCGCGCCATCTTCCTCGGCCCGGTACTTCTGCAACGTGGCCAGCGGCTCGCGATCATCGCTGCGCTCACCGGTCTGCGGATCGATGGTGGTCAGGATGCACCGCGAGCAGGACTTGACCACCCGGAACTCAACGTCGCCGATGCGAATGCGCTTCCAGCCATCCTCGGCATACGCGTCACTGCCCTCGATCACCAGGTTCGGGCGAAAGCGCAGCATTTCCAGCGAACGGCCGACCTTGCTCGACAAGTCTTCCAGCGACGCCTGGCCAATCAGCAGCAACGGAAAGCCATCGGCGAACGCCACCTGATCGTCATCCTTGCCATAACCGGCCTGGGTGGTGCGTGCACGGTCCAGTGGCACTTGCACCAGCCGCGTCGGTTTACCGATGAATTGGCTGACCCAGGCCCCTGCCGCATCGCCGGCATCGGGCACGCGCAGGGTGTCGCGCCAAATGGTTACACCGCGTAATTCCGCGTCGCTGCCGGGCAAGGCAATATCGATGGGGGAATGGCCAGGCGCGCTGAGGGTCAAGCCACCGTCGGCATTCCACAGCGCTGACAACTGGCTCATCTGCGCCACGGCGCGCTGGGTCAGGAAGCGCCCGCTGGCCTCGTCCACCAGCATCCAGCGTCGATCCCCGTCCAGGCCAAGTTTGTCGAGGCTGACGTGTTGCAGGGTCTCGCCCTTGCCGGATTTCAACGGATAACGATAAAGCGCGCTCAGACGCAGCATGGCCAGCTCCCTGGTGGGCAAAAAACGCCACCCTATACGAGCTTGATCGCTGAATCAAAGACTGAGATCACTACAGCCCCTGTGGGAGCGGGCTTGCTCGCGAAAGCGGTACATCAGTCACCAATCATGTCGACTGACACGACCTCTTCGCGAGCGAGCCCGCTCCCACAGTAGGCCAGGCGTTATCAGGCCGGTACTTCGTCGAGCATCAGGCGCTGGCGCACCACGTCGACAAGTTTGTCCGGCTGGAACTTGGACAGGAAGTTGTCGCAGCCGACCTTCTTGACCATCGAGTCGTTGAAGCTGCCGGACAACGACGTGTGCAAGACCACATAGAGGCCACGCAGACGCGGGTCATTACGGATTTCGGTGGTCAGGCGATAACCGTCCATTTCCGGCATTTCGGCGTCGGTGAAGATCATCAGCAGCTTGTCGGTCATGACCACACCGGTATCGGCCCAGGCCTTGAGCATGTTCAGCGCCTTCAAACCATCGCTGGCGATGTGCATTTTCACGCCCAACTGGCCGAGGGTGTCGCGCAATTGCGAGAGCGCCACGTTGGAGTCGTCCACCAGCAGCACTTCGCGGCCACGGGCGCGCTCCAGCACCGGGTCATCCAATTTGTCCTTGGAGACCTTGGCGTTGTACGGGACGATTTCGGCGAGGACTTTTTCCACGTCGATGATTTCCACCAACTGATCATCGACCTTGCTGATGGCCGTCAGGTAATGCTGGCGGCCGGCGCTGGTCGGCGGCGGCAGAATGGCTTCCCAGTTCATGTTGACGATGCGGTCCACGCCACCGACCAGGAACGCCTGCACCGAGCGGTTGTACTCGGTAACAATAATGGTGCTGGTAGGGCTTGGCACCAGCGGACGCATGCCGATGGCCTGGGACAGGTCGATCACCGGCAGCGTCTGGCCGCGCAGGTTGACCACGCCACAGACAAACGGATGGCGCTGGGGCATCAGGGTCAGTTTTGGCAGTTGCAGCACTTCCTGCACTTTGAAGACGTTGATCGCGAACAATTGCCGCCCGGCCAGCCGGAACATGAGAATTTCCAGGCGATTCTCACCCACCAGTTGCGTGCGTTGGTCTACCGTGTCGAGAATGCCGGCCATCAATGACTCCTGGGCTTGTTCTAATGAATTCACTAAAGGGTGTTATCGGCTGTTATTGCCGGAGCTTGACCCCTGCACAAAATGCCACGCTCAAGCATTGATGTCACATTAACATCATGCTTTACTGGCCCCGCAATTTCATCTGCTTCATTCCCTGCCGCGCGACCTCGGTTTGCACGTTAGGTTCCCCTGCGTAAGGGATTCCCCTAGCAACAATCAGGTCCAACCTGATATTCGCGATATCCAATAGCCATTAATGTGACGCCATTCTCATTGCATGAACGGAGTCAGGCTTTTGTGTGCGATCGCAGGTCAGTGGCCCTCCACCCTCTCGAGTTCTCTAGCGTGCGCACAAGCCAGCCGATGCGCGCTTGTACGACAACTCGTGATCATCGACACACACGACATTCCCTCATCTGACATGACGTGGTGGAGATAAGCATGGCGAACGACCATAAAGAGGGGCCTCTGCGGCTTCCGGAGTTTCTCGTCGAGGCTGACACACTCCTGGCCAAATCCGAGGAGTGCCTCAGTCATTTACAGCTGATCAGCAATGACACGGACGCCATCGACTGCATGCTCAGCACGCTCCTCAAACTGGCAAACGGGGCCGATGCCCTGGCGCTGGAGGCGGTTTCGGAGTTCTCGCTGCATATTCATGGCCTGTTGAACCATGCCCAACATCACAGTGCCCTCAATGACCAGGCGCTGGCCGCGTTGAAGGACTGCTTCACCCTGCTGGCCTGGCAACTTGAACTTATTGATCCGAAAACCGGCCAGTTGAGCCTTGATGACAGCGAGCAAGTCTCGCTGATCGAAGCCTTTGCCTTTCAGGTCGGTCAAAGCCGGTTTCAGCCCCCCGCCCATGCCAAACCGCTGACCCTGGTATCGTTCTCGGAACGGCAAGCTTAAATGTGCCAGGCAACTTAGCACTGCCTGGTTTTTGCTTATTGCATGAAACGAGTTCAATAACTTGACCGTGCATGTCGCAATTGAATACCGCATACCGGCCAACGACAACTCCACAGCCTTAATTATTTATCCGACCATTTTGCTGCGACAAACCCAAACTTTTTCCATTATGGAACTAACGTCCAGAAGTGATTAATCCTGACCGCATGGACATATATACCAAACGCGACCAACGGTATGTTAAGTGGTATTATGCCGCCCATTAGTTGGCTTCAATTAATAGCAGTGTGCTTCCAGACGTGCGCGGCCCAACAAACTTGAAGGCCGGATGTGGTGCATTGATTTGACCCGTTGAAGTCGGTTTTTTACCTGATCGTTTTTTCAGACAGAGACCCGTCAGCCACCATGACCGGTCTACCCGCAGCGAACATCCATTGGCTCCATCCGCTATGTACGCCAGCCTCAAGTCACTCACCACATGGCCCCCCTCCCGAGAAAACGCGCGCCGGTTCACGCTGTTGCTGTGTACCTGCTCGGCGCTTGGCAGCCTGCTGGTCTATGGCCTGTCCGCGCACCTGCCACTGGGTTTGCTGCTACTGAATCTGGCTGCGCTGGCTTGTGTCTGGGTGGGGCATCGCCTCTCGCGAAAATCGATCAAGTTTCAGCCCCAGGAGTTGGCCGACCGACTTCTGGAAGTCCAGGAAAACGAACGCCATCGACTGAGCCGGGAGTTGCACGACGACATCGGCCAGTTGCTGACGGCAGCAAAACTTCAAAGTGAATGGCTCAAACGCCGACTGCCCGAAGACCTGCAAGGCCAGTGCTCGGTGCTCTGCGACACCTTGGAAGAAACCCTGACCAAGGTGCGCGACGTCTCGGCCATCCTCAATCCGCGGCAACTGACCAGTCTCGGGCTGGAAGCCAGTCTGCGGGCACATTTGCTCAAGACCCTGGCCAACACCCCGGTGCACTGGAGCCTCGACTGCCATCAGCGATTGACCGGCATTCCGGAAGAAATGGCCGTGGCAGCCTTCCGCATTACCCAGGAAGCCGTGACCAACATACTGCGCCATGCCGAGGCCCGGAACTTGCTGGTGCGCGTGCAACGTCAACCGCAAGGCCTGACGCTGCTGATCAGCGATGATGGCCAGGGCTTTGCGCCTGCGGCAAACCCTGGGCGTGAGGGACAACGCGGTATGGCCGGGATGTCGGAACGGATCGAGCAATTGGGCGGTACATTGACCGTGACCAGCGAGCCGGGCAACGGCACCCGAATCGAAGCACTTTTCCCCTGGGCGCCCCGCGCGCTCGAACGGGCCAGCACGAATAAGGTTCTGCGTTGACTTGTAACTTACTTCTGGTGGATGACCACTCGCTTATCCGGGCAGGCGTGCGCGCCCTGGTGCTGGATATTCCCGGCTACGCGGTAGTGGGCGAGGCCAACGACGGCTCGCAACTGCTGGAGATGGTCGAGCAACTGTCGCCGGACATTGTCCTGCTGGATATTTCCATGAAGGAAACCAGTGGCCTTGAAGCCTTGCAGCGCCTCAAAAAGGTTCGCCCGCAAAGCAAAGTGCTGATCCTGTCGATGCACACCGACCCGACGCTGATCATGCAGGCGCTGGAATCCGGCGCCCATGGCTATTTGCTCAAGGACACCACGGCCACCGAGCTCGAACACGCCCTGGATGCCTTGCGCAACAACGAACGCTACTTGAGCCCGGCCATCGCCCACACGGTGATCAACCAGGCGCTGACCCGCACCCAGAAGAACCAGCCGGACATTTCGGATTCCCACAACCTGACGGCGCGCCAGCTGGAAATCCTGCGCCTGATCGTTCGCGGCAAATCCACCCGGGAAATCGCCAATGGCCTGGGCCTGAGTATCAAGACCGTCGAGACCCACCGCTCGCAGATCATGAAACGCTTGCAGATCTACGATGTGGCGGGCCTGGTGCTGTTCGCCGTGCGCGAACAGATCATCAGCCTGGACGATTGACCGCACCCGAGCCGCCCAACAGCGGCGAGTTCGTCGGCAAATGCACCCGCAACGCCGCCGGACGCGCCTCGAAACGCAGGCTGTCGCCTTCCAGCGGTTCACCATCGAGGTTGATATGCAGGCCTTCCGAGACCTTGATCTCGACCCACGGCAAGCGCGCTCGCACAAACATGTTGTCGATACCGAAGCCATCGGCCAGCAAGCTTTTCAAGGTGCCGACCACTTCCTGAGGGGCGGGCAGAATGCTGATATCCAATAGGCCATCGTCAACCAGGGCCTCGGGGCACAGCGCACGACCGCCGCCAGCCTGACGGCCATTGCCGATCCCCAGCGCCAGCAGCTCGCCACGCCAATGAAAATCCGGCCCCTGCAATTCGCCATAAGCCGCGTGCAACTCACTGAAGCGCGATAAACCGGTAAACAGATAGGCCGCGCCGCCAAGGACTTTTTTCAGGTCCTCCGACGTGTTGGCCGTGACGTGACTGCCAAAACCGCCGGTGGCCATATTCAGAAAAACTTGCCCGCCGACCTCGCCCAAATCGATGGCGATCGGGGAACAGTCCAGCAACTCCAAGGCCTGTGCAGGCTCCAGCGGCACGCCGGCCGCGCGAGCAAAATCGTTGGCGGTGCCCAGAGGCAGCAGCACCAGGCTGGCCTCGGTGGAATGCGCCGCCATGGCTTCCGCGATGTCGCGCAAGGTGCCATCACCACCGCCGGCAATCAATTGCGTGTAACCCGCCGCCAACGCCTCCTCCACCAGACGCCGGGCGTCGCCAGCCTCCCAGGTCAGCCGAACGGCCAGTTCCCAGCCCTGATTGCGCTTGGCTTCGACGGCCGCGCGCACCTCCTCGTTGAGTGCCTGCTTACCATGCAGAATCAACAGCGCCTTGCGCTCACTCATTGCGATCACTCCCATGATTGGCATTCGTATGGGAGATGTTGACCCCTCAGACACCGAAAAAAGTCGGCAAAATTTGAATTAATTCAAAGTCACGACAACCCGGCGTCCTACAGGGCGGTATTTTTTCTTACAACACATACGGAATCGGCTCAATTGACCGAGTCGGGCGATTGAGACACCTTGGAGGCCTGCGGCTTCAATCACCTAAAAACCCACACACAAGGATGTGCACGCAATGAATGGAAACGCCTTAAGGGCTCATCAGACTGACTTCAAAAACAGCACCAAACCCACTGGAGAAGTTGATATGGAACCTCGCGTCATTGAACTGGAGACCCACCTCAAGTACATCCGCCGAGACATGGATGAAGTGCGCGGCGACGTCAAATCCATCAAGCACCGACTGGCCTACTCGGCCGGTGCCACCGCCGTGGTGCTGGGACTTCTGGGATGGGTCGCCAACAGCCGGTTCGAGCAAGTCGTGACACTGCTGACCCATTGAGCGCAATGGCCGAATGCAAGACCCGGCTCGATCAACCGGGCTTGCGTGGCCTGCCGATGACAGATTTCAGCCCAAGACTTCACTCAACGGGATGAAGTGGACGTTATCGCCCTCGATCAGCGTGCGGTCTTCCAGCACTTCAACCAGGCCTTCGGCCCAGGCAGCGCTGCGCAGGACGCCAGAACTCTGATTCCGGTAGATGATGGCCCGCCCATTCTCGAGACGACCGCGCAGGTACTCTCGTCGATTGCCGGCCTTGGGCCAGACAAATCCTGCCGGCACCTGGAATTTCAGCGGTTCGACGTCTTTGACGCCCTGGCGGCGCAAAAGATAGGGGCGAGTCAGCAACGCAAAGGTCACCAGCGTTGAGGCCGGATTCCCCGGCAAGCCAATCACCGGCACGCCGCGAAAATGTCCGAACGTCAGCGGTTTGCCGGGCTTGATGGCGAGCTTCCACAGTGCCAGTTCGCCCTCTTCGCGCAAGGCAATCCCCAGGAAATCGGCTTCGCCCACGGACACCCCGCCGGTAGACAGGATCAGGTCGACATCCGACAGCTCGCCCAGACGAGCGCGGGTCGTCGCCAGATCATCCACCAGAATGCCGGCATCAATCACCTCGCAACCCAAACGCTGCAACCAGCTGCAAAGCAACACCCGGTTGCTGTTGTAGATCTGCCCTGGCCCCAATGTCAGGCCCGGCTCGACCAGTTCATCACCCGTCGACAGGACTGCGACACGAACCTTGCGCACCACGTCCAGCTCGGCGCATCCCAGTGATGCTGCCAGCCCCTGTTCGATGGGGCCAAGGCGCGTGCCCGCCGACAAGACCAACTCACCGACCGTGGTTTCCTGGCCTTGGGGGCGAATGTTCATGCCAGGGGTCATGGTCTCGATGAAACTTACGCGCTCATCCGGCTGGACTTCGGCGTTCTCCTGCATCTCGACGCAGTCGGCTCCGGCAGGCACCGGCGCACCGGTGAAGATTCGTGCACAAGTCCCTGGCTGCAACGGCTGCGGCGCCTGGCCAGCGAAAATCTTCTGACTGACCACCAAGGGTTCCCCGGTCCAGTCGGACAGGCGCAACGCATAACCGTCCATGGCACTGTTGGGCCAGGGCGGCAGATCCAATGTCGAGATCAGATCGTCTGCCAGCACACGGCCCTGAACCTGCGCCAGCGGCAAGCGCTCTCGTTCGCGAATCGGCGCAGCTTCGGCCATTTCCAGCAAGCGTGCCAGCGCCACTTCGACAGGCATCAAGCTACCGGTCTTGCCGGGCTTACCCGCGGGATTCACAGGGTGCCGCCTGTTTCAGATGAGGGACGAAATTGCACGGACGGTGCCGCGAATCCAGCTGCTCGGCGAGAATGCCATCCCAACCGGTGCGTACGGCATTGGTCGAACCCGGCAAGCAGCAGACCAGCGTGCCGTTAGCCAAACCGGCCAGCGCCCGGGACTGCACGGTGGAGGTGCCGATGTCCGCTACGGAAATCTGCCGGAACAACTCACCAAAACCATCCACCTGTTTATCCAGCAGGCAACTCACCGCTTCCGGCGTGCTGTCACGGCCGGTGAACCCGGTGCCGCCAGTAATCAACACCACCTGCACCACATCGTCGGCAATCCAGGTGGCGACTTGCGCGCGTATTTTGTACAGGTCATCTTTAAGCAGCACCCGTGCCGCAAGGTTATGACCGGCAGCGCTCAAACGATCAACGAAGACCTGGCCGGAGGTATCGGTTTCCAGGGTACGGGTATCGCTGACAGTCAGCACCGCGATGTTGAGCGGCGCGAAAGGTACATCAGCCTTGGCTTTCATAGGCTCGTCCAGTTGTAGGGGAAACAGCCCGGTGTTATATCACAGCGCCTCATTTTTTCGCCGCCCCCATGGAGAGCTGCCATGACTTCAACGACATCTTTGCCGCCCTGTTCAATTCTGCTCCTGGCGGGTGGGCGCGGCCAACGCATGGGGGGCCAGGACAAGGGCTTGATCGAGTGGCACGGCGAACCGTTGATTGCGTACCTTCATCGCAAGACCCGTGCGCTGAGCGATGACCTGATCATCTCCTGCAACAGAAATCAGGAACACTACGCGCCTTACGCCGATCAACTGGTGGTTGATGATCACGCTGGCTTTCCCGGGCCGCTGGCCGGTATTCGCGCCGGTCTGAAGGCCGCACGGCATGCCCATCTGCTGGTGTTGCCCTGCGATGTGCCGCGTATCGATGCCGCCCTGCTTCAAGACATGCGCGAAACTGCCGCCCAGCACCCGGATAAACCCCTGATGCTGCGCCACGGCGACCATTGGGAACCGTTGCTATGTGTCATCCCTGTCGCCCTTTCACCCGCGTTCGAAAACGCCTGGAACGAGGGTGAACGCAGCCCCGGTCGAATCATGCGGCAGCTAGGCGCCACGGCCCTGCAATGCCCCGACAACGATCCGCGCCTGGCCAACCTGAACACGCCCGAACTGTTAAGTGCGCACAACAGTGTGTCAGACTGACACGAGAAGGAACTTGCGCGCGTCGCATACGTCTACAAGCTCAGTAACCAAAAGAATTCATATTCGGAGACACACTCATGACTCAACGGACCCTCGCCACTTTCATGCTCGCACTGGGCCTCGCTACCCTCGCCGGTTGCGCATCGCCGACAGTGATCACCTTGAATGACGGTCGTGAAATCCAGGCCGTCGACGCGCCTAAATTCGATTCCGAGTCGGGTTTCTACGAGTTCGAACAACTGGACGGCAAGCACACCCGCGTCAACAAGGATCAGGTTCGTACCGTTAAAGAGTTGTAATCTTTACGGCACCAACCGGATACAGAAAAGCCCGCATTGCGGGCTTTTTCGTGTCCGGAGGAACGTGTCGCGGCTGATCACCACTGCAAGGTGATGCTACTTTCGAAGCTGCGCTCCTGACCGGTGACCGGGTCGACAAACCGCAGCCCCTGAGCCAGCAGTTTCAAAGGATTGGCGTAATCATCCTCGACGTCCTTGAGCACATGCGGGTAGAACGGATCATTGCAGATACTGGCGCCCAACGCGGTCATGTGTACCCGCAACTGGTGCTTCTTGCCCGTCACCGGGTAGAGCCCGTAACGCCAGAGCTCGCCATTTTTCTCCCGGACCTCGACGGCCGTTTCGGTATTGCTGACACCAGGTCCTTCCTGCATGCGGAAAAACGGTTCGCCATCGACCAGCCGACTTTTATGGACCAGCGGAAACGCCAACCCAGGCAATTCCCGGGCAATGGCTTCGTAGCGTTTTTCAATCTGCCGCGTCGGAAACAACGACTGATAGGCCGAACGCGTCTGGGGGTTCGCCGAAAACAGCACCAGCCCCGCCGTATGCCGGTCGATGCGATGCAATGGCACCAAGTGCGGGTTATCCAGGCGCCGGATCAGCCGGCGCAGCAGGGTTTGCTCAACGTATTCGCCTGCCGGGGTCACGGGCAGGAAGTGCGGCTTGTCGGCCACCACCAGATGCTCGTCGGCGTACAGGATCGACTCGAGCACCGGGATTGGCTTTTCGTCCGGCACTTCGCGGAAGTAATGAATCCGCAGGCCTTCCTTGTAGGGCAGGTCGAGGGTAATCGGCAGGCCCTGGCCATCAAGGACGCGACCGCGAGCGATCCGGTCCAGCCATTGTTCACGATCGATGGCTCTGAAATGCTCGCACAGGCAATCGAGCACGGTCTGCCACGGGCCAGGTGGCAAGTAGAGGGTGCTGGCCTGGCTGTGTGCGGCGGAAAAAGATGAAGTGGACATACGAAAGCTCTAACCCTCAATGCAGGGCGGCATTATCCAACAGCGACCGAAACGAACCTAGCAGAGAATCCTCAGGCGGGGATCGATTGAGTCCGCGCAGCGGCTTCGGTGAATTCCTTGAGCCAGCGCAGCACATCCACCGCCTCCCAGCGACCCGGATCATAAAGCGCATACAACAGGCCCTGATAACCCACGACATCCAGCTGCCGGTGATAACCCGCACGCTGGAACAAGGCTTCTATTTCGGCGAAACAGGTATTGAAATGCAGCTTGTTGAAGGGCGTCTTGCCTTCCGTGACCAGGCCATCGAGACGCAGTTCGAGGACCGCCTCGCGTACCACGTCGACCGACATCCGGTTCACACTGTTCTTCAATTGTTCGACATTGACCATGGTTTATCCCCCTGACTAGCGGGATCACCTGCCCAAACCCGGAATAGGCGGACACATGGCAGGCAATCCGAATAACTGTACGGACATACAGTAACCGAATAACCCGCTTTTCGCCAATGGCGGAACACAACACCGCGACGGATGGGGGCACTTAGCGCAAGAACGCCACGACCTGCTCGGCATCAAAAGGCCAATCGAGTTCAGCGCCGTTATCCAGACGCCGCAGCACCGGGATGCGCAGGCCGTAGTCCTCGACCCACCTCTCGTTTTCCGCGATATCGACCAATTCCACCAACAAACCGTGCTCGACCAAAGGCATCAGTTCTTCTTCGGCAACTTCACACAGATGGCAACCCAGGGTGCCAAACAGCTGACATTCAGGAGGCATGACAACAGACCTTTCAAAGTAGGCGTCCATTCTAGGCCCACAAAAGCGGTCGGGCCAATGAGCGCCGGCCTGGAGGCGTCGCCCCGACCGATTTCAAAAGGTTTCGGCAATTTCCTGACGTATATCATTTGCCCCGATTGCCCTTTACGCGATGCTCTGGACTTTTTTTGCCTCTACGCTTGAGTAGCTCGAACCTGTGACCGGAGTTTTTTGTGTTTGCCAACCTGTTGATCATCCTCGCCTCCTCCCTGGTGGTGATTGCCCTGTTCCGGCGCCTGCGCTTGCCGCCGGTGCTGGGCTACCTCTGCGTGGGGCTGATGGTCGGGCCTACCGCGCTCGACTGGGTGAATGAAAGTGAAGAACTGCCAGACCTCGCTGAACTGGGCGTGGTGTTCCTGCTGTTCTCCCTGGGGCTGGAGTTTTCCCTGTCGAAGATGCTCACATTGCGGCGGGTGGTGTTTGGCCTCGGCAGCTTGCAGGTGTTGGTTTCCGGGATGTTGCTGGGGTCGTTGTTGATGTTGTTTGGCATGTCGACGACTCCAGCATTGTTGCTCGGCGCCGGTCTGGCGTTGTCGTCCACGGCAATCGTCAGCAAGGAGTTGGGCAGCCTCGGGGAGATTTTCAGCAGTCACGGCCAGAATGCCATCGGCGTGTTGCTGTTCCAGGATGTGGTCGCGGTGTTGCTGTTGACTCTGGTGCCGGTGTTCGCCGGCAGCAGTGATCAAGCCTGGTATTGGGCGTTACCGCTGACACTGGGCAAAACCGTGCTGCTGTTTGTCGGTCTGCTGCTGGCCAGTCGCTGGTTGCTGCCCCGGTTGTTCCAGGAAGTGGCCGCGTCCCGTTCTGCGGAGCTTTTTGTGCTGCTGGCCCTGGTGATTGTGCTGCTGACCGCCTGGTTGACCCATCTGCTCGGCCTCTCCCCCGCCCTCGGTGCCTTCCTGGCCGGCATGCTGCTGGGGGAAAGCCATTATCGGCATCAGATCGAGGCCGATATCCGCCCATTCCGCGACATTCTGCTTGGACTGTTTTTTGTCAGCATCGGCATGCTGATCGACTTGCAGCTATTTGCCAGCCACGGCCTGCTGATCCTCGGTTTGACCCTCGGGTTGCTCTTGATCAAAGGCAGCGTCGTGGCGCTGCTGGTCAAATGGCGCGGCAGCGATGGCGAAACAGCCTGGCGCAGCGGCTTGGCTCTGGCCCAGGGCGGCGAGTTCTGCTTTGCCTTGATGGCGCAAATGCAGCAACACAAACTCATGCCTGCCGATCTCGGCGGCCTGCTGCTGGCAGCGACATTCTGCTCGATGCTGGTCACGCCATTGTTGCTGCGTGCCGCGCCGCGCATCGCTGCCCGCCTGCATCGCAAACCCAACGAAGAAGCGAAACTCGAGGAAATCAGTGCGCTCAACGCCGGGCTGCAAGGTCATGTGGTGATTTGCGGTTACGGTCGTGTGGGGCAATCCATCGGGCGGTTTCTGCACAACGCACAACAAACCTACATCGCTCTGGATAACGATCCCGTTCGGGTTCAAGAAGCCGCTGCGGGTGAAAGCAGCGTGCACTACGGCGACTCACGCCGTGGCGAACTGTTGGTCGCCGTCGGGTTGGAGCGAGCCCGGTTACTGGTGATCGCCGTGGACAATACCGACATCGCACTACTGATCCTGAAAGAAGCACGCCGATTCAACCCGAGCGTGCCGATTCTGGTGCGTACCCGGGATGACAGTCAGTGGGCCGAACTGAAAGCGGCCGGCGCCAGTGAAGTGGTGCCGGAATTGCTGGAGTCGAGCCTGATGCTCGCCTCCCATGCGCTGATCATGCTCGGCTTGCCGGCGCATCAGGTTCAGGAACGGGTCGATCAGGTTCGACACGACCGCTACAGCCTGCTGCACCGGTTTTATCCCGGCGCCGAAGATGAGGAAAACTAGTCCTGGCTCACGGCGCCGATCTTGTGCACCGACAGGTCCGCGCCGTAATACTCTTCTTCCTGACTCAGGCGCAAACCATGGAAGGCCTTGATCGTGCCATACACCGCAAAGCCACCGGCCAATGCCACGACCACACCCAGCGAGGTGCCGATCAACTGGCTGATCAGGCTCACCCCGCCCAGGCCACCCAACGCCGTCTGGCCAAAGATGCCGCAAGCGATCCCGCCCCACACGCCGCACAGACCATGCAACGGCCAGACACCCAGCACATCGTCGATACGCCATTTGCCCTGAGCGGCGGTGAAGCACCAGACAAACAATGCCCCGGCAATCCCCCCGGTCACCAAAGCACCCACCGGATGCATCAGGTCGGAACCGGCGCAGATCGCCACCAGCCCGGCCAGCGGGCCGTTATGCAGAAAGCCCGGGTCATTGCGCCCGACGATCAACGCCGCCACGGTGCCGCCGACCATGGCCATCAACGAGTTGACCGCCACCAGCCCGCTGACGCCTTGCAAGGTCTGCGCGCTCATGACGTTGAAGCCGAACCAGCCGACAATCAAAATCCACGAGCCCAACGCCAGGAACGGAATACTCGACGGCGCAAACGCGACCAGTCGGCCGTCGCGATAACGCCCTTGCCGTGGCCCCAGCAGCAACACCGCCGCCAGCGCCAGCCAGCCGCCCATGGCGTGGACCACCACCGAGCCGGCGAAATCATGGAAACTGGCGCCAAAGCGCTCCAGCAACCAGGCTTGCAAACCAAAGTTGCCGTTCCAGATCATGCCCTCGAAAAACGGGTAGATGAACGCCACAATCAGCGCCGTCGCGCACAATTGCGGAACGAACCGTGCACGCTCGGCAATGCCACCGGAAATGATCGCCGGGATCGCCGCCGCGAAAGTCAGCAGAAAGAAGAACTTCACCAACGCGTAACCGTGATCGGCGTTAATGACCGCCGCTGGTTGCATGAAAGTGACGCCGTAGGAAATCCAGTAGCCTATAAAGAAGTAAGCCAGGGTCGAAATGGCGAAATCGCTGAGGATCTTCGACAAGGCATTGACCTGGTTCTTTTGGCGAACCGTACCGACTTCCAGAAACGCAAAACCGGCGTGCATGGCCAAGACCATGACCGCGCCGATCAAAATGAACAACGTATTGGAGCTATGGACCAGACTGTCCACAGCGCTTTGCAGATTTTCCATGGGGTTGGCAGACCTGAAGGCTAAAAAAGCACCAAAGCAGTTCGCGCAGATAATCCATGCACCAAGTTGCGGCTTGCCGGACCCAAGACATCGATCCTGATGAACCGCTTTGGCGCACAAGGCCGGAACCTTTGCGCGGGTTTTGATTGTTTGAGTTATGGTTTCGCTCAAATCATGCCCAGCAACAGCGCAACCGCGCTGGCTGACGCACCACGACATAGCAAAAGTTGTACCAGTCATTTGTACTGAACCTTCGCCCAAGGCTCATACTCGAACGCATCAGAAGCCACTTACGGAGATCCACCCATGGCCAGCATCAAGGCAAAGACTGCTCAAGAAATCCTGATGAACGACTTTCAGACCCTGGTCAGCGACACCGAACGGTTGCTGGAACACACCGCCTCCCTGGCCGGCGATCAGGCCGATGAGTTGCGCGACCAGATCCACGACAGCCTGTTGCGCGCCCGCGAAACCTTAAAGCTGACCGAGGAATCCTTGCGTGATCGCGGTCAGGCAGCGGTCACCGCCACCGAGGATTACGTTCAGGCCAACCCATGGCAATCGGTCGGCATTGCCGCCGGCGTGGGTTTCCTCATCGGCCTGCTAGCCACGCGTCGCTGATATGTCTATCGGCGAATCCGGCTCGTCCGCGACGGGCACCAGCGCTACAACGCGGCGCCTGGGTGCCGCATTTTTAGGGTTGCTGCACAGCCATGTCGAACTGTTCGGCATCGAATTGCAGGAACAGAAAGCACGCACCGTCAGCCTGCTGCTCTTTGCAGGCCTGGCGCTGGTCTTTGCCCTGCTGTTGCTGGTGGGGTTATCGACACTGGTGATGATCGTGTTTTGGGACACCTATCGCCTGGCAGCGATTATCGGGCTTTGCGTGTTCTACACACTGGCCGCGATTTTCTGCGGGATGCGGCTTAAAGCCGCTGTGTTCGATGAGTCCTCGCCCTTCCACGGCACCCTTGAAGAATTGGCCAATGATCGGGAGCGCCTGCTGCCATGAGCCTGCCTGAACTGCCTCACAACAGCACCCGCGCCGAAATGCGCAAGGCATTGATCCGTCTGCGCATGGAAATGCATCGCCAGGAAATCCGCCAGGAATCCCGGCAACTGCTGCAACCTCTGGAGCGCGTGCGCGGGATGACGCAAAACCTGCAGGACGGCTTCGGCATCAAGCATGCACCGCTCTGGGGCATGGCCGCCGTCACCCTGCTCGGTTTTCTGACCGGCAAGGGTGCAAAGAGCGGCGGCGTCAGCAGTATCACTCGCCTGGTTCAGCTCGGCACCAGTCTGGGGCCGCTGATCAAACTGGTGATGCAAGGCTCTGCGCGCAAACCGTAAACACTGACCGGTCATTATCTGGCTGCATTCTTGCAATACCACCGGGATGAACCTCTTTATCGAGAGGTTCGATCCTGCGTACGTACCCGGCGACAGGCTTTATCCAAAAAACAAGACCTTACTAAGGAGGCCTCGTGATCGACGGGCAACCGCTCGCCTGCTTTCAGCCGTTCATCGATACCGCCACTGGCCGTATCGCCGGCGTCGAGGCATTGGGTCGACTGCGTCAGGCCGATGGTCAATTGACCTCCGTGGGGCCTTTGTTCGCCGACCCGCGTACACCCGCCATCGCCCTGCGTCGTCTTGACCGGCAAATCCGCGATAACGCCCTCAGCCGTTTCCACGAAGCCCCGGCGGACTGGTTTCTGAGCCTGAACATGTCGCCGCGCTGGATCAGCCGCTTACGCCCGGACCAGGCCCTGCCGAGCCTCAAGCAGTTACTCAAGCATGGTGTCGACCCGCAACGCATCGTTTTCGAAATCACCGAGCTGGGTGGCGACAGCCAACGCCTGGCCGAGGTGGTGGCACGCTACCGTCAGGCCGGCGCGCGGATTGCCATCGATGACTTCGGGGCCGGTTACTCGCAACTCGATCGCGTTCTGGCCCTGCAACCGGACATTCTCAAACTCGACATGCGCCTGTTTCAGGCCGCCGCCCTCGGCGGGCCGAGCAGCGAAGTGGTCAAGGCCCTGGCGCAAATGGCCGAGAAAACCGGCTGCTGGATCATCGCCGAAGGGGTGGAAACCGAGGCCCAGCTGAATTTCGCCTTGGAGTGCGGTTCACGCTACGTGCAGGGCTTTCTGTTCGCCCGGGCACAAACCGAGTTCTTCGCCAGCGATGCCTTTGTCGAACAGTTCGCGCAACTGCGCCAACGCTATGTCCAGCGCAAGCTCATCGAGCGCGGTCAACTGATGGTCATGCGTCGGCAACTCAGTGAGTTGATGGCGATCCTGCAAGACTGGGCCCAGGCCCGCGCGCCCCTCAGCGCTTTGCCGCAACTGGATGCGTTTCCCTGGCTGTTACGCTTCTACCAGTGCGACCGTCACGGCACGCAACTGACGCCAAACCTGGAATGGCGCAATAACCGTTGGGAGGCCGACAACCGCTATCTGGGCCACAACTGGTCCTGGCGCCCGTACTTCTATCACTTGCTGGCCGAGGGCTGGGACGAGCGACGGCTGACCCTGTCCAACACCTACCGCGATGCCACCAGCAACCAGTACTGCCTGACGGCCGGGCAGTTTTTCGACAATGGCGAACGGCTGCTGCTCATCGATATCGACGCCGCCGGGCTGTAGTTGTGCTTGCAGGCACTGAGGCGAACCGGGAAGCTAGGCCCCATCAGTCACTTGACGGAGAGAACCAGCCTTGGATTGGCAAACCCTGCTTACCCGCGAACGCCTCGGAAAGCCTCTGCACAGCCCGGAAGAACTCGGCCGCAGCCCTTTCCACAAAGACCACGACCGCATCATTTTCTCCGGAGCGTTCCGCCGCCTGGGGCGCAAGACCCAGGTCCATCCGGTCTCCAGCAACGATCACATCCACACGCGCCTGACCCACTCGCTGGAAGTCAGTTGCGTCGGCCGTTCCCTGGGGATGCGCGTCGGCGAAACCATCCGCAGTGCCCTGCCCGACTGGTGCGATCCGAGTGACTTGGGGATGGTTGTGCAGTCGGCGTGCCTGGCCCATGACATCGGCAATCCGCCGTTCGGTCACTCTGGCGAAGACGCGATCCGTCACTGGTTCCAGCAAGCCGCCGGGCGCGGCTGGCTGGATGCAATGAGTGAGGTCGAGCGCAATGACTTCCTCAATTTCGAAGGCAACGCCCAAGGCTTTCGCGTGCTCACCCAGCTGGAATATCACCAGTTCGACGGCGGCACCCGACTGACCTACGCCACCCTCGGCACGTACCTGAAATACCCGTGGACGGCCAAGCACGCCGATTCTTTGGGCTACAAAAAGCACAAGTTCGGCTGCTATCAGAGCGAACTGCCGCTGCTGGAACAGATCGCCCACAAACTCGGCCTGCCGCAACTGGAAGAACAGCGCTGGGCCCGGCATCCGCTGGTGTACTTGATGGAAGCCGCCGATGACATCTGCTACGCGCTGATCGATCTGGAAGACGGCCTGGAGATGGACCTGCTGGAATACGCCGAAGTCGAATCCCTGCTGCTGGACCTGGTGGGCGACGATATTCCGCAAACCTATCGCCTGCTCGGCCCGCAGGACTCGCGCCGACGCAAACTGGCGATCCTGCGGGGCAAAGCCATCGAACACCTGACCAACGCTGCCGCCCGGGCGTTTGTCGAGCAACAGGACGCGTTGCTGGCCGGCACCTTGCCCGGCGACCTGGTGGAGCACATGCACGGCCCGGCCAAGCGCTGCGTACTCAATGCCAAGGACATGGCGCGTAAAAAGATCTTCCAGGACAAACGCAAAACCCTGCATGAGATCGGCGCCTACACCACCCTGGAAATCCTGCTCAACGCTTTCTGCGGCGCGGCGCTGGAACAGCACAACGGCCGCACACCGTCGTTCAAGAGCCGCCGGGTCCTGGACCTGTTGGGCAACAACGCGCCCGATCCCCACGGCCCTTTGCATACCTCGTTCCTGCGCATGATTGATTTCATCGCCGGCATGACCGACAGCTATGCCAGCGAAATGGCCCAGGAAATGACCGGTCGTTCGGTCCACGGCTAAAAACCAGCGGATCAGCCGTGTCAGGCTCTCCTGAGCGGCTGATCTACAGGTTCCCAACGGCGCACACCGGCACAACTAACGCGCGCCGCCCCCTACAAACGCCAACAAACTTCCGACACGTTTGAAACAACCTCATTTACAGCGTGTAACTTGCGATGTAAACCTCATCCTTCTCCGAGTTCACCATCAGAACTTTCACATTTCTTTATCCAAAACCCAGTTGATACGTAGTCCTTTTCTTTTTCTATTGTAGGAATCGTCTTGTATTGCTGCTGCGACCCCGTCAGTTCATACGCCCTCTCAACTAACTGAGCTAAGGTGCGCGCTTTATTCGTGCTTGTATGGGACTTGATTATGAACTCCGTTTTTATTGTCGACGATCACCCCGTCATTCGCCTGGCTGTCCGGATGCTGCTGGAGCATGAGGGTTATAAGGTCGTGGGCGAAACCGATAATGGGGTCGACGCCATGCAGATGGTCCGTGAGTGCATGCCCGACTTGATCATTCTCGACATCAGCATTCCAAAACTCGATGGACTGGAAGTTCTCGCTCGTTTCAATGCCATGACCATCCCCCTGAAAACACTGGTGCTTACAGCGCAATGCCCGACATTGTTCGGCATCCGCTGCATGCAATCCGGCGCATCAGGGTATGTATGCAAACAGGAAGACCTGAGTGAACTGGTCAGCGCCATCAAGGCCGTTCTTTCCGGTTACAACTATTTCCCGAGCCAGGCCTTGAACCCCGTGCGCCCGGACGACGAGCGCTACGCGGAACTTGAACTGTTCAAGTCCGTCAACGACCGAGAATTGATGGTATTGCAACTGTTTGCCCAAGGTCGCACCAACAAGGAAATTGCCAAGGGTATGTTTCTGAGTAACAAGACCGTCAGCACTTATAAGAAACGACTCATGCAAAAACTCAAGGCCAAATCCCTGGTAGCGCTTATCGAGATGGCAAAACGTAACGCGTTAGTGTGAGAGACAGGATGCCCCGTCGCATAAAGGACTATCTAATAACATTGAGCGCAGGCTTGTGCCTGAGCACTTCAGTGTCCGCAGCCCACGCTGGCGCCGACAACTTCAGCCTGCTCAGCCGCGCCACGGTCGGGCACCTGGAAGTCCAACTGGATAAATCACAACGCCAGTGGGCGAATAACAAACGGGAACTGATTCTCGGCACTTCCGCCCCGGACTACCCACCGTTCGACCTGACCGTCAGTGGCCATGACTACGAAGGCTTCACGGCGGACTACGCCGGGATTCTCGGTCAGGTCATCGGATTGCCCATCAAGGTCCAGCGCTTCACGTCACGCAATGCCGCCATCGAAGCGCTGGAAAAAGGCGAAGTCGACCTGCTCGGCACCTCCAATGGTTTCGAAGCCCATCATCCCGACATCGAGCTGTCTGCGCCCTATGCGGCGGATCAACCGGTACTGGTGACGCGCGAGGGCGAAACCCGCTCGCTTGCCGATGGCCTCGCCGGGCTGCGGCTGAGCATGGTCTATCACTATTTGCCGCTGGACGAGGTGAAGGCGCTGTATCCGCAGGCGATCATCACTCCCTACCCGTCCTACCAGAATGCCCTCAACGCGGTGGCCTTCGACCAGGCCGATGTCTTTCTCGGCGACACCATCTCCACCCATTACATGATCAACAAGGGTTATCTGAACAACGTTCGCATGGCCAATTTCGGTAAACACGAGGCCCACGGCTTCAGTTTTGCCGTGCACAAGGACAACCCGGCCCTGCTGCAGATCATCAATGCGACACTCAAGGCCATCCCCGCCAGCGAGCGCGAAAACATCGCCAAGCGCTGGAGCGCCGGCAGCGACATCCTGCTCACCGATCACAAGCTGCAACTGACGGAACGCGAGCAACGCTGGCTCGCGCAACACCCGGTGGTGAAAGTGGTGGTCAACGAAGCCTTTGCGCCGCTGACGTTTTTCGACAGCGACGGCAACTTTCGCGGCGTCACTGCCGACCTGCTTGAACTGATCCGGTTGCGCACCGGTTTGCGTTTCGATGTGCAACGCAGCCGTGGCGACAATCAAATGATCGCGCTGGTCAAAGACCATCAGGCCGACTTGATCGCCGCACTGCTGCCCAGCCCCCAACGGGAGACCCAGCTGAATTTCAGTCGTCCCTACCTGGAAAACTCCTTCGTGCTGCTGACGCGCAAGTCCGCCGACAGCCCCGCCAACCTTGAACAACTGCAAGACAAACGCCTGGCCATCGCCCAGGGCAATCCGCTGGTGGACTACTTGCGCCAGACATTTCCGCGAATCCAATTGATTGAAACTCCCGACACCTTTCATGCCGTAGAGCGGCTTGCCGAAGGGCAGGTAGAGGGCGCGGTGAATTCGCTGGTGATCGCCAACTACTTTATTTCGTCGCGAATTTTTGAGCACAAACTGCAAATCAGCACCACCATCGGCACCCAGCAAGCGGCGTTTTCCATGGCCACGGCCCGGGGCGCGACGGAGCTGAGTTCGATCCTCGACAAAGCACTGCTGAGCATTGCCCCCGAAGAGTTGGGGGTAATCAACAGCCGCTGGCGGGGCTACTCGGCGGCCTCGGAAAAGACCTGGAACAACTTTCACCGGGTGTTCTATCAAATCGTGATCGGCGCCAGCGTGTTGCTGCTGATTTCCATGGCCTGGAACGCCTGGATGCGGCGCCAGATCAAACAGCGTCAGGCCGCCGAGCGGGCGTTGAACGATCAGTTCGAATTCATGCGTTCGCTGGTCAACGGTACGCCCCACCCGATTTATGTGCGTGATCGCCAGGGCCTGCTGCAAAGCTGCAACGACAGTTACCTGGAGGCTTTCCAGGCGAAACGTGAAGACGTGATCGGCAAAAGCATCATGCAAGGCAAGATGAACAACGCCTTCGAAGCCCGGGAATATCAGGCGGACTATCAACGGGTCGTGGCCGAGGGCACCCCGCTGATCCTCGACCGCCCGCTGCACATCGGTGGCCGGCGGCTGACGATTTACCACTGGATTCTCCCTTACCGCGATTCCAGCGGTGAAGTGCAAGGCATCATTGGCGGCTGGATCGACATCAGCGAACGGCGACAACTGTTCGACAAGCTGCGGGCCGCCAAAGAGCAAGCCGATGAAGCGAACCGGGCCAAAAGCACGTTCCTGGCGACCATGAGCCATGAAATCCGCACCCCGATGAATGCAGTGATCGGCATGCTTGAACTGAGCCTCAAGCGCCTGGACCAGGGTCATCTGGATCGTTCGTCCATCGAGACCGCCTACAGCTCGGCGAAAGACCTGCTGGAGCTGATCGGCGACATTCTCGATATCGCCCGGATCGAATCCGGGCACCTGAGCCTGAGCCCCGAGCGGGTCAACCCCGGGGACATCGTCGCGTCGGTGGTGCGGATTTTCGACGGGCTGGCCCGGCAGAAAAACCTTCGGCTGCTGCTGACATTCAACCCGCCCCCGTCCCCCGTCGATGTAGTGCTGGACCCGCTGCGCTTCAAGCAGGTGCTGTCCAATCTGGTCAGCAATGCGATCAAATTTACCGAGCAAGGCGAAGTCAGGATCACCGTCGATTTGTTCCCCGCCGATGAAGCCGGGCAGGCGCAGATGCAAGTGCAAGTCCAGGACAGCGGCGTCGGCATCAGCGCACAGGATCAACAGCGTCTGTTCCAGCCGTTCGCCCAGGCCGACAATACTTGCCAACTGGCCAGGGGCGGCGCCGGGTTGGGGCTGGTGATCAGTCGCAGCCTGTGCGAAATGATGGGCGGCCACCTGCAACTGAGCAGTCAACCGGGCGTCGGCACCCTGGTCAGTGTTTCCCTGCAACTGGCCACGCTGCCACCCGAGCAGGCCCGGGAACTGAGCGAGCCGCGCATCCTGACCGGCGCCCCGCCGCTGAGCGTTCTGGTGGTCGATGACCATCCCGCCAATCGATTGCTGATGTGCCAGCAACTGGAATACCTGGGGCACCGGTTTACCGGCGCCGATGATGGCCGCGCCGGGCTGAAAGCCTGGAAAAATGGCGCGTTTGACCTGGTGGTCGTTGATTGCAACATGCCGATCATGAACGGCTACGACCTGGCCCGCGCCATTCGCCAGCATGAACAGCAACATCAACAGCCGCCCTGCACGGTCCTGGGATTTACCGCCAACGCACAGCCGGAAGAAGTACAGCGCTGCAAACTCGCCGGGATGAATGATTGCCTGTTCAAACCCCTGAGCCTGACGGTGTTGAGCCAATGGGTCGAAGGGCTCGGCCCGCCCCTGCGTCAGCCGCCCTTCAATCTGGAAGGGCTGGACCTGTTGACCGGTGGCAACCCGGAGCTGGCTGGACGCCTGATGGCCGAGTTGCTGAGCAGCAGTCGCCTGGATCGCCAGGAGTTGCTGGCGTTATCCGCCGATGAAGATCCACAGGCCCTGATCGATGTCGCACATAAAATCAAAGGCGCGGCCCGAATTGCCCAGGCCAGCCGATTGATCGAATGCTGCGAGGCCCTTGAAAAAGCCTGCCATGACTCAGCCCCCACGCGGGTCGTCACCCGCTGCAAAAACGCCATGGATCAGGCCATGCTCGAACTGGAGCAGGCGTTGATGCAACAAATTGGTCTCAACGACGACAGCAGAATGACCGAGCCTTAACTATGCTTGGACGCTGAGCAGTGTGTTTACCACTATGGAGAGACCCGTAATGCCCAGCCCACTGCGCCCGGATCAACGCCGTTTCCCCCTGCACGTCCATATCAGCGTCATGTTCACTTTCCTGCTGTTGCTGACCGGCGTGGTCCTGGGCCTTTTCAATTACCGGCAAACTACGCAGATCATCCTGACCAGCAGTGAAAAACTCTTCAATCGCATAGAGCAGGATGTGCGCCTGGACTTGCAGTCCACCTACGAGCCGATTCGTCACCTGCTGAGCCTGCTGGCCGACACCCCGGCCACCCAGGCCCCGACACTTGAGCAGCGACTGGCGCTGCTCAAGCCGTTCAGCCAGTCGCTCAAGGACAACCCCAACCTCGCCTCGTTGTACCTGGGCTACGGCAATGGCGACTTTTTCATGGTCCGACCGTTGCGCACCGCTGAGCTCAAGGCACTGCTCAAGGCCCCGGACACCGCGGCTTATCAGGTGTGGAGCATCGAACACCACGACGGCGGCACGCCAGTCGTCTCCCAATCGTTGTTTTATGACCAGGCCCTGAACCTCATCAGCCGTCAGGCCATCACCGACGAAACCTACGATCCCCGGACCCGCGCCTGGTTCACCAGCGCTCGGGCGGATGCAGACCAGATCACCACCGAACCCTACATTTTTTTCTCCACCCATAACGTCGGCACCACCCTGGCCCGGCGCAGTGGCGATGGCGCGGTGATGGGCGCCGACCTGACCCTGGCCGAACTTTCCGCGACCCTGGCCAAACACGTGGTCAGCCCGAGCACCGAGATCGTGCTATTCGATGCTGAAGGCAATGCCATTGCCTACCCCGACAGCCGCAAATTGATCATCGATGACCAGACCGCGCGCCTGAGCAAAGCCGCCGACTTGAGTCCGGCCCTCGGCGCCCTGCTCTCCCGGCCGCCCGAAGGCAATCGTCTGGACGTCGGCGGTCGTCAGTGGATCGTCGCCCTCAGCCGTATGCAGGAAGGAGGACCGCAGGGGCTGCAATTGGCGTTGTTGGTGCCTGAGGATGAACTGCTCGTCGACGCCTACCGCATGCGCTGGCAAGGGGCGCTGATTACCCTGGCCACCTTGCTGCTGTGCCTGCCGCTGGGTTGGCTGACGTCGCGAATCCTGGTCAAGCCGCTGCATGCCCTGGTGAAGGAAGCCGATGCGATTCGCAGTTTCGATTTTAATTTCCCGGTCAGCCGTCGCTCGCCCGTGCTGGAGGTCGATCAGCTCAGCGTATCGATGGCGCGGATGAAGGACACCCTGGGGAGTTTCTTCCAGATCACCGACAGCCTGTGCGCTGAAACACGCTTCGTCCCGTTGCTGCAACGGGTGCTGTTCGAAACCGTGAAAATCGCCCAGGCCCAGGCCGGGCTGATTTACTTGCGCGAAGGTGACGGCGAGCGCATGGAACCCCACGGTCTGGTCATCAACGGTACGTCCCAGGCCTTGTCGTCGTTCGACATTAAAGGCCACGCCTGTCAGGACCCGCAGAGCCCGCAGTGGTTAACGCAACTGGTAAATGCCGACAACGTAGTCAACAGCCTCGGTTTTGAACAGGCAGGAGACTTGCAACGGGTCTTTATCGCCATGGAGAGCCCACGGGTGCACCTGATCGGCATACGGCTGCGCAACCGCCATAACGAAACCGTGGGCCTGTTGATCCTGCTGCTGGCGGACAGTGGCAACCAGAGCGACCTGGAAAAACTGCGCCCGGATCGCATCGCGTTTCTTCAAGCGGTGTCCGGTGCAGCGGCGGTGAGCATTGAAAGCCAACGGCTGCAGGCCAAGCAAAAACAACTGCTCGATTCGTTCATTCAATTGCTGGCCGGCGCGATCGACGCCAAAAGCCCTTACACCGGCGGCCATTGCCAGCGGGTGCCGGCCCTGACGCTGATGCTCGCCCAGGCGGCCGCCACCAGTCAGGACCCGGCGTTCAGCGGCTACCACCCCACCGAAGATGAGTGGGAAGCCCTGCACATTGCGGCCTGGCTTCACGATTGCGGCAAAGTCACCACACCGGAATACGTGGTTGATAAAGCCACCAAACTGGAAACCCTGAACGACCGCCTCCACGAAATCCGCACCCGTTTTGAAGTGCTCAAGCGCGATGCCTGGATCAACTATTGGCAGGCCATTGCCCTCGGGGGCGACGAGCAGCACCTGGCCGAACTGCGCAATGCGGTGCTGGCAGGACTGGACGATGACTTTGCGTTTGTCGCCCGTTGCAACCTGGGGGGCGAGGCCATGGCCGAGGCCGACCTCACGCGTCTGAACACCATCGCCCAACGCACCTGGACTCGGACCCTGGATGATCGATTGGGGGTCTCCTGGGAAGAAAATCGCCGTCAGGCCCGCACTCCGGCGCCGACGCTGCCGGTCAGTGAACCGCTGCTGGCGGACAAGCCCGAACACCTGTTCGAACGCGCCGAGGCGGAGCTGATCCCGGCCGACAATCCCTGGGGCTTCAAACTCGACGTACCGCCGCACAAATACAACCGTGGCGAGCTCTACAACCTGAGTATTCCCCGGGGCACCCTGACGCGCGAAGAACGCTACATCATCAATCACCACATGGTGCAGACAATTCTGATGCTCAGTCACCTGCCCTTCCCCGGGCACCTCAATAACGTCGCGGAAATCGCCGGCGGCCACCACGAAAAAATGGACGGTACCGGGTATCCCAAGCAGTTGAAGCGCGACGACATGAGCCTGCCAGCGCGGATGATGGCGATTGCCGATATTTTCGAGGCGCTGACCGCAGCGGATCGGCCTTACAAGAAAGCCAAATCGTTAAGTGAAGCGCTGGGCATCATGGCGACGATGTGCCGTGACGCCCATATCGACCCCGAGCTATTCGGGCTGTTTATCAACGAGCAGATTTACCGGCAATACGCCGAGCAATTCCTCGATCCGAAACAGATCGATGCCGTGGACCCGGCGAGCCTGCTGGTGAAGGCAGGCTTGCGCTGATCCCACGCAAGCCATGTGGGAGCGGGCTTGCTCGCGAAGGCTGACTGACATTCAACATTGAGGTTGGCTGATACATCGCTTTCGCGAGCAAGCCCGCTCCCACAGGTTGCTCACTTCACTGATGGGCAGACCTGATCAGCAATCGGTCAGGCGCAGGAAAATCGCGGCCAGTTGTTCGATGCCGGCCTGATCGTCCTGGGTAAAACGCGCCAGCTTCGGGCTGTCCAGATCCAGCACGCCGATCAATCGGCCGTCCTTGACCAATGGCACTACAAGTTCGCTGTTCGAAGCGCTGTCGCAGGCGATGTGGCCAGGGAACGCGTGAACGTCCTCGACCAATTGCGTCTGCAACGTCGCCGCCGCTGCGCCACACACGCCGCGACCAAACGGAATCCGCACGCAGGCGATCTGCCCCTGGAACGGGCCCAGCACCAGCTCTTCATTACGATTGAGGTAAAAACCCGCCCAGTTCAGGTCATCGAGCTGGTTGTACAGAAATGCCGAAAACTGCGCAGCGTTGGCGATGAAGTCGCGCTCATCCGCCAGCAGCGATTCCAACTGTGCCCATAGCATGCCGTAGCCTTCGAGACCCTGGCCGCTCTGTTTTAAATCGATCATGCCTTGTGCTCCAACAGCTTGAGTCCAACCCAATAGCGTGCAAATTGATAGGCGCAACGCCCATTGCGATTGCCCCGACCGGTCGCCCAACGGACGGCCAGGATGTCCAGTTCTTCAGTGCGCTGCCAAGTGAGGCCAGCCTTGTCGGCCAGTTGCCCGATCCAGTGTTCGACCACGTTGAGGAAGTGTTCCTGAGTAAACGGATAGAACGACAGCCACAGGCCGAAACGGTCCGACAGTGCGATCTTGTCTTCCACTGCTTCGCTGGGATGCAGTTCGCCGTCCACGCGTTTCCAGTTCTCGTTGTCGCTTTCCTTTTCCGGCACCAAATGGCGACGGTTGGACGTGGCGTACAGCAGAACGTTGTCCGGCGCCTGTTCCAGCGAGCCGTCGAGCACGCTCTTGAGTACGCGGTAATCGCCTTCGCCCGACTCGAACGACAAGTCATCACAGAACAACACGAAGCGCTGAGGCAACTTGGCGATTTGTTCAACGATGCGCGGCAAGTCCGCCAGGTGATCCCGTTCGATCTCGATCAAGCGCAAACCGACCGCAGCGTGTTCGGACAGCAACGCGCGCACCAGCGAGGATTTGCCGGTGCCACGGGAGCCCCAGAGCAGCGCGTGGTTGGCCGGCAGGCCGTCGATGAATTGCTGGGTATTGCGGCCCAGTTGTTCCACTTGGCGGTCGACACCGATCAGGTCGGTCAGGCGCGTGTCGAGGCTGACTTGCAGCGGCAGCAGAAAACCGCTGCGGCCCTCACGCTGCCAGCGCGCGGCCAGGCAATGCTTCCAGTCGATGGTTTGCCGAGGGGCCGGCAACAGGGGTTCGATACGGGCCAGAACGGCATCGGCGCGTTCAAGAAAAGCATTCAATCGGGAATCCACGTCTTCTCCTCGGGCACGTTTCACAGTAATGATGACGATACGGCAACTTACAACCACCGGCGCCCCTCAATCGGGGCGCGCGGGAACATCGGTATCCATGCATGATCGACTATGCTTGAGCAGCGAAGGGAAACGGAAGTGGTTCAACACCCCATGGATATCAAGTTCACCCACCGGCTGTCGTACAAGCAAGCCCGGCTCACCGTGCTGGTCGGTTTCATACTGGGCACCCTGCTCAGTCTGGTGCAAATAGGCATCGATTATGCCAGCGAAGACGCCTCCATCAACCGGGAAATACTGTCGTTGCTGGAAATCAGCCATAACCCGGCCTCCCGCATCGCCTACAACATCGACGCCGAGCTCGCCCAGGAACTGACCATGGGCCTGTTGCGCTCGCCGGCGATCATCCGCGCGCAGTTGACTGACAACAACAATACCGTGCTGGCCAGCGTCAAGCGTCAGGGCCAGCAAGACGGGTATCGGGTGATCAGCGACTTCCTGTTCGGCGCCAACCGGCAGTTCGAAGACCGACTGTTCCTCGACCACTTGCCCGACGAATCCCTCGGCACCTTGCAACTGGAGGTCGACACCTACGCCTTTGGCAGTCGCTTCCTGCGCCGGGCCGAAGTCACCTTGCTCAACGGCTTCGCCCGCAGCCTGATCCTGACCGGCATCCTGCTGGCGCTGTTCTACGTGATGCTGACCAAGCCGCTGGTGCGGGTCATCCGCGAACTCAGCGGTCGCGATCCGCGCAGCGCCGAACCGACATGGCTGGAATACCCCGCCGGGCACGAAAACGATGAGATCGGTGTGCTGGTCAAAGTGGCCAATCAACAGTTCGAAAACATCGCCACCGAAATCCAGCAACGACGCAACGCCGAAAACCGCCTGACCGACTACCTCGGGCAACTGGAAAACATCGTCTCGGCGCGCACCGCCGAACTCAAGGCCATCAACACCCGGCTTAGCCAATCCAATCAGGAACTGGAAGTGGCCCGCAGCACGGCCCTGGACATGGCCGAAGCACGCTCGGCATTCCTGGCCAACATGAGCCATGAAATCCGCACGCCGCTCAACGGTTTGCTGGGGATGATTGCGCTGTCGCTCGACGGGCCGCTCAACGCCGAGCAACAGCAACAACTGTCCATCGCCCATGACTCGGGCAAAGTCCTGGTGGAATTGCTAAACGATATTCTCGATTTGTCGAAATTCGACGCCGGCCAACTGGAGCTCGAACACATTCCGTTCGACCTCGGCTCGCTGATTGAAGACACCGCCAACCTGCTGTCGCAAAACGCCGCGCCCAGCGTCGAACTGGCCTGCCTGATCAATCCGCAGTTTCCGGCGCTGGTGCTGGGCGACGCGACGCGGGTCCGGCAGATTGTCAGTAACTTGCTGTCCAACGCGCTCAAATTCACCCGTTTCGGCCGGGTCGATGTGCGCCTTTCGACGTTTGAGGATGGCGTGCGGATCGAGGTGTGCGACACCGGGATCGGAATTGCCCAGGACGCCCAGGTCAAGATTTTCCAGCCGTTCACCCAGGCCGGCGCCGGGATTACCCGGCAATTCGGTGGTACCGGGCTGGGACTGGCGCTGACGTATAACCTCTGCGAGGCGATGCAGGGACGGCTGACGATCAGTTCGGAAGTCGGTTTCGGTAGCCAGTTCTGCGCCGACCTGCCGCTGCCCGCCCACACCCGCGCAATCGCCGTGAAGCCATTACAAGGCAAGGTCATCGCCATTACCGCAGCCAGCAGCGGCCTGGCGGAACTGTTGAAAGGCCTGCTGCCCGGTTGGGGGCTTGAGTATGAGCAGCGCTCCATCGAGGATTCGATTCTCGGCCTGACCCCCGACGTGGTGATTACCGACTGCCCGGAATGCCTGTTCGGCCTGCGCCCGACGTTGACGGCGCCGATCCTGCTGGTGACCGCCTACGGCAGTTTCATGCCCACAGAAGAAGCCGCAGCCCTGGCGCCGTTACAACAACAGGCGCGGCCATTGGCCCGTAACGCGCTGTACCAGACGCTGCGACGGATCTTGCAGCCGGACGTCACCACGATCAACGACGCCCGCCTCGAAGCCCTCACCCCGCAACGCCGTGGTCGCGTGTTACTGGTGGAGGACAACCCGGTCAATCAATTGGTGGCCAAAGGCATGCTCGGCAAACTCGGGTGCGAGGTCGTGGTCGCCGCCCACGGTGCCGAAGCCCTGGATCAACTGGAGTTGGGGGAGTTCGATCTGGTGCTGATGGACTGCAACATGCCGGTGATGGACGGTTACGAAGCGAGTCGGCACATTCGCCGCAGCGGGCGCTGGCCACAGTTGCCGATTGTCGCCCTGACCGCCAACGCCATGTCCGAAGAACGCGAACGCTGTCGTGTGGCGGGCATGAGCGACTACCTGGCCAAACCCTTTCGCCGGGAAGAACTGGCCGCCCTGCTCGACTTGTGGATACCGACTACGACAACGCTTTGATCTGGCCCAGCAACTGATCGAGGCCATTGCGCAGCTCGTTCAGACGATTGAGGTCCACGCCGCTGTCGCACAACAGGCGCGCCTTGAGCGGCCCGACCTGCTCGCGCAAGTCGTTGCCGGCGGGCGTCAAGCTCAAATGCACCTCACGTTCATCCCGCGCCGAACGCTGGCGCTGGACCAGTTGCAGTTGCTCGAGCCGCTTGAGCAACGGCGTGAGCGTGCCGGAATCCAGCGCCAGGCGTTCGCCCAAGGCCTTGACGGTCGGCTGCTCCGGGGCCGCTTCCTGCCACTCCCACAACACCAGCATCACCAGGTATTGCGGGTAAGTCAGGCCGAGCTGATCGAGCATCGGCTTGTAGCCACGAATCACCGCCCGGGAAGCGGCATACAGCTTGAAGCAGAGCTGACTGTCGAGTTTCAGGGAATCGGCGGACACGCTGTTCATTTCAGCAGGGCTTCGATCTCGGCGCTCAGGTCCTGCGGCTTGGTGGCCGGCGCGAAGCGCTTGACCAACTGGCCGTCCTTGCCGATCAGGAACTTGGTGAAGTTCCACTTGATGCCTTGGGAGCCCAGCAGTCCCGGTGCGCGTTTTTTCAACTGAACGAACAGCGGATGGGCGTCGGAACCGTTGACGTCGATCTTCTTGAACAACGGGAAGCTGACACCGAAGTTCAATTCGCAAAACTCGGAAATCGCCCCTTCGTTGCCGGGCTCTTGCTTGCCGAACTGGTTGCAGGGGAAGCCGAGCACCACCAGTCCTTGATCCTTGTAGGTCTGCCACAGCTCTTCAAGGCCTTTGTACTGCGGGGTGAAGCCACATTTGCTGGCGGTATTGACCACCAGCACGGCTTTGCCGGCGAAGTCGGACAAGGTTTTTTGTTCACCCTTGATGGTGGTGACCGGGATGTTCAGCAGGTTGTCACTCATGGTTTGGCGTTCCAATAGCAGGAAGAAGGGACAAACATAGCGAGCAATTAAATTGTGTGCAATTTAAATTATCGAACACTACCCCCCGTAGGAGCTGCCGAAGGCTGCGATCTTTTGATCTTGTCTTTGGCGTCTTCAGATACGCTGAAAAACAAGATCAAAAGATCGCAGCCTGCGGCAGCTCCTACCGGGGGGGGCCGGGTTATTCGCGGGGCACGAGATCCAGGCACACCGAGTTGATGCAGTAACGCAGACCGGTAGGTGGCGGGCCGTCCGGGAACACGTGCCCCAGGTGGGCATCGCATTTGCCGCAAACCACTTCGGTACGGATCATGCCGTGGCTGACGTCACGAATCTCGACCATCGCACTGTCGCCGATCGGCGCGTAGAAACTCGGCCAGCCGCAGCCGGAATCAAACTTGGTCCTGGAATCGAACAACGGCTCGTTGCAGCAGATGCAGTGGTACACGCCGTCAGTCTTGGTGCCGTTGTACTTGCCGGAGAACGGTCGTTCGGTGCCCTTGAGGCGACAAACGTTGTACTGCTCCGGATCGAGCATGGCTTTCCATTCTTCCAGGGTTTTTTCCAACTTTTCCATCGTCACACCTCAGCAGCTGAAAAAGCCCGATCTGTACCTTTTCCACGGATCGGGCGGCACGTATGATTGCGCCTCGTCAAACGCCAGTCTGGCAGCCAGACCACGCGCATTCAAACGGATTTATGGGTGCTGCCTTTCGAGGCGCCAGGCCTGTGTGAATACGCAGGATTCCCAGTACGGTAGTTCATACGCCGCCTGGATCGTTCATTTTCGGGAACACATCGCCATGCAGGTCAGCAAATCGAACAAGCTCGCCAACGTCTGCTACGACATTCGCGGCCCAGTGCTCAAGCACGCCAAACGCCTGGAAGAGGAAGGTCATCGCATCCTCAAGCTGAACATCGGCAACCCGGCGCCCTTTGGTTTCGAAGCGCCGGATGAAATCCTCCAGGACGTGATCCGCAACCTGCCGACCGCCCAGGGCTACAGCGACTCCAAAGGCCTGTTCAGCGCGCGCAAAGCGGTGATGCAGTACTACCAGCAGAAGCAGGTCGAAGGCGTCGGCATCGAAGACATCTACCTGGGCAATGGCGTATCCGAGCTGATCGTGATGTCGATGCAAGCGCTGCTGAACAACGGCGACGAAGTGCTGGTCCCGGCCCCGGACTATCCGCTGTGGACCGCCGCAGTAAGCCTGGCCGGCGGCAACCCGGTGCATTACCTGTGCGATGAAGGCGCCGACTGGTTCCCGGACCTGGCCGACATCAAGGCCAAGATCACCCCGAACACCAAGGCCCTGGTGATCATCAACCCGAACAACCCGACCGGCGCGGTGTATTCGAAGGAAGTGCTGCTGGGCATGCTCGAACTGGCCCGCTCGCACAACCTGGTGGTGTTCTCGGACGAAATCTACGACAAGATCCTCTACGACGACGCCGTGCATATCTGCACCGCGTCCCTGGCCCCGGACTTGCTGTGCCTGACCTTCAACGGCCTGTCCAAGTCTTATCGCGTGGCCGGTTTCCGTTCCGGCTGGATCGCCATTTCCGGGCCGAAACACCACGCCCAGAGCTACATCGAAGGCATCGACATGCTGGCGAACATGCGCCTGTGTGCCAACGTGCCGAGCCAGCACGCGATCCAGACCGCACTCGGCGGCTATCAGAGCATCAACGATCTGGTGCTGCCCCAGGGTCGTCTGCTGGAACAACGCAACCGCACCTGGGAATTGCTCAACGACATTCCAGGCGTGAGCTGCGTCAAACCGATGGGCGCGCTGTATGCGTTCCCGCGGATCGATCCGAAGGTCTGCCCGATTCACAACGACGAAAAGTTCGTGCTCGACCTGCTGCTCTCCGAGAAGCTGCTGGTGGTGCAAGGCACGGCGTTCAACTGGCCGTGGCCGGATCACTTCCGCGTCGTCACCCTGCCCCGGGTCGATGAGCTGGATCAGGCCATCGGCCGGATCGGCAACTTCCTCAAAACCTACCGTCAGTAAACTGACGATCACCGTGCGTCGCCTGTTCTGGTCGCACGGTGATTAATTCAGCAACACATCTCTGCGCTTCACCGCCTATCCTGGCTGCCATCGCTGCCTGATGAAGGGTTGTGTGCCCGCGTCTAACAAAGACGGGGGTTGTGCGGTGTGTCGGCTGACAAACCCTTCCTGCACCCGCGTCGGAAATGCCCTGCAAAGCGCTAAGATGTTGCCGTAGGACACAGTTTGAAATAGTCACCCAGTTGAATAGCCCGGTGCAGCACCTTATATACCCCGCAGTACGCTACATCTTTAGCATGAGGAGATTTCTACAACCATGATGCGCATCCTGCTGTTTTTGGCCACTAACCTGGCGGTCGTGCTGATTGCCAGCATCACCCTGAGCCTTTTCGGCTTCAACGGGTTCATGGCGGCCAACGGGGTTGATCTCAACCTCAATCAGCTGCTGATTTTCTGTGCGGTCTTTGGTTTCGCCGGTTCCCTGTTCTCGCTGTTCATCTCCAAGTGGATGGCGAAGATGAGCACCAGCACCCAAATCATCAGCCAGCCGCGCACCCGTCATGAACAATGGCTGTTGCAAACCGTCGAGCAGCTATCTCGCGAAGCCGGGATCAAGATGCCCGAGGTCGGGATTTTCCCGGCCTACGAGGCCAACGCCTTCGCCACCGGCTGGAACAAAAACGACGCACTGGTCGCGGTCAGCCAGGGCCTTCTGGAGCGGTTCTCGCCAGATGAAGTGAAAGCCGTGCTGGCCCACGAAATCGGCCACGTCGCCAACGGCGACATGGTCACCCTGGCCCTGATCCAGGGCGTGGTGAACACCTTCGTGATGTTCTTCGCCCGGATCATCGGCAACTTTGTCGACAAGGTGATTTTCAAGAACGAAGAAGGCCAGGGTATCGCCTACTACGTAGCGACCATCTTCGCCGAACTGGTGCTGGGCATCCTGGCCAGCTCGATCGTCATGTGGTTTTCGCGCAAACGCGAATTCCGCGCCGACGAAGCCGGCGCACGCCTGGCCGGTACCAGCGCGATGATCGGAGCATTGCAACGTCTGCGCGCCGAACAAGGGCTGCCGGTACACATGCCGGACACCTTGAACGCCTTCGGCATCAACGGCGGCATCAAACAAGGGTTCGCTCGCATGTTCATGAGCCACCCGCCGCTGGAAGAGCGGATTGACGCATTGCGTCGCCGGGGCTGATAGCCCGGTTCAGAAACACAAAGGGGCGATCAAATGATCGCCCCTTTTTTTGCGGCTTGAAGATCAAAAGATCGCAGCCTCCGGCAGCTCCTACCTTGGAATGCATCAGCTGTAGGAGCTGGCGAAGCCTGCGATCTTTGCTTTTGAATCAGCTCATCAAGCGATAAACCCGCTCTTCCAGCCGCGTAACACCGCTCTCGACAAACTTCCAGCTCTCACCCAGCACGTCCTGGTCTTCCAGAATCTTCAGCTCCCACGACGCCCCGAACAACCGTTGCACTTCGTCATCAAGCACAGCGAACGGCGGACCGTCCTTTTGCGTCTGGTCATAATCCAGAGTAATCAGCAGCCCAAGAGAGTCCTTCGGCAGAATCCGCTTCAGATGCTCGGCGTATTGCTCACGCATCTTCGGCGGCAAGGCAATCAGCGCCGCGCGGTCGTACAGCGCACTGCAATCGGCAACATCGCCTGCGGTCAACGCGAAGAAATCACCACACCAAATCTCGATGGAACCGGCCCGATAGACAGTGAAGGGGCCTTGGTCGCTGACGTCCGGATCGAATTGATGCTCGTGGAAAAAGTCTTCGACTGCTTTTTCCGACAACTCGATACCCAACACTTCGTGACCGCATTTTGCCAGCCATAACAGGTCCAGGCTTTTGCCGCATAACGGCACCAGCACCCGCGCGCCCTCTTCCAGGCCCAGTTGCGGCCAGTACCGTTGCAGATATGGATTCACTTGCGGCAGGTGGAAGCCGATCTGATTCGTCGTCCACCGCTTGTGCCAAAACTCCGGCTGCATAATTAATCCCGAAAATTCGATCAAAAGACCCTAAAACTTATATTAGATTTAGATCAATGATCTGACTGAAGATGACGCCATCTTACCCCTCAGGAGCTCGTTCATGTTCCCCAGCCTCTACATATCCCATGGCTCGCCGATGTTGGCACTGGAACCCGGTGCCAGCGGCCCCGCCCTGGCGCGCCTGGCGGCTGAAATGCCCAAGCCCGAGGCCATCGTGATTGTGTCTGCGCACTGGGAAAGTAACGAGCTGCTGGTCAGCGGCAACCCCCGGCCTGAAACCTGGCATGACTTCGGCGGCTTCCCAAAGGCCTTGTTCGAAGTGCAATACCCGGCGCCGGGCGACTCACAACTGGCGGCTGAGGTGGTCGAGTTGCTCAAGGCCAATAACCTGCCGGCGCGTATCGACCCCAAACGGCCGTTCGATCATGGCGTCTGGGTGCCGTTGTCGCTGATGTATCCGCAGGCCGATATTCCGGTGGTGCAGGTCTCACTGCCGACCTGTGGCGGCCCGGCGCTGCAAACCCGTGTCGGCCATGCGCTGGCCAGCCTGCGCCAGCACGGCGTGTTGTTGATCGGCTCCGGCAGCATCACCCACAACCTGCGTGAACTGGACTGGCATGCCGGACCGGAAAGTGTCGAACCATGGGCCAAGGCGTTCCGCGACTGGATGATTGAAAAACTCGCCGCCAACGACGAAGCCGCGCTGCATGATTATCGTCAGCAGGCGCCGAATGCCGTGCGCAACCATCCGAGTGATGAGCATTTGTTGCCGTTGTACTTTGCTCGCGGGGCTGGGGGTGAGTTCGGGATTGCGCACCAGGGGTTCACCATGGGTGCGCTGGGCATGGATATTTATCGTTTCGGATAACGTTAAGATTAAAAGATCGCAGCCTTCGGCAGCTCCTACATGAGCGCGCATTCCCCTGTAGGAGCTGCCGAAGGCTGCGATCTTTTCTTCAGGCAAAAAAAATCCCCGAACCAGTCGGGGATTTTTTATGTTCGATCAATCAGCCCAAGGGCGGATTAATCTTCGCGGTAGCGACGCAGTTTCAACTGCTTGCCAGCAACGCGAGTGTCCTTCAGTTTGGTCAGGAGTTTTTCCAGACCATCTTCCGGCAGCTCAACGAGGCTGAAGCTGTCACGCACCTGGATGCGACCGATTGCTTCGCGAGCCAGACCACCTTCGTTGAGGATGGCGCCCAGCAGGTTTTTGGCAGCGATACCATCACGCGCACCCAGCGCGGTACGGCAACGAGCACGGCCTTCAGCCAGTGCAACCGGAGCACGACGCTCACGATCACCACGGTCCGGACGATCACCGGTACGCTCTGGACGATCGCCACGCGGTGCGTTGTTCGGCACCAGTGGACGTTCTTTCTCGATGGCAGCCAGGGTCAACGCCTGAGCATTGGTAGCCTTGCGCAGCAGAGCAGCGGCCAGTGCACGCGGCGTGCAACCGATGTCAGCGGTCAGGCGATCCAGCAGATCACCGTGAGTCGATTCGGCATCAGCCACCAGCGGCGACAGGCTGTTGGTCAACTTCTTGATGCGAGCATCGAGAACAGCTTGGGCGTCCGGCAGGCGAACTTCGGCAACTTTCTGACCGGTTACACGCTCGATCACTTGCAGCATGCGGCGCTCGCGTGGAGTCACCAGCAGCAGTGCACGACCTTCGCGACCGGCACGGCCGGTACGGCCGATACGGTGAACGTAGGATTCCGGGTCGTACGGCATATCAACGTTGAACACGTGAGTGATACGCGGAACGTCCAGACCACGAGCAGCTACGTCGGTCGCCACAACGATGTCCAGACGGCCATCCTTGAGGGATTCGATCACGCGCTCACGTTGGTTCTGAGCAATGTCACCGTTCAGCGCAGCGGCTTTGTAGCCTTTGGCTTCCAGGGCACTGGCCAGGTCCAGGGTCGCTTGCTTGGTGCGCACGAACATGATCAGGGCGTCGAAGTCTTCGACTTCCAGCAGGCTCAATACAGCCGAGGTCTTCTGGTCAGCGTGAACCAACAGGTGAGCCTGTTCGATCGCGGTAACGGTCTGAGTCTTGGTCTGGATCTTCACGTGCTGCGGATCACGCAGGTGACGCTCGGCGATTGCACGGATCGACTGCGGCAGGGTAGCCGAGAACAATACGGTCTGACGGGTTGCAGGCAACGACTTGAAGATAACTTCGAGGTCGTCCATGAAACCGAGTTTGAGCATTTCGTCCGCTTCGTCGAGAACCAGGTGGTTCACGGTAGCCAGGACTTTTTCGTCACGACGCAGGTGGTCGCACAGACGACCCGGAGTGGCGACAACGATCTGTGCGCCATTACGGATTGCTTTCAGTTGTGGACCCATAGGGGCGCCGCCGTAAACGGCCACAACGGTAACGCCCGGCATTTGCTTGGCGTAGGTTTCGAAAGCGGTTGCTACTTGCAGCGCCAACTCACGGGTTGGCGCCAGGATCAGGGCTTGCGGCTCGCGCTTAGCAGGATCGATGCGATGCAGGATTGGCAGAGCGAACGCGGCGGTTTTACCGGTACCGGTTTGCGCCTGGCCAATCATGTCGTGGCCGGCCATGATGATCGGGATCGATTGCTGCTGAATAGCCGAAGGCTCTTCGTAGCCAGTCGCGATGACGGCTGCAAGAATATTCGGATTAAGATTAAAAGCGGCGAAGCCGCCGGTTTCCTGGGTCATGGGTCTGCCTCTAAGTGCATCCGCAAAGACCCATGCTCCAAAGCTGCGCATGCCGTGTAAGACTCAAGAGTCGCCCTGGCTGCTTTGTCGGCGGGGATTTGCGAAAACGAATGAATGAAAAAGATTCGTCAAGGAAGAGTCCGCTGTGCGGACGTGCAGCCGAAGCTGACTTCGGGGAATTGCGCTACCTAAACGCGGCCCGGTTAAAGGCCGGCGCGCACTATACCGGAATTCGCCCAAAAAGGGAGCATTATTTGTCGGAAAACTGACGTATATACCGTTCTGTCACAGGCTTTGCGGATAATCGTGCAACAGTCTATTTTTCAAAGGCCCGGCCCTGCTGGCGATGGCGCTAAAACGGTTCACCCTTGCGACGCAGACCTTCGGTCTGACACCCCCTTCCCGCCCGAGGAAATACCCGATGAATCAGCCCGTTCCCAGTCGTGTCAGCCGCGAACGACGCGGCCATGTCCTGTTGATCGGCCTGGACCGGGTCGCCAAGCGCAACGCTTTTGATCTCGACCTGCTCAACGCCCTGAGCCTGGCCTACGGCGAATTCGAGGCCGACAACGAGGCACGGGTGGCGGTGGTATTCGGCCACGGCGAACATTTCACCGCCGGGCTCGACCTGATCAACGCCAGCGCCGCCCTCGCCGAAGGCTGGCAGGCACCGCCCGGCGGTTGTGATCCGTGGGGCGTGTTTGCAGGTCCCAGGGTCAGCAAACCGGTGATCGTTGCCGCCCAGGGTTATTGCCTGACCATTGGCATCGAATTGATGCTGGCAGCGGACATCAACCTGTGCGCCAGCAATACCCGTTTTGCCCAGAAAGAAGTGCAGCGCGGGATTTCCCCGTTCGGCGGCGCCACGCTGCGCCTGCACCAAGTAGCTGGCTGGGGCAATGCGATGCGCTGGTTGCTGACCGGCGATGAGTTCGATGCCCATGACGCCTTGCACCTGGGTTTGGTCCAGGAAGTCATGGCCAGCGAGGATTTGTTGCCACGGGCGATTGAACTGGCCGAACGCATTGCCCGACAAGCGCCGCTGGGGGTTCAGGCGACGTTGATGTCGGCCAGGCAGGCGCGTTATGAAGGGGAAACAGCGGCGGCGCAGGCGTTGCCGGCGATGGTGAAGACGCTGCTCAACAGTGAGGACGCCAAGGAAGGTGTGCGGTCGATGGTCGAGAAACGGGCCGGAGTGTTCAAAGGGGTTTGAAATTTGTGTTGAAGCGAATAATGCCTTCGCGGGCAAGCCATGCTCCTACAGGTTACGCGTCCCCCTGTAGGAGCAAGGCTTGCCCGCGATGAGGCCATTGCAGACAACAAATTACGTCGCCGGGCGAATCGCCTTGATCAACGATTGCAACGAATACCCCAACCGCGGCGCCAGCCCTTCGGCCCGGGCGATCAAGCCGTCCATATCCAGTTCCTGATCCAGCTCCGACGGCACGATCAAAATCACGTTGCCCTCCTTCACCGGCAGCTCCCAGTAATGCCGATGATAGAGCCCACGAAACAACGCCGCCCCCAGCGGTTTGCCGTCGTCGGTGGCCCATTGGTTGATCACCAGCCAACCACCCGGATTCAGGCGTTTCTGACAGTTTTCCAGAAAGCTCCAGGCCAGATGCCCCACACCCGGCCCGACGTCGGTATAAAGGTCGACGAAAATCAGATCGGCCGGTTCCGCCGTTTCCAGCAACTCCAGCGCATCCCCCACCCGGATATACAGCCGGGGATCGTCATCCAGCCCAAGGTATTCGATGGCCAGGCGCGGTACGTCGGGGCGCAATTCAATAGCCTCGACGTCTTCCAGCGGCAGGAACTTGAGACAAGCCTGGGTCAGCGTGCCGGCACCAAGGCCGAGGAACAGCGCGCTTTCCGGCTGTTCATGGCACAACGCGCCGATCAGCATGGCGCGGGTGTAGTCGTACTCCAGCCAACTCGGGTCGGCGGTGAACACGCAGCTTTGTTCGATGGCATCGCCGAATTCGAGAAAGCGGTAATCGGCCACTTCCAGCACGCGAATCACGCCGAATTCATCTTGTACCTCGGCGAGCAAATGCTCGACGCGCTCCTCAGTCATCTCGTCTCCTGAACGTCACCGGGCCTGCCACAGGGCAAACAGCAACGCAACACACCGCAACATGAAGCGGCAAAGGCGCGATTGTCCGCGAAGCGACGGGAACAGGTCACGCACTAATTGCTGATAACATGAGCGCCCGTGCGTAAACACTAGAGACCGTGATGAGCCAACCCTGGAGCCCTGACAGCTGGCGTGCCTTGCCGATCCAGCAACAACCCCAATACCCCGACGCCGCGCATTTGCTGCAGGTCGAGCAAACCCTGGCCAGCTATCCGCCGCTGGTGTTTGCCGGTGAGGCCCGGGAGTTGCGCCGTCAGTTTTCCGAAGTGACCCAGGGCCGCGCGTTTCTGTTGCAGGGCGGCGACTGCGCCGAAAGCTTCGCCGAATTCTCCGCCGCGAAAATCCGCGACACCTTTAAAGTGTTGCTGCAAATGGCGATCGTCATGACCTTCGCCGCCGGTTGCCCGGTGGTCAAGGTCGGACGCATGGCTGGCCAGTTCGCCAAACCCCGTTCGGCCAACGACGAAACCATCGACGGCGTGACCCTGCCCGCCTACCGTGGCGACATCGTCAACGGCATCGGCTTCGACGAAAAAAGCCGCGTGCCGGACCCAGAACGCCTGCTGCAGTCCTATCACCAGTCCACCGCGACCCTGAACCTGCTGCGTGCCTTCGCCCAAGGCGGGTTTGCCGACCTGCACCAAGTGCACAAGTGGAACCTGGATTTCATCGCCAACTCGGCCCTGGCCGAGAAGTATAGCCATCTGGCCGATCGCATCGATGAAACCCTGGCGTTCATGCGCGCCTGCGGCATGGACACCTCGCCGCAACTGCGCGAAACCAGTTTCTTCACCGCCCACGAAGCGCTGCTGCTGAACTACGAACAAGCCTTCGTCCGTCGCGACAGCCTGACCAATGATTACTACGACTGCTCGGCCCACATGCTGTGGATTGGCGACCGCACCCGTCAGCTCGACGGCGCACATGTCGAGTTCCTGCGCGGGGTGAACAACCCGATCGGGGTGAAAGTCGGCCCGAGCATGAACCCCGAAGACCTGATTCGCCTGATCGACGTGCTCAACCCGGACAACGACCCGGGCCGCTTGAACCTGATCGCGCGGATGGGCGCGAACAAGGTCGGCGATCATCTGCCGCAGCTGATCCGCGCCGTGGAGCGTGAAGGCAAGAAAGTGCTGTGGAGTTCCGACCCGATGCACGGCAACACCATCAAGGCCAGCAGCGGTTACAAGACCCGCGACTTCGCGCAGATCCTCGGCGAAGTGAAGCAGTTCTTCCAGGTCCACGAAGCGGAAGGCACCTACGCCGGCGGTATTCACATCGAAATGACCGGGCAGAATGTCACCGAGTGCATTGGTGGGGCGCGACCGATTACTGAAGACGGCTTGTCGGACCGCTACCACACCCATTGCGATCCGCGAATGAATGCTGATCAGTCGCTGGAATTGGCGTTTTTGATTGCTGAGACGTTGAAACAGGTTCGGCGCTAAATCGCGCCGTACCCATCGCGGGCAAGCCTTGCTCCTACAGGTTTCACACCGTTCCCTGTAGGAGCAAGGCTTGCCCGCGATGAGGCCCGCTCAATCACCGCCAATGCAGGCCAATGCCACCCGCAACCGCCCCGCACTCACCCGCTGACAATTCAATTGCACCTGCGCCAGCCCCAACCAATCCGCCATCTGCCGCAAATTAACCGCCAACGCCAGCATCCCCGCGTCATCCAGCCCCGGCGCTTCCTCATGCACCGCATGCACCGCCAACCGGCCCAGCGCCCGTTCAGCCCTTAGATCCACCCGCGCGGCGATCCGTTCGTTGTGCAAAAACGGCAATACGTAATAGCCGTAGACCCGTTTCTCCTTAGGCGTATAAATCTCCAGCCGATAGCGGAAATCAAACAACCGCTCGGTGCGGCTGCGCTCCCAGATCAGCGAATCAAACGGCGACAGCAAGGCGCTGCTCTCGACCTTGCGCGGCACCTTCGGCCCAGGCAAGGAATAGGCCGGTTGTCGCCAGCCTTGCACTTCGCAGGTCAGCAGTTCACCACCCTCGACCAGTTCAGCCAGACGCGCACGGCTATCCGCCGGGTTAAGGCGAAAATAGTCCCGCAGGTCCTTTTCCGTGGCCACGCCCAAAGCGTTCGCGGCGTGCAGCAACAGACCGCGTTGGGCTTCGGCCTCTGTGAGCAAAGGTTGCTGGAGAATCGCCGAGGGAATCACCCGCTCCGGCAAATCGTAAAGCCGCTCAAACCCACGCCGGCCAGCGACGGTGACCTCACCCGCGGCAAACAGCCATTCCAGCGCATGCTTTTCGGCGCTCCAGTCCCACCACGGGCCGGCGCGTTCCTGGCGGGTCGACAAACTGCCAGCCCCCAGCGCGCCCAATTCTTGAACCGAACCCAGCACACGGCGAATCGTGTCCTGTTGCTCACGACCAAACAGCGCCAGTTGTTGATAAATGTCTTCGCCGCGAGTCGCCCGGGACATGCGCCAGCGCATCAACGGATACATGGATAACGGCAATAACGAGGCTTCATGGCCCCAATATTCAAACAACGTGCGCCGCCGCCCCTGACTCCAGGCAGCCTGGTCGAGCAAGTCGGATGAGTAATTGCCGAGACGGGAAAACAAGGGGAGGTAGTGCGAGCGCACCAACGCATTGACTGAATCGATCTGCAAAATGCCCAGGCGTTCGATCAGTCGATTGAGCTGAACCGGTTTGATCGCCGCTGGCGCCTGGCGCCCGTTGAACCCTTGGGCAGCCAGTGCCAGACGTCGAGCCTGTTTGTTGGAAAAGGACAGCGTTGCGGGCATGAGCATCTCCTTGTCTGCTCGCAACCTACCTCACCAGAGAGGGGTTTGTGTATAGGTGCAATCATCATTTATGCATCGGATCGTCCCAGAACGGCCGGATGGATTCGTGCTCGACATCCGCACGGCTCACGCCGATGTCCTTCAGGGCTTCATCGCTCAAACTCGCCAATAACTCACGTTCGCGGTGAAGTTCGTACCAGCGGCTAAACTTGTGCAGCAAATCGGAAACCATGTGGGTGGAAAATTTTTCTGCCATTACTTGCTCGTGTTGACCTTTCATCATGTCGCCCTCCTTTAGGGATGGCTCAAGTCTCGCGCCGCAGCTAAGATCAATCCAACGAATGTTTCTGATGGTATGCATCTCGGAGATTGATGAATGTCGGCGTACCCAAGTATCGATACCGATGTGCTGCGCACCTTTGTTGCCATTGCCGACCAAGGCGGTTTTACCCGTGCCGGTGAAATGGTCAACCGTACGCAATCAGCTGTAAGCATGCAGATGAAGCGTCTGGAAGAAGACGTGTTGCAGCGCCAGTTGTTCGAACGGGATGGACGCCAGGTCAAGCTGACCGCCGAAGGCCAGGTGCTGCTGGGTTATGCCCGGCGCATCCTCAAACTCCACAGCGAAGTCTTCAATACCCTGCGCGAACCGCACATGGTTGGCACAGTGCGCATTGGCACACCGGATGATTACGTGATGCGTTTTTTGCCGGGCATCCTGTCGCGCTTCGCGCAGTTCTACCCGCTGATCCAGATCGAAGTGCATTGCGAATCGACCAAGCAACTGTTGCAGCGCCAGGACCTGGATTTGTCGATCGTCACCCGCGAGCCGGGCACCGAGATTGGCCAGTTGCTGCGCAAGGAGCGTTTTGTCTGGGCCGAAGCGCAGTGCTTCAGCGCCCACGAGCAAACACCGTTGCCACTGGCAATGTTCAACAGTGATTGTTTCTGCCGGTTGTGGGCGTGCAATGCCCTCGACGCGATGGGCCGCGATTACCGCATTGCCTACAACAGCTCAAGCCTGTCGGCATTGATGGCGGTAGTCAGCGCCGGGCTGGCGGTGACCGCGCAACTGGAAAGCCTGATTACCCCGGACATGCGCATTCTCGGTGCGGCCGAGGATCTGCCGCTGCTGCCTGAAGCCAGCATCATGCTGGTTCGCAATCTGAACAACCCGTCACCGATCACCGAGTGCCTGGCCGAGCACATCGTCGAAGGCTTCAAACTTTAAAGGCGAGTATCACGGCACAGAACACAAGGTAGCCGCAGAACAGCCCGCGCAGCAGTCGTTCAGACAGGGCGTGGGCGATCTTCACCCCCCAACTGATACTCATCAGCCCGCCGGCCGCCAAGGGTAAACCGATCATCCAGTTCACCTCATAGTGCGCCGCGTAAGTCACCAAGGTGACCGCAGTACTCGGTAACGCGAGGGCCAGCGACAGGCCTTGGGCCACCACTTGGGTGGTGCCGAACAGGCTGGTCAACACCGGCGTTGCCACCACTGCTCCGCCCACACCAAAAAAACCGCCAATGGTACCGGACGCCGTGCCTAGCACGCCCAGCCACGGCCACGAGTAATGCATTTGCGACGACGCTTGCACACTGGCGGTGAACATTCGCACAAGGTTGTAGGTCGACAGCGCCACCAGGAACACGACAAATCCTACGCGCAGGCTCTGAGGATCAATGCCCACGGCCCAGATCGAACCGATCCAGGCGAAACAGAACCCCATCGAAGCCAATGGCAATGCATGGCGCAAGTCGATGCGATTGCGCTGGTGATAACGCCACAGCGCCAGCATCACGTTCGGCACCACCATCACCAACGCGGTGCCTTGGGCGAGTTGCTGGTCGAGGCCGCACAGCACACCTAGCAGCGGAATGGCCACCAGGCCACCCCCAATGCCAAACAAACCACCCAAGGTGCCCAAGGCCACGCCAAAGATCAGGTACATCAAAAATTCAAGCACAGGCCACTTCCCTCTTGTCAGGCGTTTCATCCTACGCAGTCGGACCTAGCGGGGAAACGCACAGCAACGCACAATGGCTATGCCAATTTCGCACAAGCGTTGATGAAACCATGAACCCCAATCAATTGACCGACCAACTCGGACTGTTCCTCGACGTGCTGGAAACCGGGAGCTTTTCCGCTGCGTCGCGACGCCATCCGCTAACCCCTTCAGCGGTGGCCCGGCGCATCGACAGCCTGGAAAACGCCGTGGGCAGTCAGTTATTCCTGCGCAGCACCCACGCTGTGCGGGCGACTCCAGCCGGTTTGGCGTTTGCCGAGCGCGCGCGAAGGATCGTCGCCGAGCTGCGCCTGGCCCGGGCGGAAGCGGTGTCCCTGAGCAGTGCGCCGGAAGGCTTGATTCGAGTGGATGCCCCCGCCGCGTTCGGCCGCCGGCATTTGGCACCGGTCATTGCCGATTTTCTGATGTTGTATCCCGGCCTCGACGTGCAATTGCACCTGATCGACAGCTTCGTCGATATGCAGGGCTTAAACCTGGGCAAAGTCGACCTGGTGTTGCGCGCTGGGCAAATGGCCGATACCCGGCTGGTGGCCACGCCGCTGGCGAACATGGTGCGCGTCGCCTGCGCCAGCCCCGACTATTTGAAACGGCGCGGCGTGCCGACCGATCCGTCGCAACTGAGCGAACACGATGGCCTGGACTGGGACGGCCTGGCCCCGCCCTTCGCCTGGCGCTTCGAGCTGGACGGCCAAATGCAACTGCACCGCCCGGCGCGCATTCGCATGAGGGCCAACAATGCCGAGGCGCTGGTCTGTGGCGCGCTGGCCGGGTTGGGAATCGCCCATTTGCCGACGTGGCTGGCCAGCGAATACCTGCTGCGCGGCGAATTGCTGCCGCTGTTCTGCGAAAACGGTCTGCCGAAACCGGAAACGTCGGGGATTTACGCCTTGCGCCTGGAGCAACAGGCCAGCTCCCGCAGTCGTTTGCTGCTGGAATACCTCAAGACCCGCTTCAGCCCGATCGCGCCGTGGGACCTGGCGCTGCAAAGCGACCTGGGCCGGCACTAGCGCATAATTATCTGGCGCATTAAAGATTCGCCCGCTAGATTCATCACGATCACCGATCAAGGCTTTGACATGACCACCGAACGCAACACCCCGGACAACTGCGACGACCTGCTGCTGGACAACCAGGTCTGCTTCGCCCTGCATTCCACTTCGCTGCTGATGACCAAGGTCTACAAACCCTTGCTGCAAGCACTCGGCCTGACCTATCCGCAGTACTTGGCGATGATGGTGTTGTGGGAACGGGATGGTTTGACCGTAGGTGAAATCAGCACACGACTGCTGACCGATCCCGGATCGTTGACGCCGCTGCTAAAACGCCTGGAAGTCGAAGGCTTGCTCAGCCGTACCCGCAGCCGTGAAGATGAACGGGTGGTGATTGTCGAGCTGACGGAACAGGGCCGCGCCTTGCGAGACAAGGCTCGGGACATTCCGCAGTGCATCCTTGGTGCCAGTGGGCAAACCCTGGAGCAGTTGAAAAAGCTGCAAAACGATCTGCAAGACCTGCGTAGCCACCTTCAAGACAGCCTCTAATCCCCCTGCCAGAAAAAATCCCTCTGTGGGAGCGGGTTTGCTCGCGAATGCGGTGTGTCAGTCGGCATCAATGCTGATTGATACACCGCATTCGCGAGCAAGCCCGCTCCCAAAGGTGTTTTGCGCCCTCTTCAAAAAATTTTACGCCCTGAAAAATCAGAATAAGTCGTTCTAATTCAATTGCCTGCATAGCAATCAACGACCCGTCCGCTCATTTCCATCGATCTTTTTCAAAATTTATCTTGTGCGCTAAATATTAGCGCGATACATTCACTTCGCACTTACTTAGCGCGCAAACATTTAGCGCAAAACACCCAAACCCGAATGAGGCTCACACCATGCAAACTCTCTACACCGCAATCGCAACTTCCACCGGTGGCCGTGACGGTCGTGCGGTTTCCAGCGACAACATCCTCGACGTCAAACTTGCTACTCCGAAAGAACTCGGTGGTGCCGGCGGCGCGGCGACCAACCCTGAGCAACTGTTCGCAGCCGGCTACTCCGCCTGCTTCATCGGCGCCCTGAAATTCGTCGCCAGCCAGACCAAACGCAGCATCCCGAACGACGCCTCGATCACTGCCCACGTCGGTATCGGTCAGATCCCCGGCGGTTTCGGTCTGGACATCGACCTGCACATCAGCCTGCCGGGTCTGGAACAAGCCGACGCGCAAACCCTGGTTGATGCTGCCCACAAGGTCTGCCCTTACTCCAACGCCACCCGTGGCAACGTCGATGTGCGCCTGCACGTTACCGTCTAATCACTGACTCCCGGCCCGAACAGGAAATGACCATGAACACGTTCAGCAAAGTCTTGACCGGCACCCTTCTCGCCCTGTCCATCCACAGCGCCTTTGCAGGCGACGGGGTTGAACACAACACCCAGGCGTTCCTCGATGTTCTGAATGCCGGCACCGGTAAACCGATGGAACAGCTCACGCCCAAAGAAGCCCGCGCAGTGCTGGTGGGTGCGCAAGCCGGGGTGAAACTGACGCTGCCAAAAGCCGATGTCAGCCAGAAGACCATTCAAGTCGATGGCCAACCGCTCAGCCTGACCATCGTCCGGCCGGCCGGGGTCAAGGGCGAGCTGCCGGTGTTCATGTTCTTCCACGGCGGCGGTTGGGTATTGGGGGATTTCCCGACTCACGAACGACTGGTTCGGGACTTGGTGGTGGGTTCAGGGGCGGCGGCGGTGTTCGTCAATTACACCCCGTCCCCGGAAGCGCATTACCCGGTGGCGATCAACCAGGCCTACGCCGCCACGAAGTGGGTGGCCGAGCACGGGAAAGAGATCAACGTCGACGGCAAACGCCTGGCGGTGGCCGGCAACAGCGTCGGTGGCAACATGGCTGCCGTGGTCGCACTGATGGCCAAAGACAAAGGCACGCCGGCAATCAAATTCCAGGTGCTGCTGTGGCCGGTGACGGACGCCAGTTTCGAAACCGCGTCCTACAACCAGTTTGCCGAGGGGCACTTCCTCACCAAAAACATGATGAAGTGGTTCTGGGACAACTACACCACCGACGCCAATCAACGCAGCGAGATCTACGCGTCACCGCTGCGGGCCACCACCGCCCAGCTCAAAGGCCTGCCACCCGCACTGGTGCAGACCGCAGGCGCCGACGTGTTGCGTGATGAAGGCGAGGCCTATGCGCGCAAACTCGACGAGGCTGGCGTGCCGGTCACGGCGGTTCGCTACAACGGCATGATCCACGACTACGGTTTGCTTAACGTAGTGAGTCAAGTGCCTGAGGTGCGTTCGGCGCTGCTGCAAGCGTCCGAAGAGCTCAAGCAACATTTGAAATAACGTAATAGATCGCAGCCTCGTTTCACTCGACAGCTCCTACAGGGAAATGCAAATCCCTTGTAGGAGCTGTCGAGTGAAACGAGGCTGCGATCTTTTAATATTGATGGCACAAAAAAGCCCGACTCAATGGTCGGGCTTTTTCATTACTCAAGCGGTGCTTATTTAGCACGGCCTTTGTAGGAACCGCCTTCACGGGTATCGATTTCGATGCGGTCACCGATTTCGATGAAGTCAGCAACTTGCAACTCAGTACCGTTGCTCAGCTTGGCAGGCTTCATGACTTTGCCGGAAGTGTCACCGCGAGCGGAACCTTCGGTGTAGTCAACTACGCGCACGATAGTGGTCGGCAGCTCTACGGAAACCAGACGCTCTTCGAAGAAGATCGCTTCGCAAACATCGGTCATGCCTTCTTCAACGAAAGGCAGAACGGCTTCGATGTCTTCAGCGTTCAGCTCGTACATGGTGTAGTCGGTGGTGTCCATGAACGTGTAGGTGTCGCCGCTGATGAAGGACAGGGTCGCTTCTTTGCGGTCGAGGATTACGTCGTCCAGTTTGTCGTCGGCGCTGTAAACGATCTCGGTCTTGTAACCGGTCAGCAGGTTCTTCAGCTTGGTCTTCATGATCGCGCTGTTACGACCGGACTTGGTGAATTCAGCTTTCTGAACCAGCCAAGGATCGTTTTCGAGACGGATCACGGTACCGGGTTTCAGTTCTTTACCAGTTTTCATTGCGAATATCCGAATTTGGATGGGATTTACAAAAATCTAGGCCGCGTATCATATCCAATTTAGGTAAAACTGTACCAGCGCCGTGGCAAGATCCGCCTGCAAGGCTTGTTCCAGACACCACGCCTCGGCATGTTTTTCCAGCTCCGGCCAGTGTTTGCGGGTCGCCAGCCACTGGTCGGCCATGTCCTGGCCGGCATTCCAGGCCCGCCAAAGACCGCTGATCGCCTCGCTGGCAGGCGCTGACAAGCCTTTTGTATAGAGCGTGAGGAAGGCTTCGAGCTTCTCCAGGTGCACATCTTCTTCCTGCTGATAAATGTGCCAAAGCATCGGCCGACCCGCCCATTGGGCCCGGACAAACGAGTCTTCACCGCGCACGGCGTTGAAATCGCAGCACCAGAGCAACTGATCATATTGATCCTGCCGGACGAACGGCAGCACCTGAACAGTCACTGCATCGCGCACATGCAGCGCACCGGCGACCAGGCCGCTGACCCCGAGCCAGCGCTCGACATCACCGAGAATCCGCCCCTCGGGCACCAGCAGATGGGTGGGCGTCGGCGCGCCCGACAACGTATCGAGCCAGCTCGCCAGCCCGGTATTTTCGTAGGCAAACAACGAGATCAACTGCGCACCAGGCGCCCGATCGATCCCCAAACCCAGCAGGAATTTTCGCTGGGCCTCGGGGCTTTGCTGAAATTGCCGACGCCGCTCCAGCAATCCGCTTTCACGCAGCAAACCGCCGGTGCCCTTCTGGAATCCAGGAAAGAAGAAGTACTTCTGCACGCTCTTGTACTTCACCGACGGTAAACCGTGGCAACCGATGACCCAATCTTCGGCGCTCAGATAATCCAGGTTTACCCACAGTGGCGGTTTTTCCCGCTCGACCATGGCGTCCATGTAGGCACCGGGAAGTTGGCAGGCGAACGCGGCGATCACCACATCAGCGGCAGCCACCGGTTGCCACTCGATGGGCCAGTGACAGACCTCGACACCCTGCTGCCATTGCTGCGACGCGTGAATGTCGATCTCCGGGCACAGCCGTTCAAAAGCGCGCAGGTCGTCGACCCACAAACGCACGGCGACGGCATGTTCGGCCACCAGTTGCCGGGCCAGGCGCCAGGTCACGCCGATGTCGCCGAAGTTGTCGACCACGGTGCAGAAAATATCCCAGCGGGTTTTCAGTTCAGGCATTCCAGGCTCCCGTTGGCAAAGGCGCCGATTGTCCGCATAAATTACCCCGCGCAGAAGAGCCGACGACGATTAATCTTCGTGCGACAATCGCCATCCGCCCGCGACCACCCGCCAGGAGGCAGCCATGCCCTACCGTCCCAACCCGCGCCGCCCGTTGCCGATCCGACTCAACGCCATGCATCTGACCGCCAGCATTGCCTTGGGTCTTTGGCTGGGATTCATGGCCATCGCGCTGACCTGCTGGCTCGCCTCGCACTTTTTGTTTACCGAACAACTGGCCCCGGTGGCCCAGGCCGTGCAACAACTGGCGAAACCGCCCGTTGAGCAGCCGAGGCCGGACATTCCGCCGCAGAGCCCGTTGTTCGAACAATACAAAGAAAACCTGCGCAAGAACGAGCAGCAGCAAACCCTGGATCAGGCCCGCACCAACAACCGAAATTTGTCGAACCCCAAATGCCAGTTCTGGCTGCAACAGGACCAGACCGCGCCTAACGAAAAAAGCCGCGCCAACGTCCTGCAATTCTGCGATTGATCATGAATAAACCTATCGTTCACCAACTGATTCTCGACAAGCTGCGCATTGATCTCGACATCGCCGAACGCGCGGCGCAAACCGCCTACGAAACCGCGACCCACGAAGAAAACATTGCCGAAAACAAGTACGACACCCTGGGGCTGGAGGCGTCTTACCTGGCGGCCGGGCAGGCGAAACGGGTCGAGGAAATCCGTCATTCACTGACGCTGTGCCAAAACCTGGCGTTGCGTCCGTATGATGATCAGCGCGGTATCGAGGTCGGCGCCCTGCTCGGTCTGGAGGACGAAAAGGGTCGTGAACAATGGCTGTTTCTGGCCCCCGACGCGGCGGGTTTGAAGGTCGATCTGGTGGGACAGATGATCACCGTCATCACCCCCCGCTCGCCGCTGGGCAAAAGCCTGCTGGGCAAGTTCGAAGGGGACGAGGTGGAGATTCTGGTGGCGGGCGCTCGGCAACAGTTCTCTGTCACCGAGGTGGTTTAAGCGCAGAGATTAATGGACTGGCAGTTCGACGCCGTCGAACAGCTCTTCCAGTTCCTGCTTGTTGTGGCACTGAATGGCCTTGGCCATCACTTCGCGAGTCAGGTGCGGGGCAAACTTCTCGATGAAGTCGCACATGAAACCACGCAGGAACGTGCCGCGACGGAAGCCGATCTTGGTAATGCTGGATTCGAACAAGTCACTGGCATCGAGCATCACCAGGTCGCTGTCGAGCTTGGCATCCACCGCCATTTTGGCGACGATGCCCACGCCCAGGCCCAGGCGCACGTAAGTCTTGATCACGTCGGCGTCGGCGGCGGTGAACACCACTTTCGGTGTCAGGCCGCGATGGCTGAAGGCCTCGTCGAGTTTCGAACGACCGGTGAAACCGAACACGTAGGTCACGATCGGGTATTCGGCCAGGGCTTCGAGGGTCAGCTTCGGCAGCTTGGTCAGCGGGTGGCCCTGAGGCACCACCACGCAACGGTTCCAGCGGTAGCACGGCATCATCACCAGGTCACCGAATAGCTCCAGGGCTTCGGTGGCGATGGCGAAATCCACGGTGCCGTCAGCGGCCATTTCGGCGATCTGCATCGGCGAACCCTGGTGCATGTGCAGGGCAACGTCCGGGTATTGCTTGATGAAATTGCTGATCACCGGCGGCAACGCATAACGCGCCTGGGTGTGGGTGGTGGCGATCGACAGGGTGCCTTTCTTCTCGTTGGAGAATTCCTGGGCGATCTGCTTGATGCTTTCAACCTTGCGCAGGATTTCGCCGGCGGTGGTGATGATGCGTTCGCCGGCCGGGGTGACGCGGGTCAGGTGCTTGCCGCTGCGGGCGAAGACCTCGACGCCCAATTCGTCTTCCAGCAGACGGATCTGCTTACTGATGCCCGGCTGCGAGGTGTAGAGACTTTGGGCGGTAGCGGAGACGTTGAGGTCGTGGTGCGCCACTTCCCAGATGTAGCGCAATTGTTGAAGCTTCATATGAATCCCTCAAAGCAGGTAGACGCCACGGGCATCAGCGACGGTATATAACTATATTAATGGTTTGAAGAATAAATCTAGAACTTTTTTATCAAAACGCCATTATTCGTGTTCTGTTGTCCTGCTTCGTGACACTAACGATCCCCTTGACGCCGACGCTCCACCAGCGGCACCAGATAGACCGGCACCCGAGCCAACTGCAACACCCGCGCCGCCGTGCGCCCCAACGGTGTTTCCGCCCCCGCGCGATGGCTATGACTACCTACGATCAACAAATCCACGGAGAGTTTCTGTGCCTGCTCAAGAATCACCTGCGCCGGATCGCCCTGAAGCACGCGCACTGCTTTGATCCGCTCCAGATCCTGCTCGCCTTCATCCCCCAGTTCTTCACGAAAACTTTCGAGCACCCGTTGCTCGATATTGGCGATCACCGTGTTCAGGCCCTGGCTGTGAAACTCGTTCAACGCCTGCTCATCGAGGTAGCTCTGCAGCACCGACTCGGCGAACAGCCCCATGGGTTCCACTGCGTGCACCACGTACAAGTCGGCATTGAAGGTTCGCGCCAGCGCCAAGGCGTGCTGCATCACTAAAGGTGCGTACAGGCCGAGGTCGGTGGCATACAGCATGGAACGAATCATATGACCTCCTCGCGTGCCAACATGGCGGAGATGGATTCAGCTTAGCAGTGCCTTGCCGAGTACGACGTGCCGCGTAACACCTTGAAGCAAGGGCTTAAACTTTCTGTTCGTTGCTTATGCCGTGGGGCACATGACCGGTGGCGACCACTTCCCGAGCCAGCTCGCAATGGCCAGCCTGGTCATCGAAAAACACATCGGCGGCGAAGGCTTCCAGAAACGCCGATTTGGTCAGGCCGCCGAGGAACAGCGATTCATCCAGACGAATGTCCCACTCGCGCAAGGTGCGGATCACCCGCTCGTGAGCCGGCGCTGAACGTGCTGTCACCAGCGCCGTGCGGATCGGGCAGGCGTCGTCGGGGAACTCGCGCTGCAACAGATTGAGCGCCGCGAGGAAGCCTTTGAACGGCCCGCCACGCAACGGCTCCCGGGCCGATTCTCGTTCGCTGGCCTGAAAGGCTTCCAGCCCACCGGACTGATAAACCCGCTCCGACTCATCGGAAAACAGCACCGCGTCACCGTCGAAAGCAATGCGCAATTCGTCACTGGCCGCCCGACTCGCGCCGCCCGACAAAATGGTCGCTGCGGCGAACCCGGCCTCCAGCGCGCTGCGCACATCGTCGGCATGGGTCGAGAGAAACAGGTCGCAACCAAACGCCTTGAGGTACGGATAAGGGCTACGCCCGCCGACAAACGCCGCGCGGGAAATTGCCAGGCCATAGTGGTGAATCGAGTTGAACACCCGCAGCCCGGTGTCGGCACTGTTGCGCGACACCAGGATCACTTCGACCCGGGCCCGGCCGAGACTGGCATTAAGGTTCAGCAGTTTTTCCACCAGCGGGAAGGCATCGCCGGGCTCGAGGATTTCGTCTTCATGCTCGATCTGATATTGCCGGTAGGCTTCGACACCACTGGCCAGATACACCTTATGGCTCTCGCTCAAGTCAAACAGTGCCCGCGAAGAAATCGCCAGCACCAACTTGTCATCTATGTCCTTGGCCATGGCCTTCCCCTCCGGTGGATCGACTTAAACGTTACGTCGATCGATAAAACCGAGCGCCCGGTACAGGGCCTCGATGCGCGGCAAGTCACAACCTGCCGCTTTCGCCGCCGCCAGGGGCCGGGCGTAAATAGCCTCCAGCTCCAGCGCTCGTTTGTGCTGGAAATCGTGGTACATGCTCGGCCAATAGTCGGGCATTTTCTCGGTCATCATAAACAGGTAGTCAGCGTAGCCGGGCGGCATGTCGTGACCGCAAGCCTTGGCGCCCTGCACCACTTCGGCCATCAACGCCTGGATCAGCGCGCGGCTGTCGGCATCGGCCATCAACGGCGTGGTGCTCGCCCCGAGCAACACCGACAGACCGTTGTAAGGGATATTCCAGACCAGTTTCTGCCAGCGCGCCTGATGCAAGTTCGGCATGGCCTGGGAATCGATCCCGGCGCTGCGGAACAGCCCGGCGCCCGCTTCGACAATCGCCATGCGCGCCGCGTCATCGCTGGCCGGACCGCTGTGGTAGCCGACGTTCACCGCGCCCAACGCTTGGTGGATAATCACGCCCGGGCCTTCCCGATGGACGCAAATCAGACAGAGGCCGCCGAGCAGGTGCAGCGAATCGGGCAGCCATTCGCGCAGGCTGTCTTCGACGTCCAGGCCATTTTGCAGCAGCAACACTTTGGCGCCGGGGGCGGCGGCTTGAATGATGATCGGCGCCAGGCCCGAACTGGTGCTCTTCGCCGCCACCAGCAACCAGTCGCACGGCGGCATGTCTTCGGCCGATGAATAGGCCTGGACCGGATGAAGGCTCAGCGCGCCATGCACCGCACTGTTGACTTGCAACCCGCGCTCGGCGACGGCTGAAAACTCGCTGCGCAACAGAAAGTGCACATCGAACCCGGCTCGCGCCAGCATCAAGCCGTAGAAACCACCGATCGCGCCGGTCCCGATAATGCCGATGCTCGGCTTGGCAACTGCTCCCATCATGGCAACTCCTCAGCAATTCGATTCAGCGCCTGGTCCACCGCCTCGTTGAGTTCGGTGCGGGTCAGGCGCGACTGTACCGCCCCAAAGAACTCACCGTCGCGCACCACAAACAGCGCCGGCAAATGAAAGACCTCGTAACGTTCCACCAACCCGCCATTGTCGGCAGCGTCGATCCAGCACAGTCGATCAACCGTCAGATCGAGCCCTGGCAACTGCTCCCGGGCAAAGCGGCAACTGGCACAGCCGACACTGGTAAAAATCACCAGCGACACACCGCTCATCGCCAGCAGCCGTTGGTCGGCGTCAAAATCGGTCAGTTGCGATTCGACCACTATACTGGGGGAAACAATGTCAAATGGGCGACACAGGGAGTCCGTGTTCATGGGACGTTTTCTTCCTCATCCTGACGATGTGCCCGTGGAACTTACGCTGCTCAAACATGAGTGCATTTCACGGCAACGGCTGCACACTATCAGCCTCGGCGGCATGGCTTGCAATTACCACCGCGCCTGGCGCCACGGTACGGCGCTGGAAGTGCGCATGCCGACCTTGAACCCCGACTTGCGTTATCTGGGCTACGTGGCCTGGTGCCTGCGGCGAAAGCGCGGCTATCTGGTGGGCATTGCGTTTGTCGACGAACAAATGCTGTTCAGTGCCCGGATGGGCGAACAGGTGTGCCAGATCGAACGCTATTGCCGCCTGCATGACGCGCACGAAGACTTACAGGATATTCAGGCGTTGGCGCTGGAATGGGTCCAGGAACATGCCGACGAGTTCTCCCACGATACGGTTCGCAAGGCATTTGCTCAGCCAGTGCTGGATTAAACCAGCCTTTGCCCATTGTCGAGCCACGGTGTAACGCGCTAAGGTTCCGCTCCCCGACGCGCTTAATTTGCTGTGCTCCGCCGCGCGGGTTCGCTGGCGGCCGGCACCCGTGACCTGACGAGTAAACGATGGCTGATTTACCGATCAACGACCTAAACGTCGCTTCCAACGAGACGCTGATCACCCCTGATCAGCTCAAGCGTGATATCCCTTTGAGCGACGCTGCCCTGCGCACCGTGACCAAGGGCCGCGAAGTCATTCGCAACATTCTTGATGGCACCGACCACCGCCTGTTCGTCGTCATCGGGCCTTGCTCGATCCACGACATCAAGGCTGCCCACGAATACGCCGAGCGCCTGAAAACCCTGGCCGCCGAAGTGTCCGATACCTTGTATCTGGTCATGCGCGTGTATTTCGAGAAGCCACGTACTACCGTCGGCTGGAAAGGCTTGATCAACGACCCGTATCTGGACGACTCGTTCAAGATTCAGGATGGTCTGCACATCGGTCGCAAGTTGCTGCTGGACCTGGCCGAGATGGGCCTGCCGACCGCCACCGAAGCCCTCGACCCGATCTCCCCGCAGTACTTGCAGGATCTGATCAGTTGGTCGGCCATCGGCGCGCGCACCACCGAATCCCAGACTCACCGTGAAATGGCTTCGGGCCTGTCCTCGGCCGTCGGCTTCAAGAACGGCACCGACGGCGGCCTGACCGTGGCGATCAACGCCTTGCAATCGGTTTCCAGCCCGCACCGTTTCCTCGGTATCAACCAGGAAGGTGGCGTGTCGATCGTCACCACCAAAGGCAACGCCTATGGCCACGTCGTATTGCGCGGTGGCAACGGCAAGCCGAACTACGATTCGGTCAGCGTCGCCCTGTGCGAGCAAGCGCTGAACAAAGCCAAGATCAAGCCAAACATCATGGTCGATTGCAGCCACGCCAACTCCAACAAGGACCCGGCCCTGCAACCGCTGGTGATGGAGAACGTCGCCAACCAGATCCTCGAAGGCAACCAGTCGATCATCGGCCTGATGGTTGAGAGTCACCTGAACTGGGGCTGCCAGGCGATCCCGAAAGACCTCGCCGACCTGCAATACGGCGTGTCGATCACCGATGCCTGTATCGACTGGGCCGCCACCGAAAACACCTTGCGCAGCATGCACGCCAAGCTCAAGGATGTGCTGCCGAAACGCGATCGCAGCTGATCTGCCGTTTAGCGCACACAAAAACGCCGGGCTAACCCGGCGTTTTTTTATGAGTTACGTTTACTGGCTCAGCTTGGCGGCATGCCGCTGATGACGCTCCATGTAGCGCTCCACGTAGGAGCACGACGGAATCACCGTGTAGCCCATTTCTTCAGCGTATTGCAGCGCCTGCTCGGTCAATGCCGCCGCAATGCCACGACCACGCAATGCGTTGGGCACGAAGGTGCGATAGATATCCAGGGTCTGTTTCCCCAGATCCATATAGGTCAGGTAGGCACGATGACCGTCCACATTGGTCTCGAACTGATGACCAGCCTGGTCATGGTGGATGGACAACGCCTCGCTCATCACTACTCCTCGCGGGTCTTGGATTCTGACCCCTACCTTACCGATGTTTTTCCGGCGAAGGAACATCTACGCCACCCTGTGCCTGAATGGACACCGAGAAGAGCCGCACCTATCTCGCGCAACCTGGCACGTATCAAATAGTAGGCACCATTGGCAAAAATGCTCAAGGTACGCTCGTCATCACGCAGGGGTGGCCGATGCTGCTCCGGGTGACGCAGGGACAGCTCGACCAAAGATCTTTGCAGGTCGAAAGCCTGAACATTGCCGGATATTGAGACTTAAGACGAGCGCCCGTTGTTAAAGTCACCTCAACTTGGAGAAAGATATGAGAGGCGCTGCGCAGAATCCGAACAAAAGTGTAGACGAATCCATCTAGGTCGACTCTAGCCAAGACCGTAAAAACAGCTCGGGGCACCAGGAACTTTTCATCAGCGGCTCGCTCAGGCTCGGGCCTTGCAGCTGAGTATTTTTTAAACAGCGCAGTTAAAAGTTGCTCGAAAAAGAATCAACGCCTACAATTTTTTTGCTTCTTGCTTTACGTCAGTTTACTTACGACAAGTAATGGGTAGTATGTACGCCGGCTATTTCCTCACTCTGAGGAGACAGCCACTTAAATAGAAAGTCCTTGAAGGGGAACACGATGAACAACGTTCTGAAATTCTCTGCTCTGGCTCTGGCCGCAGTTCTGGCTACCGGTTGCAGCAGCGTATCGAAAGAAACCGAAGCACGTCTGACCGCTACTGAAGACGCAGCTGCTCGCTCCCAGGCTCGTGCAGACGAAGCTTACCGTAAAGCTGATGAAGCTCTGGCTGCTGCTCAAAAAGCACAACAGACTGCTGACGAAGCTAACGAGCGTGCTCTGCGCATGCTGGACAAAGCTAGCCGCAAGTAATAGTCCTTCGGGATTGTTATCAAGCCGATCCATTTATGGATCGGCTTTTTTGTGCCCGGTATTTAGTACCGGCCATAAAAAACCCGCCGACGCGGCCAGCGTCGGCGGGTTCGGTTTTCCGGGTGCTTACTGCTGCAGATCGACCGGTGCGCTCGACACCATCGGTGCGGAGGTATTCGGCACGGCGATTTCCACCGGCAGGCCATCTTCGGCTGCAACTACGTCGCGTACTACATCCCAGTTCATGCGCAGGTTGTTGGTGATGTCTTCACGCTTGAGCATCGCGTTGATCACCGCCGTGTGCTTGTCGACCACCGACGGGTTGCCGTTGTCGTCCAGCGGTGTGTGCGCTTCCAGGTAAACCTTGCCGCCACTCACGCCAAATTTGTACGGGTCGTTGATGATCCGCACCGACGTACCGACCGGCACCATGCTCGCCATTTCCAGTACGTTGTTGTTGAACATGCGGAAGCAACCGTGGCTGGTGCGCATGCCGATGCCGAATTTCTTGTTCGAGCCGTGGATCAGGTAGCCCGGAGTGCCGAGGCTGAACTTGAACGGCCCCAACGGGTTGTCCGGGCCGGCCGGTACCACATTCGGCAACGGATCACCGTCAGCAGCGTGCTCGGCCTTGATCGACGCTGGAGGGGTCCAGGTCGGGTTCGGCGTTTTCGCGGTGATGGTGGTATGCGCGATCGGCGAACCCCAGCCTTCACGACCGATACCCAGCGGGAAGGTGTACACCACGTTCCGGCCTTTCGGGTAGTAGTAGAGGCGGTATTCAGCCAGGTTGATCACGATGCCTTCGCGCGGGCCCGGCGGCAGGATGAAACGCGTCGGCAGAATGATTTCAGTCCCGGCGCCCGGCAGCCAGGCGTCGACGCCAGGGTTAGCCGCGACCATTTCCGAATAGCCCAGGTCGTAAGTGGTACCAAGGTCGGCGAAGGTGTCTTCGTACTTGGCCTTGATCACTTGCACCTGGCCGATGATGTCTTCACCGGGTGGCGGTAGAGGCAGCTCCAATGCTGCGACGGGACCTGCCACACAGAGGGCGGCAAGTGACAGGCAGCGGGTGACGGCAGGAAAGCGCGGCAACATCCGGAAAATCCTTCGCGTGATCGACAAGAGGTATAAGACGGCGATTGTACACCGACGCCCGAAAATTCGGGGAGGCCGAGCACATTGCAGGCGATACATGACGTTTTTTTCATGTAAGGGGTGTGCCGCTGGAATAGTTGTTGTGGCGAGGGGACTTGCGACACAGGCCTAAAGCTCGAAACGCAACTCAGGCCAGATCGGCGAAGTACCGCGCTTTTGCGATTCCAGAATCGCCCGGCACAGCGAACACAAACGCTGGTCCTGGAACACCCTGCGATCCACGCTCGACCAGCGCGGTTGCGCCGGCAACAGGCTGCCGCACAGGGTTCGGTCGGCCGAGCCACCGAGTTCCAGCTGACGCGTCACCAGATGCACCCGCACTTCCTGGCAGGCGAACAGATCCAGCTGTTCGTCAGGCTCGATCAGTTGGTAGGCAAAAAGGGACCAGGCGGGACGCGGCATCGGGGGCTCCAAATCGGGGGCGCCACCTTAGCCGAAACACCGCGACTAGAAAAGCGTCAAAGCAGCGGTTTCAGCGTCGGCCAGACATTTTCCAGCAACTTGTCCTGAGCCCCCGCCGCCGGGTGCAGGCCATCGGCTTGCATCAGCTCTGGATGACCGCCGATTCCGTCGAGGAAAAACGGCACCAGCGGGATTTTTTTCTCGTTGGCGAGGTTGCCGTAGACCTCGGCAAACGCCTCGGTGTAGCGCTTGCCGTAGTTGGGCGGCAGTTGCATGCCCAGCAACAAGACCTTGGCACCGCTGGCGCGGGAGCTGTCGATCATCGCAGCAAGGTTTTGTTGCAATTGCGTTGGGAGCATTCCGCGCAAGCCGTCGTTACCGCCCAACTCGAGGATGACCAGCTCCGGTTTATGCTCTGCAAGCAGCGCCGGCAGGCGTGCCTGGCCTCCGGCACTGGTGTCGCCGCTGATGGACGCATTGATCACTTTATCGTCGAAACCTTCGCGCTTGAGCCGTTGCTCAAGCAGCGATACCCATCCCAAGCGGGTATCCAGTCCGAAACCGGCGCTGATACTATCGCCAACGATCAGGACTGTACCCGCCGCTGCGTTCTGGGCCATGCACATCAAGGCCAGGCCAGCACTCAAAAACCAAACACGCATCGGATTCTCCATGGGCGCAAGCATTCTCACCGCGAAGAACCTCAGCAAAGTGGTTCCCAGCGCGGAAGGTGAACTGACTATCCTGCACGAACTCAGCCTGGAACTGAACAAGGGCGACAGCCTGGCCATCGTTGGCGCGTCCGGTTCCGGCAAATCCACCCTCCTGGGCCTGCTGGCCGGCCTCGACCTGCCGAGCAGCGGCGAAGTCACCCTCGCCGGGCAAGCCCTGAGCAATCTCGATGAAGATCAGCGGGCGCGCATCCGCGCCGAGCATGTGGGTTTTGTGTTTCAGTCCTTTCAACTGCTCGACAGCCTCAACGCCTTGGAAAACGTCATGCTGCCCCTGGAACTCGACGGCCGCAAAGACGCCCGGGCGCGTGCCACCGAGTTGCTGCAACGGGTTGGTCTCGGCCAGCGCCTGACCCACTCACCGCGCCAACTCTCCGGCGGCGAACAGCAGCGCGTGGCAATTGCCCGGGCGTTTGCCGCCGAACCTGATGTGCTGTTCGCCGATGAACCCACCGGCAACCTCGACAGCCACACCGGCGAGCGCATCAGCGATCTGTTATTCGAACTGAACAAGGAACGCGGCACGACCCTGGTGCTGGTGACCCACGACGAACGCCTGGCACACCGCTGCCGGCGCCTGATCCGCCTTGAAGCCGGCCTGCTGGTCGCCCCTCTGGAGCCTTGATGGCACGCTTGCCGCTATTGCGCCTGTTCAGCCTCGCCCTCCGCCAACTGCTGCGCGACGCCCGCGCCGGAGAGCTGCGGGTATTGTTTTTTGCCTTGCTGGTGGCCGTGGCCGCGAGTACCGCCATCGGCTATTTCGGCGCCCGCCTCAACGGCGCCATGATGCTGCGCGCCACCGAGTTTCTCGGCGCAGACCTGTTGCTCGAAGGCAGTTCACCGGCGCGCCCCGAACAGATCAAGAGCGGCACGGAGCTGGGTCTGGAACACGCGCAAGTCGTCGAGTTCTCCAGCGTCATCGCCACCGACAATGGCATTCAGTTGTCCAGCATCAAAGCCGCCGACTCTGTCTATCCACTGCGCGGCGAACTGAAAAGCGCCCCCGCCCCCTTCGCTCCGGAAGTCGCCGGTGGCGGACCGAAACCCGGTGAAGCCTGGGTCGAGGCACGCCTACTGACGGCGCTGGATCTGAAGATCGGCGACGACATCGACGTCGGCATGAAAACCCTGAAGCTGACGCGGGTGCTGACATACGAACCGGACCGCGCCGGCAACTTCTACAGCCTGACACCGCGAGTATTGATCAACCTCGACGACCTCACGGCAACCGGCGTGGTCCAGCCCGGCAGTCGGGTCAGCTACCGCGAACTCTGGCGCGGCAGTGCCCAGGCGCTGAAAACCTATCGGCAACTGGTCAAACCGGGGCTCGCCGCGAACCAACGCCTGCAGGATGCCCGGGACGGCAACCGGCAAATCGGCGGTGCGCTGGGCAAGGCCGAGCGTTACTTGAACATGGCCAGTCTGGTGGCGGTGTTGCTGTCGGGTGTGGCGGTGGCGCTGTCGGCGACACGTTTCGCCACGCGCCGCTTCGATGCCAGCGCCCTGCTGCGCTGCCTCGGTTTGTCCCGTCGGGAAACCATGCTGCTGTTCAGTGTGCAGTTGACGGTACTCGGTCTGCTTGCCGCCCTCAGCGGCGCCCTGATCGGCTGGCTCGCGCAACTCGGACTGTTTGCGCTGCTGCATGACTTGTTGCCCACTGACGTTCCACCGGGCGGCCTACTGCCGGCCATTGCCGGGATCGGCACCGGGTTGGTGGCGCTGGCCGGTTTCGCCCTGCCACCCTTGGCCGCTCTCGGTCGGGTTCCGCCATTGCGTGTATTACGTCGAGACATGCTGCCGATTCCGTCCAGTACCTGGATGGTCTACGGCGCTGCGCTGGGTGCGCTCGGGCTGATCATGTGGCGCCTGAGCCTCGATCTGGTCCTGACCTTTGCCCTGCTCGGCGGTGGTGTGATCGCGGCGGTGGTACTCGGCGGCTTGCTGCTGTTACTGCTCAAAAGCCTGCGCCGGATGTTGGCCCGTGCCTCTCTGCCATGGCGTCTGGGCCTGGGTCAGTTGCTGCGCCATCCGTTGGCGGCGGCCGGGCAATCCCTGGCCTTCGGTTTGATTCTGCTGTCCATGGCCCTGATCGCGTTGCTGCGCGGCGAGTTGCTGGACACCTGGCAGAACCAGTTGCCGAAAAACGCCCCCAACTATTTCGCCCTGAACATTCTGCCGGCGGACAAACAAGCCTTCACCGATCGCCTGATCGAACTGCAAGCGCAGTCGGCGCCGCTCTACCCAGTGGTGCCAGGCCGACTGATCAGCATCAACGGCGAAGCGGTGCAAGACATCGTCAGCAAGGATTCGGCCGGTGACCGGGCGATCCAGCGCGACCTGAGCCTGACCTGGGCGGCGGACTTGCCGACCGGCAACAAACTCACTTCGGGGACCTGGTGGGCCGAACAAACGCCGGATGACATTCCCGGTGTGTCGGTGGAAGGCAAGGTCGCCGAGAGCCTGAAACTCAAGCTGGGCGATCACTTGGTGTTTAGCGTCGGTGGGGTCAATCGCGAAGCGAAAGTCACCAGCCTGCGGGAGATCAACTGGGACAACTTCCAGCCGAATTTCTTCATGATCTTCCAGCCCGGCACCCTGAAGGACCTGCCCGCGACCTACCTGACCAGTTTCTATCTGGCGGCCGGCCACGATCAGCAGATTGTAGATCTGTCCCGGGCCTTCCCGGCGGTAACCATTTTGCAGGTCGAAGCCTTGCTGGAACAGCTGCGCAGCATCCTCGCCCAGGTCACCCTGGCGGTGGAGTACGTGTTGTTATTCGTGCTGGCGGCGGGGATGGCGGTGCTGTTCTCCGGGTTGCAGGCGACCCTGGATGAACGGATTCGCCAAGGTGCGCTGTTGCGTGCCCTGGGGGCCGAACGGCAGTTGCTGGTCAAGGCCCGGCGCATCGAGTTCGGTTTGCTCGGCGCGGTCAGCGGCTTGCTCGCGGCACTGGGTTCGGAGCTGGTCAGCCTGGTGCTTTACCGCTACGCCTTCGACCTGCCCTGGCATCCGCATCCGTGGCTGCTGGTGCTGCCGCTGATTGGCGCCTTGTTGATTGGTGGCGCCGGTGTGTTCGGCACCCGTCGCGCCTTGAACGCCAGCCCCCTGACAGTGTTGCGCGAGGGTTGATAGACTCCAGCACTCTCAACCACAAGAAGTTGCCATGAGCCGTTATCGCCCTCCCCGCACCGCCGGCACCGCGCTGATCACCCCCGAAGGTGAAGCGCGGATGCGTGCCGAGTTTCACGAACTCTGGCACGTGCGCCGGCCGCAGGTGACGCAGTCGGTCAGCGAAGCGGCGGCCCAGGGTGATCGCTCGGAAAACGCCGAGTACACCTACGGCAAAAAGATGTTGCGCGAGATCGACAGCCGCGTGCGGTTTCTCACCAAGCGCCTGGAAGCCCTGAAGGTCGTCAGCGAAAAACCCAGCGATCCGAACAAGGTGTATTTCGGCGCGTGGGTCACTATTGAAGATGAAGAAGGCAAGGAATCCCGTTACCGCATCGTCGGGCCGGATGAACTGGATTTGAAATCAGGGCTGATCAGCATCGATTCCCCGCTGGCACGCGCATTGATCGGCAAGGCGCTGGACGCTGAAGTTCGAGTCCAGACGCCCACGGGCGAGCAACTTGTTTACATCGTAGACATTACCTACCCATAAACAATCAACTTATAAAATCCATTCATCCTGCAATATCTAGCGAAAGTTATAACCCGCGCAAGCTTTGACAACTTTCGAAGTTTGCGCGAAATTAGTAGCGCGCCACAACCGGCGCATAACTTCTGACTAAACTTATTCAAGGATGAATAAACATGACAACTAATATTGAAGGCCTCGATCGCTGGATGGCGAATACCGCCGGTATTCATAAACTGCGCATTGATGAACTTGTTCTGCCAGGCACTCACGACTCCGGCGCTGACAAAAAGGCATCGATCCTCAACTTCCCCCAGAAAATCACCCAGGACGTACCGCCAGCCGAGCAAATCAAGGCGGGCTTCCGGGTGCTGGACCTGCGTGTAAGGTTTCTGCCCGGTAAGCAAACCAACGATCCCAAGCGCTTCCAGCTGTATCACTGGCACGACCTGAACCGCTTCGTCAGCACCGATATTCTCGACATGCTGAATACCTTTTATGACGCCCCTTCAACCAAGGCTGCCCGAGCCAAAGAACTGATCATCCTGAACTTCCATCAGCTTGATAACTTCACCGATGCGGCCCATGAAGAGTTGCGTTTACTGATTAACGAAAAAATCGGCAAACGGATTATCCCCGAAAGCTACAAGTATTCGACCATTGATGACCTCTGGAACAACACTCCGGGCCGGACCGTGGTGATCTCTTACAACAAATACACTAATAACTCTGACTACTGGAGCGGCGTCCAACAACAATGGATCGGGGAAAATTACATTTCCACCGACAAATTGAAGAAGTTCATGGATCAAGCGTCTCTTGAAAGCAAAAGAGCGTATTCGCTGCGCTCTATTCAGTGTGCCAAATACACCGGGCTCTTTGTACCGGACGACTTCAGCGACAAAGTCGATGAATGGTTCCATTCAAAGGACCGCAACAGCTACATCCAACGCTTCCACATCATCAACACCGACTGGTCGACACGCAGCCGCATCGTGCACAACTGCAAACATGCCAACCAGATCCGGGCGCAAGCCAAAGGCTGATGCGGCTTCAGCGGCGAGTAATCAACCCTTGGCGCGCGACGCGGGTCAATTGCTTGATCACTTCAGGTGCGTCTTCAAGGCTCGGGGACTGAATCACCGCCAGATCAAAGCTGTCGCTGGCAAAACGCGCCAAGGACTCGCCGTCTTCGACAAATTGAATCAGGAAAGCCGCAGGGCCGCCGTTGCGACGTGGCCAGCCATCGAGATAACGCAGGAGTGTCGGCTGATGTTTGCCGCCAAGCAGGATTTTTGGATTGCGCTGGGTGAGGTGTGCCGTGATCGGCGCAGGGCGTACAACGGGGCTTAGTGCATTCATTGGGTCGTGTCTCTGCCTCAAAAGTCTGCATGGCAGGTGAGAGGCAACACCGAACCAGCGCTTTAGCGGTATTTCGAAGCCTGTTTCAAGCTTCTATCGGCAACTGAATGAGTCACCTGGCGCCCCGCAAGTAGCTGTTTAAATCGGCGCATGGGCAGCATCCTAGAGAACGTGACCGGACAGTGTCAAGAATCCCGAGCAACAAAAAAGGCCCGCGCAATGCGGGCCATTTCGTTGAGCCAGAGCGGTCAGCCAGCGATGGCGCGGTCTACCGAGAGTTTGCCGGCGCCTTCGATCAGCACCGCGATGCTGCCACCGAGCAGGGCCAGGGCGAACTCATAACCGTTGTTGGACATGAACAACCCGTTGTGGATGTGCACCGAGAGGATCGCCACCAGGGAGAGGAAGGTCAACCCCAGTGCCGCCGGGCGCACCAGCAGGCCGATGATCAAAGCCAGACCGGCAAAAAATTCAGTACCGCCAGCCAGGATCGCCATCAGGTGACCCGGCGCCAGACCCAGGCTTTCCATGTATTGCGCGGTCCCGGCGATGCCGTAGCCACCGAACATTCCGAAGAGTTTCTGCGAGCCGTGGGCGGCGAAGATGATGCCGACGAAAATCCGCAGGACAGTCAGGCCGTAGCCAGCGCGGGTAAACAGAACCTTGTTGATCAGAGTGCTCATGCTGTGTCATCCATTGTGAGTATGTGTGTTGGTTGGCCGCCATATTAATCGGTAAATTAAATGTTAAAAGCGGAAATATTCCACCATAACAATCAATTTATTCGATCACTTCCGTGAGGCGACTTTTTGCCCCTGGGGCTCCAACGACTCCCGCTCCCGATCGAACGCCAAGTAATACTTGTTCACGCTATTAACATAGCTGACGGCACTCATTCCCACCTGTTCCATGGCAATGCGCTCGACCTGGAAGAACCACTGATTCGGGTTCAAGCCCCGGCGCCGGGCCTCGGCGCGCATGGCCTGGACCCGCTCCGGCCCCATGTTGTACGCCGCCAGCACGAACGCCATGCGCTCGCGCTCGTTGAGTTTGGGACTGGAGAAAAATTTGCGACGGATCATCGCCAGGTACTTGGCGCCGGCCTGAACATTGGCGTCGAGGTTTTGAATATTGTTGACCCCGACTCGCTGGGCCGCGGACGGGGTGATCTGCATCAGCCCGGTCGGGCCGCCGCCGCTGCCAGTCTCGGGCTGCAAGGCTGACTCCTTGAACGCCAGCGCCGCCAGGTTCAGCCAGTCCATGCCTTGGGCGTCAGCGTGTTTCTGCAGCACTGGCCGGAGTTTTTCCAGGCGCTGTCGGTCCGCCTTGGCCAGTGGATAGTGCACTTGATACAGCCGTCGGTAGATACGCAGGAACGCCACGTCTTCATCCGACGGCTTTTTGTAGGTGCTCAGGAACCGGTCGATGCTCGCCCGCAACATCGAAGCATCGCGACGTACAAACCAATATTCCTCGCCCGGCTCGCTGATCAGCACCTGCCGGTCGAAACGCAACTTGGGCAGGATCTTGCCCCAGCGCTCGGCAATCGGTTGTTCGACGATGGTCAGATGAAAGATGCCGCCCTGGACCATCTCCAGCACATCCTCGACCGCCAGGCTCGGGTCAACCCACTCGACTTTCACTGGCGCCAGTTTATGCAGGGCGAGTTTTTGATTGATTTGGCTGATCGCATCCCCCGCCGCACTGCCGGTGGGTAAGGCCAGGGTTTTGCCGGAAAGTTGTTCGAGTTTCGTGTAACGGCGCTCGCCCTTGATGCCGACCAGGATCAGCGGGATGTTGCTGGCAATCGGTTCGCTGGTACTGACAGCGTGACCGGATTGCAGGTCGAGCAATTCTCCCGGCGCCACCAGATCGCCCTCCCCGCGCTGCAACGCGCCGAGCAGTTGGTCCTTTGCTTTGGGAATGATCTTGAGGGTGATTTCCTGGCCGTCGCGGGCGTGGCCGTTGAGGTATTGCTCGAAAGCGCGCAGGCGATGGTATTCGACGCCGATGGCCTGCCCCTGGACTTCGCCGGAGCTGTTGCGGCTCTGATTGACCAGGACCTTCAGCACACGGCTGCTGCGGATGGCTGCCAGATCGCGGACCTGGGTCGTCGGCACGGCTTGCAGAGGCCCAGCCAAACGCGCGAGCGCCGGCATTGGCAGCAACAACGAACAACACAGCAGTAGCAAAACCGAGGGACGTGTCATCCACTCTCCGGAAAGAATACTGGTCCGGCTTCAGGGTAAATTCCATGAAGCAAAACATCAGAAACAGAGCGCCTGGAGCGCTGGCAAAGTGCGAAAGACTGGCACAGTGATGGCAGTTTCACCAACCCGACCTGTCTCGCGGCATCAAAAGACAGCTTTAACTCGTTGTAGTTCTTGGTTTTTCTTATAAATCTACAGCTCTGATATGCTTTCCGGCCTTTGGTCCGAGGTAGCACCATGCAACTCATCGATATCGGCGTCAACCTGACCAACCCCAGTTTTGCCGAAAAACACCAGGCAGTACTCGACCGTGCATACGCAGCCGGGGTCTGCCAATTGGTGCTCACCGGTACCAGCGTCGAAGGCAGCGAACAGGCCCTGGAGCTGTGCCGGCAACTGGACGAAAGTGCGCAACGGCTGTTCGCCACCGCCGGTATTCACCCCCACAGCGCCAGCGACTGGAACGCAGATAGCGAGCGAAGCCTGCGCAGTTTGCTCAAGGAGCCGAACATGGTGGCCGTGGGCGAATGCGGGCTGGATTTCAATCGCGACTTCTCGCCGCGTCCGCAGCAGGAAAAAGTCCTGGAAAACCATCTGGCGATGGCGGTCGAACTGCAATTGCCGGTGTTCCTCCACGAACGCGATGCCAGTCAACGCTTGCTGGAAATCCTGCGCGACTACCGTGATCAGTTGCCGGCCGCCGTGGTGCATTGCTTCACCGGCGAAAAGAAAGCGCTGTTCAGTTACCTCGACCTGGATCTGCACATCGGCATCACCGGCTGGATCTGTGACGAGCGCCGGGGCACGCACCTGCATCCGTTGGTCAAAGAGATCAAGCGCGGCCGACTGATGCTCGAGAGCGATGCGCCGTACCTGCTGCCGCGAAGCCTGCGGCCGAAGCCAAAGAATGGTCGTAACGAACCGGCGTACCTGACCGAAGTGTTGCGCGAAGTGGCGCTGCACCGAGGCGAGAGCGAAGAAGACCTGGGGGCGCACACCACCGCTTGTGCGCGAGCATTCTTCGCCCTGCCCACAATCGCTGAGTAACCACACACCCCCTGTGGGAGCGGGCTTGCTCGCGAAAGCGGTGTATCAGTCAGTACATAGGGCGACTGGAAAACCGCTTTCGCGAGCAAGCCCGCTCCCACATTTGACTGGTGCTGTCCCACACTATCTCTGCGGTGGTTGTTGACCTGTATCAAGATCGAAACCCCTGCATGGCGCCACAATACTGGCACCTTGCCAATGCTGTTTCCGCTATCAGAGAAGACCTTCCTATGGGTGCCTGGCTTAGCAATATCTCGCTGAAATATAAATTCTGGGCGGTCAATGCGGTCGCCTTCGTCACCACCCTGCTGTTGGTGCTGTACGCCGTGCAGCTTGAACAACAGGCTCGCACTCACGCGTCCCAAGCGTCGGCCCAGGCCCAGGCGCGGTTGCTCAACGCCTGGCCCGCCGGGCAACCGCTGCCCAAGGCCGACAACGTGCTGACGTTCAGCCACGGGCAGGCGCCACGGCTGAATGAACAACCGGTGCTGGAACTGACCGACACCCACGACGGTTGGGTCGATATCAACGTCATGCCATTGTTCGGCGACAACACACTGATGGGCGCCGAAGTGTTCAGCCGCGCCGACGGCCAGCAAGTCGCGGTAATCGCTTACGGCCCGAGCCTGAGCCAGGTGTTCGGCGAACGCTTCTTCAACTATGCGATGGCCGTTGCGGTCCTGATGCTGGCGATGCTCGGCGCCTCGCAGTTGCTGATCCGCTTCCTGCTCAGTCAGCTCAACACGTTGAAAGACGTGATGCTGCATGTGGAAAAAACCGGCGACTTGTCGGCCCGCGTTCCGCTGGCGTGCAAGGATGAAGTCGGGCAGATGGCCAGTGCCTTCAACGCCATGCAGGCCGGTTATCAGCGGGTGGTCAACACCGTCGCCAACACCGCCCGGCAACTGGATGTGGGCGCGGCGCGGCTGGCGGCGAGCATGAATGATGTGCGCCACGGCATGCTCGGCCAGCAAAGCGAAACCGATCAAGCTGCGACCGCGATCAACGAAATGACTGCCACGGTCTACCACATCGCCCAACATGCCGGCGCCACCCGCGACCTGTCGCAAACCGCCGACACCCTGGCCGGCAGCGGCCAGGAAGTGGTCAGCCGGGTGCAGAAGTCGATTGCCGGGTTGTCCAGCGGCGTGCAGCAGACTGCCGAGATGATCCAGCGCCTGGCCGAGGACAGTCAAAAGATCAACGGCGTGGTCAGTGTGATTCACAGCATTGCCGAGCAAACCAACCTGCTGGCGCTCAATGCCGCGATCGAGGCGGCGCGAGCCGGGGAAATGGGGCGCGGTTTTGCCGTGGTGGCCGACGAAGTGCGCAACCTGGCCAAGCGCGTGCAAGCCTCGACCGACGAAATCACGCTAATGGTTTCCGCGTTGCAGGCCGGCACCCGGGACGCCGTGGATTTCATGCAGGAAAGCTCGTTCAAGGCCGACGACTGCGTGCAGCAAGCCCAGGAAGCCGGGGCCGCCCTGGCGGAAATCACCAGCGCCGTGGCGCAGATGCGCGAAAGCAATACACAGATCGCCGTGGCGGCCGAGCAGCAGAGCCATGTGGCCGAGGAAATGAATCGCTCGGTGGTGAGTATTCGCGACGTGACTGAGAACACCGTGCAACAGACCGTGGATTCGGCGACCACCAGCAATGAATTGGCGACGCTGGCCGGGGAGCTGAGCAAGGCGATCGGGCAGCTCAAGCTTTAATGTCAAAAGATCGCAGCCTTCGGCAGCTCCTACATTGGATCGGCGTTCACCTGTAGGAGCTGCCGAAGGCTGCGATCTTTTTTGCCCATTACACCTATCACTCCGATAGCCAACCTCGATTCGCCGCCCACCACCACCGCGCCTATTCTTCAATCATTGTGTTCAACATGGATTGAGGAGTTTCAACATGGGCAAACGTCACCCTAACCTTCCGGCCTGGCAATGGAAGTCGTACCCACAGAATCACCAGCACCCCACCAACCTGGCGTTGCACCTGATCGCGGTACCGCTGTTCATCATCGGCTTTCTGCTGATTGTTTCCGGGGTGTTCAGCCTGAGTCTGCTGAATGTCGTGATTGGCGTCATCGGTCTGCTCGCCGCACTGGGCTTGCAGCGCCATGGTCACAGCCTGGAGGCGCAAGCCTCCGAGCCGTTCGCTGATCGCAAAGATGCCATGTCACGCTTGCTGGTCGAGCAGTTCCTGACCTTCCCGAGATTTTTCCTCAGCGGTGGCTGGTGGCGCGCCTGGCGCAAGCGCCACCGTCACTGAGTCAGGCGAAGATCGTCACGGTCTGGCGACTCATGGCAATCAACTGACCGTCAGCGCTCCACAGCTTCGCCGCCGCGTGACCGTAGCCGTCCGCCGCATGTTCGATGTCCACCAGGTACTTGCACCAGTCCAGGGTGCTCAGCGCCAGCAACGGCTGGACGAATTCGATGGTCCAGGTCAGCGTGCTGCCCGCCGCCGGTTTGTTCAGGTGCGGCAACAGGGCCGGCGGCCAGGCGTCGACCAGGGCCAGGATGTACGCCTCGCTGAGCGGCTCTTCCTTCACATCCCCGCGCAAACGCACCCAACCGCCCATGTCCCGGGATTTGTTGCCGGTGAACGGCAGCCCGCCGACGCTCCAGCGCATGGCCAGATGCTTCATGAATTCAGGGGTCACGCCTTTGATGTAAGGCAATTCCTGGCAGTCGTCCCAGTGTTTCATCTCGGGCGCAGGGAGTGCCGCGACGGCCACTTCGGACGGTCGCGAGGCGCCGAAGCTGCCCTGGATTAATGTCACCACCTGGCCTTTCTGCAGCACCCGCCCCAACACCTGGCTGACCGCTTTGCCTTCGCGCAAGACATCAACTTCGAAACTGATCGGCACATCGGGTTCGACCGGGCCGACAAAGGTGATCGCCAGCGAACGCACCGGACGATCCGCCGGGACTTTTACGCGCATGGCTTCGTACTGCAACGCGGCGACCAGGCCACCGAAACTGGCCCGCCCCTGGCCCCACTCGGCCGGAATAGACAATGCCTGCGGTTGGCTGCGGACAGCGTCGATCAGATCGGAAAAGCGCATGGAAACCTCAAGGCAGGAAAAGATTGAAGGGATCTTAACCAGCCTGCGAGGGTGATACAGCGCTTATTCCGGCCAAAGAGACTGACAGAAAGGACGCCGCGCCCCCCGTAGGAGCTGCCGAAGGCTGCGATCTTTTGATTTTGGCGTCATTGAGGACGCCGAAGATCAAAAGATCGCAGCCTTCGGCAGCTCCTACGGGGGCGGCGGTGTTCTCAGGATTTGAAGCAGGCGGCGCTGAGTTTATCGAGCACCCGGTCCGCACGCCCTTCGGCCTTGGCCATGGTGGTTTTCCACACCGTCACGCAAGGCTGCAAATCCGCTTCCTGCTCGGCCCGCAGCAGCCATTGCCAGCAATCGTGCCAATCGCCCAGTGCAGCCTGGGCCGATTTGAGTCGAGGCAGCGCCTGTTTGGGCAAACGGTCCAGCTCGGGATAGGCCTCGATGCCATAGCGCACTCGCTTGATCAGCAAGCGCAACAAATGACGATCATGAGCCGGGTCGTGCAGGGTCTGGTCGAGTTTCTTCCATTGCTTGGCCAGGCCTTTGTCGATGCGTTTGCGCAAGCCCTTGAGCAACCCCTGACGCTGGGACGCGCGCAGGAAACGCGGAAACGCGTCGAGGATCATCAGCAAGTGGATGACTTCAGGGCTGGTCGCGACCGTCGGATAGGCCTCGTCCATTTGCGCCATGCGCCGCCGTGCGGCTTCGGGTTGACCGTGCTGGAGCAAGTACGCTGCCAGCACTTCGCGATCACGCAGCGGCGTGGTCAATTGGCCGACGCCGGAGGCGGCCACTTCCAATTGCTCCACCCCCGGCAAACCACGTAACGGGCGCAACAGGCTGCGCAAACGCCGAACCGTGGTGCGCAACTCGTGCAGCGCTTCCGGGTCAGTGCGGGCACTCAAGCGAGCCTGACAGGCCAGCAAACGGACTTCCAGGCTCAAAACCTGAGCCACTAACCGGTCAACCAAGGCAGACATCACTTGCTCCCTGAATCGAATGTGCGTTATCCCGCTCAATATCATCCTGCCTGCGGCGAAACCCGCAGGCATTGAGCTACATCATAGGCTTAGCGACCGGCCCGCGACTCGCGAATATAGAAACGCGCCTTCTCGGCTTTGCTGGTGCAGCCTTCGTAGGCTTCGAATTGCTGCTGGGTCTTGGCACCGGTCAACAACGACAGGGCCTTGGAATAACTGACAGTACCGGCGAAACCTTCGGCCTTGGCCAAATCCAGCTCATGCCACGCGGCGTCAATCTGGGTGCCGCAGCTGTCACGGTAAGCAGTTTTCCCGGCACAACCGGCCAGCGCCAGGGCAATCAAAGGCACACAGATCCAGGCTTTCATCGATAACACCTCAAAGGTAGGTAAACAGTCGTGCAGGTAAGACGGTGCGGCGCGCAAAAAGTGCCTTGCCTCGCCTGCACAAACTATAGCGCTCGCGAGCATACCCATCTGTCGCCATGCAGTGTCGAAAAAACGACGCCCCTGCCCCGGCAAACGACCTTAACGATTGAAGCACGCCCCACGATGGGTGCATTGTTGAACCTTGTCAGACGAGGGCGATTCATGAAAAAGCGTGTCGCATTGGTGCTGGGCTCAGGTGGAGCCCGGGGCTATGCCCATATCGGTGTCATTGAGGAGATCGAGCGGCGTGGCTACGACATCGCCTGCATCGCCGGTTGCTCCATGGGTGCGGTGGTGGGCGGGATTTATGCCGCCGGCAAACTCAATGAGTATCGCAACTGGATCGAAAGCCTGGATTACCTAGATGTGTTGCGCCTGGTGGACGTCAGTTTTCGGCTCGGCGCGATTCGCGGCGAGAAAGTTTTCGGCCAGATCCGCAAGATCGTCGGCGAAATCAATATCGAAGACCTGCGCATTCCCTACACGGCAGTGGCCACCGACCTGACAAACCAGCAGGAAATCTGGTTCCAGGCCGGCTGCCTGCACCAGGCCATCCGCGCCTCGGCGGCGATCCCCAGCTTGTTCACGCCGGTGATGCAGGGCAATCGCATGTTGGTCGATGGCGGTTTGCTCAACCCGTTGCCCATCGTGCCGGTGGTGTCGAGCCATTGTGATTTGATCATCGCGGTCAACCTCAACTCGACCAACCAGCGGCACTATCAATTGCCGGTGATCCAGCGCCCGGCAGCGTTCAAAACGCGCTTCGACAGCCTGATCAACTCCCTTGGCTCGAAGATGCCGTTCCGGCGCAAACAGGCCGAGCAATTGTTGTTGCTGGAACAGGAAGCGCTGAAAGCCGAGGCGGCGGAAATCAATCCGTGGATCGAGTCCGCCGAACCCCAGGCCCAGCAACCGGCAGCCGCTCCGGAAAGTGATGGCGCGCCGAAATCCGCCACCGGTTCATTCATCATCGACAACGTCGGGCCGGCGTCTTTGCTGGACTTGATCAACCAGAGTTTCGAGGTGATGCAGACGTCGTTGGCGCAGTACAAGATTGCCGGGTATCCGCCGGATGTGTTGATCAACGTGCCGAAGCGCGTGTGCCGTTTTTTCGAGTTCTACAAGGCGCCGGAGTTGATCGCCCTGGGCCGGGAAATTGCGCGGGATACGATGGATCGGTATGAGAATGAGCAGAATTGAAGAGCGGAGATCAAAAGATCGCAGCCTTCGGCAGCTCCTACATTGGAATGACGTACACCCCGCAGGCTGCGATCTTTTCGGTTATCCCTGAGACTCAATCAACCGATACCCCACCCCCGCCTCGGTCACGATAAACCGTGGCTGGGTCGGATCGTCCGCCAGTTTCTGGCGCAAATGCCCGACCACAATCCGCAGGTAATGACTGTCCTCGGTGTGGGTCGGCCCCCAGATATCCTTGAGCAATTGCTGCTGGGTGATGACCCGCCCCGGATGCCGCGCCAGTTGCGCCAGTACTGCGTATTCCTTACGGGTCAGCGCAACTTCAACGCCATCCAGCAGCACCCGGCGATAGGCCAGATCCACCGTCAACGGGCCGAACGTCAACGCCGCTTGCTGGGCTTCACCGGCCGGTGCCTGGCGCAACAGAGCGCGCACCCGCGCGAGGAACTCCTGAATGCCGAACGGCTTGGTCACGTAATCATTGGCGCCGCCATCCAGGGCTTCGACTTTCTGCCCTTCGCTGGCGCGCACCGACAGCACCAGCACCGGCACGGTCGACCATTCGCGAAACTCGCGAAGTACTTGCTGGCCGTCCATGTCCGGCAAACCGAGGTCGAGCACCAGCAGGTCGGGTTTGTTCAGCGCGGCTTGCGCCAGGCCTTCGGTGCCGGTGCCGGCCTCCAGCACTTTGTAGCCCTGGGAGACGAGACTGATGCGCAGGAACTTGCGGATCTGCGGTTCGTCGTCGATGACCAAAATGGTCGCGGTCTGGCTCATGAATTCACATCAACAAATAGAAGTGGCAAGAGAGTAGCGCAAGCGCGATCAGGCTTCACTTTCGTAGCCTGGTTGCGCCTGCAACGGCAGGTGCAGGGTGATGCAGGTGCCACGCCCTTCAATGCCATCGGCGACGCTGATGCGCCCGCCGTGGGCGCCAACCATGCCCTGACAGATCGCCAACCCGAGCCCGGTGCCCTGCCCGCCCCGATCACCGCGAGCGGCGGTGTAGAACATGTCGAAAATCTTCGCCCGCTCGTCCTCGGGAATCCCCGGCCCCTCATCGCTGACCGAGAAAAACAGTTCGCTGTCATCGGCTCCGGCGCGCACTTGCAGACGCCCGTGAACCGGTGAAAACCGCGCGGCGTTTTCAATCACATTGACCAGCGCCTGCTCGATCAGCGCCGCATGCACGTAGAGCAGCGGCAACTCGGCGGGCACTTCGGTGCTGACCTGCAACGGTGCCAGCACGGCGCGCAGACGATTGAGCGAACTGCCAACAATATCGGCGGGCGACACCCAGTCCCGGGCCAGCTTCAGCGCACCGTGACCGAGGCGGGTCATGTCCAGCAGGTTCTGGATATAACGGTCGAGGCGTTCGGCTTCATCGCGGGTGCCTTCGAGTAGCTCGCGGCGATCCTCCAGCGGAATCGCTTCGCCGAGGGCCAGCAGGCTGTCGATGCTGCCGCGCATGGAGGTCAGCGGCGTGCGCAAATCGTGGGACACCGAGGCCAGTAGCGCGCTGCGCAGTTGCTCGGTTTCGCCGTGCAGCCGCGCCGCTTCCAGGTCTTCGGCCAATTGCGCACGGGCCAGGGCCTGGGCCAGGGGTTGACTCAGGGCCGTGAGCAAACGCCGACGCTGGCCACTCAAGGTCTGGCCTTCTTTGGCGCACACACCGAGCAACCCCAGCGGCCCGTCTTCGACCGACAACGGCCACCACCACCAACGCCCGAACGGCAAGGTGCCGGTGCCGGCGCCCGCCTGTTGATCGTGTTGCCAAGCCCAATCGGCGGCGGCGCGTTCGGCTTCGGAGAATTCCAGTGGGCCACCGGTTTCGACTTTCCAGCCGCCCTGCCCGTCGCGATTGAGCAGGCACAGTTGCAGATCGCTCCAACCGTTCAAATGCTGAGCGGCGGCGCTGACCACGGCTTGGCGGTCGGTGGCGGCGGTGAGTTTGCGCGAGAGGTCGAGCAGTTCGGTGGTTTCTTCCTGGGTGTCGCGCAGGGCCTGCAATTGCCGGCGTTGGCGGGCCGCGAGGTTACCGGTGAGGGCCGCCATCAGCAGGAAGAACAGCAAGGTCAGCACGTCTTCTTCGCGTTGGATGGCGAACGAGAAATTCGGCGGAATGAACAGAAAGTCGTAAGTCAGAAACGACAGTGCCGCACAGGCCAGCGCCGGGCCGAGGCTGCTGCGCACCGCCACCAGCAACACGGCGGCGAGGAACACCAGGGAAATATTTGGCAGCGGCAACACACTCGCCACGGCCCAGGCCAACGCACTGGCCAAAACCGTAGCCACCAAGGCCAGAACATAGTCGAACCAGACCAACGAATGCGCCGAACGCTGACGGGGCGCGTGCGCTTCGTGATCGCTGTCGAGGACGTTGATTTCCAGCCCACGGGCATCGCGCAGCAAGCGCGACGCCAGACCGCCGCCGAACAAGCGCCGACGTAAACGCTGGCGGGACTGGCCGACCAACACCAGGCTGGCGCGGCGCTCGGCGGCGTGCTGGATCAAGGTTTTCGACACTTCACCAGCGCGCAGCAGCACAACTTCGCCACCAAGGCGTTCGGCCAGTTGCTGGGCGCTTTGCAGGCGCAGACGCGATTGCTCGTCGCGTACGCTGCCGTTGTCCACATGCACCAGGCTCCAGGGCAAATGCCGACGCTGGGCGACGCGGCTGGCGTGACGCACCAGGCGTTCGGCCTGCGCATCGCCATCGACGCCGACCAACAAACGACCGCGCACGGCCGGCGCCGCTTGGCCTAGCTGGCGATACCCCTGGGCCAGGTCATCATCGACCTGGGCCGCCGCCGTTTGCATGGCCATTTCCCGCAGGGCGGTGAGGTTGGTCTGGGTGAAAAACGCATCGATGGCCGCCCGCGCCTGCTCCGGCACGTAGACCTTGCCGTCGCGTAGACGCTCAAGCAATTCCCGGGGTGGCAGGTCGATCAGCAGCAGTTCGTAGGCTTCTTGCAGGACCCAGTCCGGCAGGGTTTCGCGAACCTGCACGCCAGTGATGCCGCGCACCTGATCGTTGAGACTTTCCAGGTGCTGGACGTTGACCGTGGTGAACACGTCGATGCCGGCGGCGAGCAGTTCCTGGATGTCTTGCCAGCGTTTGGCGTGACGACTGCCGGGGGCGTTGCTGTGGGCCAGTTCATCGACCAGCACCAGTTTCGGTTTGGCGGCGAGCAAACCGTCGAGGTCCATTTCTTCGAGCATCACGCCACGGTATTCCGAGCGCACCAGCGGTTGTTGCGGCAGGCCGCCGAGCAGGGCTTCGGTTTCGGCACGGCCATGGGTTTCGACCACGCCGGCCAGGACTTTCACGCCCTGGCGCAGTTGGGTGTGGGCCGCTTGCAGCATGGCGTAGGTCTTGCCGACGCCGGGCGCGGCACCGAGGAACACCTTGAGCCGGCCACGGCCATCCCGAGGCAGGTCTGCTAACAACGCGTCGGCGCGGCCGGAGTCACTCATCTGTCATTGCCTTGTTCGACTTGGAATTGGGGTGTTGCGTTAAAAGATCGCAGCCTTCGGCAGCTCCTACAGGGATTGCGGTGTCGACACGGTCTGCGTAGGAGCTGCCGCAGGCTGCGATCTTTTGATCTGTAGGAGCTGCCGCAGGCTGCGATCTTTTGATCTATAGCTTCTCAAGCGCCACATTCAACTCAAACACATTCACCACCGGCGGCCCCACCAACGGCTGCTCAATGTGAGCATTCATCAACTGTTCAACCTTCGCCACCGGGAGATTACGCGCCGCTGCAACACGCGCCAGTTGATAGGCAATCGCCGCCGGTGGCAAGTGTGGATCGAGGCCGCTGCCGGAGGTGGTCAGCATCGCCAAGGGCACCGGGCCCTGGCCTGGCACCATCAGTTTATTGGCGTCGTCGATCACCCGCGTGGCCAGCGCCGGATTGCTCGGCGACAGGTTGCTCGCGCTGCTCGACACCGTGGCAAACGCCCCCGCCGATGGCCGTGGATGGAACCAGGCATCACCGACGAAATCCTGGGCAATCAGCGACGAGCCACGGACCTTGCCATCGACGTCGCGCACCAGGCTGCCATTGGCCTGGTCCGGGAAGGCAACCTGGGCCACGCCGGTGACCACCAAGGGGTAGGCGACGCCGGTGATCAGCGTCATCAGGACCAGCAGGCTCAAGGCCGGACGTATCATTGTGGACATTTCAAAATCCTCGAATTCAGAGAGTAAATACAGCGTTCAGTCAGGTGGACCGTGGTGCATTCATCGCGAGCAAGCTTTGCTCCTACGGTTTCGCGCGACCTGTAGGAGCAAGGCTTGCCCGCGATGGCGGCGCATCTGACACGCCGCCTCGGGGGGTCAGACCAAATGCAACGCCGTCAGCAGCATGTCGATCGCCTTGATGCCCACGAACGGCACCACAATCCCGCCCAACCCGTAGATCAGCAGGTTGCGACGCAGCAACGCCGCCGCACTCGCCGCTTGCACCCGCACACCGCGCAGGGCCAACGGGATCAGCACCACGATGATCAAGGCGTTGAACACAATCGCCGAGAGAATCGCGCTCTGCGGGCTGGTCAAATGCATGACGTTCAGCACGCCGAGTTGCGGGTAGATCGAGGCGAACAGCGCCGGCAGGATGGCGAAGTATTTGGCCACGTCGTTGGCGATGGAAAAGGTCGTCAGCGCACCGCGGGTGACCAGCAATTCCTTGCCGATCTGCACCACGTCCAGCAACTTGGTCGGGTCGCTATCGAGATCGACCATGTTCGCCGCCTCCCGCGCCGCTTGCGTGCCGTCGTTCATCGCCATGCCGACGTCTGCCTGGGCCAGGGCCGGGGCATCGTTGGCGCCGTCGCCGCACATCGCGACCAGCCGACCGTCGTTCTGCTCGTGACGAATGCGCGCCAGTTTTTTCTCCGGGGTGGCTTCGGCCAGTACGTCATCGACCCCCGCTTCAGCGGCAATCGCCGCAGCGGTCAACGGGTTGTCGCCAGTCACCATGACGGTGCGAATCCCCAGTTTGCGCAGCTCGGCGAAACGTTCGCGGATGCCGGGCTTGACCACGTCCTTGAGGTGGATCGCACCGAGCAACTTACCGTCGGCGCAGACCAGCAACGGGGTGCCGCCGCTCTGGGCGATCTTGTCGATTTCCCGAGAGAGGGACGGCGCCAGATCAGCACGTTTCAGGCCGACGAAGGCCAGCAGCGAATCCACCGCGCCTTTGCGATACACGCGGCCCTGATAGTCCACACCGGACAGGCGAGTCTCGGCGCTGAACGGCACGGCAGTCAGCAGCTCGGCGCTTGGCTCAGGCTGCGGATGCAGACCGCGCAGGTACTCAACAATGGATTTGCCTTCAGCCGTGTCATCCGCCAGCGAAGCGAACAACGCGCCTTCGGCCAGTTCCTTGGCGCTGACGCCCGGTGCCGCATACACGGCGGTGCAACGACGGTTACCGAAGGTGATAGTGCCAGTCTTGTCCAGCAGCAGGACGTGCACGTCCCCCGCCGCTTCCACGGCACGCCCGGATTTGGCGATCACGTTCAGGCGAACCAGACGATCCATCCCGGCAATACCGATGGCCGACAACAGGCCGCCGATGGTGGTCGGAATCAGCGTGACCAATAACGCCACCAGGAACACCAGCGGCAGGCTGCCGTTGGCAAAGTGGGCGAACGGTTGCAGAGTCACAACCACCAGCAGGAAGATCAGCGTCAGGCCGATCAGCAGGATGTCCAACGCCACTTCGTTCGGAGTTTTCTGCCGTTTGGCGCCTTCGACCAGGGCGATCATGCGATCGAGGGTCGATTCGCCAGGGTTGGCGGTGATGCGCACCAGCAGCCAGTCGGAGACCAGCCGCGTGTTGCCGGTAACGGCTGAACGGTCGCCGCCGGACTCGCGAATCACGGGCGCGGATTCACCGGTAATCGCCGCTTCGTTGACCGCCGCGATGCCTTCAATCACCTCGCCGTCACCGGGGATCATTTCCCCGGCTTCGACGCGCACCACGTCGTCCTTGCGCAGGCTGGTGGCGGGCACGACCTGGAAGGTGCCGTTAGAGGTTTTGCGCCGGGCGCTCAAGCCTTCGCTGCCGGCCTTGAGGCTGTCGGCGCGGGCCTTGCCGCGACCTTCGGCCAGGGCTTCGGCGAAGTTGGCGAACAGCACGGTGAACCACAGCCACAGGGCGATTTGCGCCGCGACGAAGGTCGGCACGCTGCCGTCGGGAATGAAGCAGAGCACGGTGGTCAGGATCGCGGTCAGTTCGACCACCAGCATCACCGGCGCACGCTGCAATTGCCGTGGGTCAAGTTTGACGAAGGCTTGCACCAGCGCCGGACGCCACAGGGCCGAGATCGCGGTTTTCGGTTGTTCCGGCGCTTTGGCGGCGACGGGTTTAGTTGCGGGCATATTCATCATCTAGTCCTCAGAAGCCCATGCTCAGGTGTTCGGCAATCGGACCCAGTGCCAGCGTCGGCAAGAAGGTCAAACCACCCACCAGCAAAATGGTCACGGTCAGCAGGGTCACGAACAGCGGGCCATGGGTCGGGAAGCTGTTTTGGCCAATCGGCGCGGTTTTCTTCATCGCCAGGCTGCCGGCCAACGCCAGAACCGGGAGGATGTAACCGAAGCGACCGATCAACATGCCCAGCCCCAGCATCAGGTTGTGGAACGGGGTGTTGGCGCTCAGGCCACCAAACGCCGAACCGTTGTTGGCACTGGCCGAGGTGTAGGCGTACAGCAACTGGCTGAAACCGTGGGGGCCGGGGTTACTAATCGTCGCGGCGGGGCCCGGCAGGCTGGCCGCGATGGCGCCCAGCACCAGCACGCCAACCGGCATCACCAGCAAGGTCACGACCAACAGTTGCACTTCCTTGGCCTGCAGTTTTTTGCCGAGGTATTCCGGGGTGCGGCCAATCATCAGGCCGGCGAGGAACACCGCGATCAACACGTTCAGCAACATGCCGTAGAGGCCCGCACCGACGCCGCCGAAAATCACTTCGCCGACCATCATGTTGACCAGCGCGACCATGCCGCTCAGCGGGTTAAGGCTGTCGTGCATGCCGTTGACCGAACCGTTGGACGCCGCAGTAGTCGTCACCGACCAGAGCACGGTGGCCGTGGTGCCGAAACGCGCTTCCTTGCCTTCCAGCGGCGCGGTCTGTTCGACGGCAGCGTTGGCCAGCATCGGGTTGGGTTGGTACTCGGCCCACATCGATGTCGCGCCGCCGATCAGGAATAGCGCCAGCATGCAGGCGATGATCGCGCGGCTCTGACGCAGGTCTTTGACGTAGTGGCCGAAGGTGAACACCAAAGCGACCGGGATCAGGATGATCGAACTGACTTCGAAGAGGTTGCTCCAGGCAGTCGGGTTCTCGAACGGATGCGCCGAGTTCACGCCGAAGAAGCCACCACCGTTGGTGCCGAGCTGCTTGATCGCAATCTGGCTGGCCGCCGGCCCCAGCGGGATCACTTGATCGACGCCTTGCATCGTCACGGCATTCACGTATTGCGCGAAGGTTTGCGGCACGCCCTGCCAGACCAGGTACAGCGCCAGCAGCAAACACAGGGGCAGCAGGCCATAGAGGGTGGCGCGGGTCATGTCGACCCAGAAGTTGCCCAGGGTCTTGGTGGACTTGCGACCGATACCCCGGCACAACGCGACCAATACCGCGAGGCCGGTGGCAGCGCTGACGAAGTTCTGCACGGTGAGGCCGGCCATCTGACTCAGGTAGCTCAGGGACGCTTCACCGCTGTAGGCCTGCCAGTTGGTGTTGGTCATGAAGCTGATGGCGGTGTTGAACGCCAGCGTCCACTCCTGACCCGGCAGGTTTTGCGGATTGAGCGGCAAGTGGTCCTGGAACAGCAGGATCGCGAACAACAGCAGGAAACCCGCAAGGTTGAAGGCGAGCAAGGCCAGGGTGTATTTCTGCCAGCTCTGTTCATCCTGCGGATTGACGCCCGCCACGCGGTAACAGCCGCGCTCGACCGGGCCAAGGATCGGCGACAGCCAAGTGCGCTGCCCTTCCATCACCTTGTAATAAAAGCGCCCCAGGAACGGTGCCGGAATCAGCACCAGGGCGAAGAAGGCCAGAATCAGCCAATAGTCATAACTGTGCATAGCCGCTCCTAGTTCCGGTCCGCGCGCAACAGCGCAACCAACAGATAAATGAACAGCCCCACTGCCAACAGCAGTGACACCCCGTCCAGAACGCTCATGGAAATTCTCCGTGTTACGGCGTATTGCCGCGTGTGGAGTCATTGTCGGAAGGAAGGCTGTAAAGGAACGAGAGCGAGGGGTGTGGCGGGGCATAAAGAATGTGTAAAGAGTGGGTTTATAGCTTCGTTACAGGCTGGTTTTGTGGGGGCCGGGCGGGCCTCTTCGCGGGCAAGCCTCGCTCCTACAGGCTTGCATTGACCTTGTAGGAGCGAGGCTTGCCCGCGAAGGCGGCATAACGGGCGACGCTGCTCCCAACTGGCGCACAAAAAGCGCACATCCCGCAGCGATCATCCCCGATACGACAGCTTTCGCCGCTTTACGACGCGCAAATACAAAATGGCACGCCCACTGCAACACCCTGCCCCGAGCTTTCCAAACCGTTCAGGGAGCAACGCATGAACACACAACTCAAACCCACGCTGGGCACGCTGCACTTGTGGGGCATCGCGGTCGGGCTGGTGATTTCCGGTGAGTACTTCGGATGGAGTTACGGCTGGGGCGTGGCCGGGACGCTGGGCTTTCTGGTGACCTCCTTTATGGTGGCCACCATGTACACCTGCTTCATCTTCAGCTTCACCGAACTGACCACCGCGATTCCCCACGCCGGCGGGCCCTTTGCCTACAGCCGCCGGGCCTTTGGCGAGAAAGGTGGGCTGATTGCCGGGCTGGCGACGCTGATCGAATTCGTCTTCGCCCCGCCCGCGATTGCCCTGGCGATTGGCGCGTACCTGAATGTGCAGTTTCCGGCGCTTGATCCGAAGCACGCGGCGGTCGGCGCGTACATCGTGTTCATGGGCCTGAACATCCTCGGGGTGAAACTGGCGGCGACGTTCGAACTGGTGGTCTGCGTACTGGCAGTCGCCGAGTTGCTGGTGTTCATGGACGTGGTCGCCCCGGCGTTCAGCTTCAGCAATTTCGCCCTTAATGGCTGGGCCGGTTCCGATGTATTCAGCCTGCCGGCGGTTGCCGGGATGTTCGCGGCGATCCCGTTTGCGATCTGGTTCTTCCTGGCCATCGAAGGCGCGGCCATGGCCGCCGAAGAAGCCAAGGACCCGAAACGCACGATTCCGAAAGCCTACATCAGCGGCATCCTGACGTTGGTGCTGCTGGCCATGGGCGTGATGTTCTTTGCCGGTGGCGTCGGCGACTGGCGCACCCTGTCGAACATCAACGACCCGCTGCCACAAGCGATGAAAGCCGTGGTCGGCGAAAGCTCCGGCTGGTTGCACATGCTGGTGTGGATTGGCCTGTTCGGTCTGGTGGCGAGTTTCCACGGGATCATCCTCGGCTACTCGCGGCAGTTCTTCGCCCTGGCCCGGGCCGGTTACTTGCCCAAATCCCTGGCCAAGTTGTCGCGCTTCCAGACGCCGCACAGGGCAATCATTGCTGGCGGATTGATCGGCATCGCGGCGATCTACAGTGACGGCTTGATCAACCTCGGCGGCATGACACTGACGGCGGCGATGATCACCATGGCGGTGTTCGGCGCCATCGTGATGTACATCATGAGCATGCTCAGCCTGTTCAAGCTGCGTAAAACCGAGCCGAACCTGGAGCGGACGTTCCGTGCGCCGTGCTATCCACTGGTGCCGATGATTGCGCTGGTGCTGGCGGTGGTGTGCCTGGTGGCGATGGCGTGGTTCAACGCGTTGATCGGCGTGATTTTCCTCGGTTTCATGGCGGAGGGGTTCGTGTACTTCATGCTGACCGCGCAACTGCGGGCCGATGCGCCGGCGGATGCGATGCTGACCGGGCTCTGACAGCCGAGCCACCCCGCAATAAGGGTGGCAATACAATCCCCGTAGGAGCTGCCGAAGGCTGCGATCTTTTGATCTTGCTTTTTAAAAGATCAAGATCAAAAGATCGCAGCCTTCGGCAGCTCCTACGGGGGTATGTGCAAGTCGTAACAGGCATAGAATGGAACCACTGCGATTTCCCATCGCTCAAAGTGGTATGCACGATCGGTTGGCGAACTCCGTCAATCGGCCTGCCCTTCAAGGAGAGCCTTATGCCCTGGTATGCCTGGTTGATTCTGGTCGTTGCAATCGGCTCGATCGTTGGTGGTTTGATGATGTTGCGCGACACCGCCACCAAGGTCGACATGACCGAAGAGCAACGTAAACGCGTCGCCGAACGCAATGCGGAAATGGATGCCAAGGAAGCGCAGGACCGCTAGATCACAAAAGATCAAAAGATCGCAGCCTTCGGCGGCTCCTACAGGGTGAACACCAAACCCATGTAGGCGCTGCCGAAGGCTGCGATCTTTTTTGCTATTACTGCTCCCATTCAGCCTTGGCAATGTGCAAGCCATGCTGGCCTTTATACGCCGCACGTTCCGGCTGGCTCCAGCCTTCGAGCAACGACTCCTCCAGACGATAAATCTCCACCCCAAGCGGACGACACACGCTCAACGGGTCCTGCGCGTCCGGCCCCCACATGGCCAACGACAGATCGCCACCGGGGCAGGTCGATAGCGCGCACAACAGATCGATTTCAGCAAAAAACTCCAGGTAATCACCCTTCTGCGCCGGGCACGCCTTCATGAAATACATGTCGTCATGATTGAGGCCGGTGCACTGGAAAATGTTCAGCACGTCATGCACGTCGAACTCGGTCAGGCCATGGGGCAGTACCGCGCGGGTCAGGTTTGAGTGGCAGTGATGATGGAAATCCTCGCCGGTGAGCATTTTGTTCACATACGGATCGCAGCGCGTGCCAAGCAAATCGTGCAAGCGACCGCCGTGCTCGTCGATGCCGTAACCGGCCAGGCTGTCATCGGTGATGGTCACCAACGGGCGCAAAAACGGCAGGTTCGACCAGAGCCGGTCGTGGGTGCTGACGTGGGCGCCTTGCAACTGACGGGTGCGAGCGGCCCACAAACGCTCGCGAGGATCATGGGCATTCCAGACATTGAAATCGCCCACCTGCGGCCCGACCGGGGTGGTGACTCGAAAGACGTGACCGGCCGGCACATGCCAGGCGCGGCCGGTGCGGATCGGCACCTCGAACTGCTCGATCAGCGTGCGCCCGTCCTTCGCCTCGCGGACCCGTTCATAAAAGGCTTTATCCACCTGCAGGGCCGAGCCTTTGCTGACTTGATAAGCGGCCGGATAGTCTTTGTACATGGCACGAATCCTCGATCAGTGATGGGAAACAGGGGACAACATCTGCAACAACAGTTGCTCGGAATCATCGAGATACCGGCTCATCGCATCCAGGGCCGCCGACTTGTTACCGTCGGCCAGCAGGTCATGGATCAACCGGTCGCGAGCCAGCCACGGCGCCTGAAAACGTGACTCATCGGGGGCGCTGCAAAACACCAGGCGCAGTTGCGCGACGACATTGGTAAAGAACTCATCGAACAACGGGCTGCGCAGCAACCCGACGATGTGTTGATGGAAGGCCAGGCTGTGGGTGCCGACGGCGCGCCAGTCTTCGCGATCCCGCGCCAGATCCGAGGCCTCCAGGGCTTCGAGCATCCGGTCGGACTGGTACTCACGCAACGGCTGGCTGGCGCCGATGGCTTGCAATTCCAGGGTGCGGCGCACATTGAACAAGTCGCGCACATCATCGACACCGACCCGGCGCACCATCACGCCTTTGTTACGCACATAGCGGGTCAGGCCCTCCTGGCCCAGCCGATGCAGCGCTTCGCGAATGGTATTGCGCGAGGCGTTGTAGGCGGCCACCAGATCGTTTTCCACCAGGGCCATGCCTGGCAGTAATCGACCGCCGATGATATCGGCGCGCAACTCCAATGTGATGTGGTCGGCCAGGGACAGTCCGCTGCTCATACTCATCGCCTCATGATTGTTCAACAATCGTCCATGGATGAGTAATCACTATTCATGCCAACCCTTGAGCCCGTCGCGACCGAGTTGGACGCATCTGCATGCTTTTTAGAAGTAGAAGTACAGTCACCATCCAATGTTCATTGGTTAAGATGGCGCATTGTTGCGGAGAATAAAGATGCGTTACTCGCAGGACCACAAAGCCCAGACCCACCAACGCATCATCAAGGAAGCTTCAGCACGTTTTCGCCGCGACGGTATCGGTGCAACCGGTCTGCAACCGTTGATGAAAGCGCTGGGGCTTACCCACGGCGGCTTTTATTCGCACTTCAAGTCCAAGGATGAACTGGTCGAAAAGGCCCTGATAGCCGCTGGCGAAGAAGTCGACGGGTTGTGTGCCGAACTGTTCGCCCAGGAACGTCCGCTGGACGCGTTTATCGACACCTATTTGTCCGCATGGCACCAGACATCGCCCCATGAAGGCTGCCCACTGCCGACCATGTCGTCGGAACTCGGATTGCGCGGACAACCGAGCACCACCAGTGATGCGGTGCTCAATGCGCGGCTGGAACAAGTCAAAAGCACCCTGGTGGGCGAAGACGCCGCCGAGCGCAGCATCGTCATCATGTCGACGCTGGTCGGGGCATTGCTGCTATCACGCAGTGTCGAGAACGCCGAGCTGGCTCAGCAGATTCTCGACGTCACTCGCAATCACCTCAAGCAATTCAAAGCTTAACCCTGCCAACGCTTGAACAGCACACTGGCGTTGACGCCGCCAAACCCGAAGCCGTTCGACAGCGCATACTCGATGGGCATCGGCCGCGCCTGGCCATGGACGATATCCACCCCTTGCGCCGTCGGGTCCGGATTATCGAAATTGAGGGTCGCGGGCACGATCTGATCGCGGATGGCCAACAGGGTGAAGATCGCTTCGATCCCGCCCGCCGCGCCGAGCAGATGCCCGGTGGCCGATTTGGTCGAGGTCACAGCAATCGCGTTGTCCGTCCCGAACAACGACTTGATCGCCGCCAGCTCACCCAGGTCCCCCACCGGTGTTGAAGTGGCATGCGCGTTGAGATGCTGGACTTGCGCTGCCGAAATCCCCGCTTGCGCCAACGCCAGCGACATTGCCCGTCGCGCACCGCTGCCATCCTCGGGGCCGGCGGTCAGGTGATAGGCATCGGCACTGGTGCCGTAGCCGACCAGCTCCGCGATGGGTTGAGCACCACGGGCCAACGCGTGTTCAAGGGACTCGATCACCAGCAAACCGGCGCCCTCCCCCATTACAAACCCATCGCGGCCACTGTCGAACGGTCGCGAGGCACGCTCCGGCGTTTCGTTGTAACCGCTGGACAAGGCACGGGCCGCCGCAAAACCGGCCAGGCTGACGCGATCGATGGCCGCCTCCGCTCCGCCACACACGGCAATATCGGCTTCGCCACAACGAATCAACCGCGCCGCATCGCCAATCGCCTGAACCCCGGCGGCACACGCCGTGACCGGTGCGCCCAAGGGGCCCTGGAATCCGTGCTGGATCGACACATGGCCCGCTGCAAGGTTGACCAGAAACGAAGGAATGGTGAAGGGCGATAAACGCCGAGGCCCGCGACTGTCGGTGGTGCGCACGGCATCGGCTATCGCGCCAAAACCACCGACGCCGGAACCGATGATGGTGGCCGTGCGCTCCCTGGCGTTGGCGTCCTGGGCTTGCCAACCGGCCTGCTCCAGCGCCTGACGCGCCGCTTCCATCGCAAACATGATGAAGCGGTCCATCTTCTTTTGCTCTTTGGGAGGCGTCGCCCGGTCGGGATCAAAACCCGCTTCGGGGTCTTCAGCCAGGGACTGCACCGCGCCACCGACCTTGGCCGGCAAATCGGCTACCACCTCATCCGGCAACGCCCTCAACCCCGAGCGCCCGGCGAGCAAACGCGCCCAGACCGCCTCGACGCCGCTACCCAGCGGCGACACGATGCCCATCCCTGTTACAACCACTCGACGATCACTCATACCGCTTTCACCTCAAGCCGATTCATGGCGCCTCACTTATAGCGTGCGGCGGCTTTGTCTCGGGACAAGTTCGGCGCCATCACATGACGGGCCGCAACGAAGGCTTCCCACTCGCTGGCCTGCGGCAGGGAAGGAATGGTGATCAACTCACCCTGGTCCAAACCGGACAACGCCGCATCGACCATCTCCCCGGCCTCCATCACCATTTGCGCCGGAATCTGCGAGGCGTCGATACCGGAACGCTCCCAGATCTCGGTGCGTGTTACCCCTGGCAACACGGCCTGAACCTGCACACCGGTCCCGTTGAGTTCAGCATTCAGCGACTGGGTCAGACTCAGAACATACGCCTTGCTGGCGCTGTAAGTCGCATTGAAACGCTCAGGGAACAGCGCCACCACCGACGCAATGTTGATAATCGTGCCGCGACCGGCCTTGGCAAAACTGGCGGCTGCGGCCGAGGCCAGACGCGTAACCGTGGTCACGTTGAGCTGAATCAGACGCTCCAGTTGCTCCATGTCGGCGTTGGCCAGCAACCCATCGGCGGCGACCCCGGCATTGTTGAGCAACAAACTGATACTCGAATCGCTGCGCAGACGCTGCTCGAGTTTCAACACGTCGTCTTTTTGTGTCAGGTCAGCCTTGAGCACCTCGACCCGTACGCCGTGCTCAGTGCGCAACTTGGTCGCGGCGGCCTCCAGACGCTGCTCGTCACGAGCGACCAACAACAAATCAAAACCCCGTGCTGCCAACCGTTCGGCGTAAATCGCGCCGATACCGGAGGAAGCACCGGTGACGAGGGCTGTACCTTGGGACTGGGTGGAATTCATGACGGTGCTCCAGGGGTGATGCAAGGAAAGGGATGACGAGCCTTATTATAGGCATAATAAAAACAATATATTACAATCGTAATTTTAATATTCGGACAAATGGACGCCATCGTCAAAAGGTCGGCGCTGTCCAGCCTCTATCGAGACGATGCCGACAATCCTTGTTACACAGCAATTGTGAAATTGCTCGAACCCATGGGTTCAGTGACCCTGTTAGGTACCGATACACAGAAAACTACGCAGAAATACCAAATTAAACTGTCAATATCTTGCCGTAAATATTTGGATACGCGAGAATACAAAACATTACTAAATGTTTTCAGTAGGATTGCCAGCGGACACCTGTAGAGACTTTCTCGACGGAAACTGGCTTCTAAAAGACTTGAGGGCCTCATGAACTTCCCTGCAAAAATACACCATGAAACAACGTATAAGGAAATCGATCTCGCAGAGTCTCTTCGGGTTTTATGGAAGCAAAGGGGGATCATTCTACTCTTTACCTCGCTCTCCACGGCAGCCGCAGTAACTTATGTACTAATGGCTCAACCGCAATATAAAGTACAAAACAATATCAGGCCTGTAGCCTCTGCAGACTTGGACATGCTAAACGAGTCGGGGCTTTACAAGATTCAACCTGAAGAAGCTTTAAAACGTATCGGCTCTTCCATGGAGTCTTATGACGTACGTTTAAAATTTTTCCAAGCCAATCCGCAATTACTCGCACCAGTACAAGACTCCGGGCAGTCTATTGATGAAGCACTCGAACGTTTCAACACAAATGCGTTCACTGTTGAACAAATCGACCCTAAGAAAACTGCTAATTTTTCGGAAGCACTCCAGTTTGGAATAACGTATCCGGCAGGAATGGATGGCGTTGCAATTATTAACAATTTTACTGATTTCGTGGTCAAGCGTGAAAAAGAGAAGGTCGAGTCGGACTTAAAAGTCCTTATTGCCAACCGGATAGCGCAAGCGGAGAGGAAACTTATCACAAAGAAGGCCGCTTACGAGGCTGAAAAGGACTCAAAAATTGCAGCGCTTCTTGAACATGACCAATTAAAAAAAGAAACACTTCAAGACGAATTGAAAGCGTTACGACAACAACTTAAAACTCGTAGACAAAATCGCATCATGCAACTGGATGAGGCAATAACGATTGCCAAGAAACTAGGCATTGTTGCTCCCACCACGCCATCTGCGCTTGGAGAATCAGGCCTGACAAGACAGGGCAACATGATTCGAACAGAGGTTAGCAACCAACAGATACCATTGTATTTTATGGGCCAGGCGGCGCTTGAAGCAGAACGCGCAACACTGGTGTCTCGAAGTTCTGATGACTTTACCGAACCTCGTATTGATGAAATTCAGAAAGAACTCAATCTCCTCGCCAACAACCGCGAGGTCGCCCTTCTGAAACAGCGTGACAATGAAGAACTGTTCTTAAAAGGTTTAGGTGAAATACGGGAAGAACTGGCACATCTAAACAACCTCAACACCAACTATAGTCAATTAAATCTGGTTGATATCGATAGAATTGCATCATCTCCTCTAGAACCCGTTAAACCGAGAAAAGCACTGATTGTTGGTTTAGGTTTGATGTTCGGATTATTCCTCGGAATAGTACTCGCCGCAGTCCGGACAATTACGCTCCCAAAAAAAGCAGACTGACGAGCACATAGCACGTAGCCGCCTTGTGAACCAGAGTCGCCGTAACTGTTATTCATTCACGAGCAATGGAAGTGACCAACCACTCCAGAGGTAAGAGCAACCGCTAAGTGAAATCCAAAACTACGCATAGATCCTGATCTAATGTGCATAAAAATCCGGAATCCTAATCAGATTCCGGATTTCGTGAAGCTTGATGGTTAATCAATAATTTTCAAGGACACAACATTACGGTCAATGACTCGATTCCGGCTCTCGCCTCAATGAATCAGTTCACCTCAACCTTGTTACGATTCTTGTCCAGAATCGCCTTCCCGATCCCTTTGACCTCCAACAACTCCTCCACCGACGCAAATGCCCCATTACTCTCGCGATACGCAACAATCGCCTCTGCTTTGGCCTTACCTATCCCAGCGAGCTCCCGCTGCAGTGTCGCCGCGTCCGCTGTATTAAGGTCCACTTTTGCAACCTCCCTGAAGGGTGCAACCTGCGATGCCAATGGCGCGGTCACAGCCTGTGGGTCGGTCACTGGTGCAGCGATAACAGCAATAGAAGCCGAGCTCAGAAGGGCAAAAACCAGGGAGTAGAAATAGCCTGTACGCATAAGTGAAGCTCCATGACATTGATAAGTAAGAAGCAGCTTTTCCAACGCTGCCGTCAAACATTAGGTCATGCTGTGGGGTTGTCAAAAATGTATAAGTTACAGGTTGTGTAACAATCGCAGCCCAAAGCAGTGTGCTGCATCACAACCATGCTTGACCCAGGCGACTAGGCCGGTAATCTGAGAACGAGAAATTTTTTACTTCACTAAACCTGATTGGTTTTTTCGGCCCCCCCTGCACGATATTTAATGGCAAGTATGACTAAAGGTGCATAAGCCAAAATGATACCGACCATTCCATCGAGATTTAACAGCGCAACACACAGGCTAATTGGTAACAACCAACAGACGTTTATAAATACAACCGCCATCGTTACAGAAGAGTGACTGCCCAGTTGGCGCGAAGCAAACTGATAACCATGACTACGGTGAGCCTCATATACCCGTTCTCCACGTAAAAAACGTCGTATCAAGGTAAATGTTGCATCGACGATAAAAACCCCAAGTAAAATCGCCCACACGAATAATAAATGGGAGTCATGCCAGGCAGCTTGAAGCGAAAGAACACCCAAAATGATACCCAAAAATCCACTGCCAACGTCCCCCATGAAAATTTTCGCGGACGGAAAATTCCAATATAAAAATCCAAGCGCGGACATGGCGAGTAGTAACGGAGGCCAGATAAGAAACTGATAATCCCGCAACCAATAGACAAGACATGCTCCGAAGCAAGAGGTAACGGCTTCAACACAGGCAATACCGTCAATACCGTCCATGAAGTTATATAGGTTCAACATCCAGACCAGATAGATTACAGCCAGAACATTTCCCGACCAACCAAGGTCCAGTGTGACACCCAATATATTGAGTGGAGGTAATCCATCAAGCCAGAGTACGGCCCAAATGGCTGCTACAAAATGCCCGAGTAAACGCCAGCGAGCAGGTATGTGTCGAGAGTCATCAAAAAAGCCCAGTAGCGCGATACCGGTCCCCGCACCGAGCAAGTTCCACACCATCGCCCAACTCACGCCACCAAAAAGCGCGAGTATCGGTAGCGCAGCAAGAAAACTGAATACGATTCCTACGCCGCCACTGCGTGGCGTGGGAATAGAGTGCGAGCTGCGGGCATTGGGAACTTCTACCATGCTACGGGCAAGAGCATAGCGAAGAAAAATACCGGTAAACGCCAGAGAAGTGACTGTAACCGCGGATGCCGACAACCAGGGACTTATCCAGGAAAACCACATGTGAAGAGATACTTGATGACTCAAAGTGTCAGCTCCAATAGGCGTTTCGTAGCAGCGAAACCCAGACTACTACGCAGCCTCGACTGACCACTTCAACGTTATTATTTTTATAGTTTCGAAGATGCAGGCCCACTGAAGTGAGCACACATCGCCTACCCGCAACCTATCATCTTCCCAGCAAAAAAACACCCAATCCTGTTCATCCAGAAAATTGAGGTCGCTGTTGGCACAGCGCGCAGGATCGGTCAAACATATGCGAAAAACCAGCACCTACAGCAGTCAAAACTCATTAAGCTAGGACTAGTTCAAGACGCTTTTTTTTACTTTTTAAGGCTCAAGT